>NZ_JAHLEM010000157.1 GCF_018883605.1 Streptomyces niphimycinicus | reverse complement strand
CTGCGAGTGCGGGCCGTCCCAGGCCCGGCGCAGCTCCTCGGCGCGCGGATCGTCCAGGGCGTGGTCCCGGGTGCGGCGGGCCCAGGCGGCGAGCGCCGTGGCCAGGAGGGGGGTGTCCCGTCCGGCGGCGCGCAGTTCGCGCAGCGGGGCGAGCCACCGTTCGGGGATCTTCTGGGAGCCGTCCATGGCGATCTGCTGGATGCGATGGTGCATCGCGGGGTTGGCGAAGCGGTCCACCAGGCTGTCGATGTAGGCGGGGAGGTCAAGACCCTCGGTGGGCGGCAGGCTCTGGGCGGCCTCGGCGCAGTAGGCGCGTACGGTCTGCTCGCCCCAGCCGGTGGCCAGGACATCGGCGACGGTCTCGCATCCGGCGGCCAGGCCGAGATAGGCGATGAGCGAGTGGGCGCCGTTGAGCAGCCGGAGCTTGGCGAGCTGGTAGGGGGCGACGTCCGCGACGAAGCGCACCCCCGCCGCCTCCCAGCGCGGGCGGTCGGCGGCGAAGATGTCCTGGAGGACCCACTGGGTGAAGGGTTCGCCGGTCACCGCGCCTTCGTCGGCCACGGTCAGCGCGCGGGCGGCGGTCAGCCGGTCGGCGTCGGTGGTGGCGGGGACGATGCGGTCGACGACGGTGGCGGGGAAGGCGACTGAGCCGGTGATCCAGTCCAGCAGGCGGTCACGGTCCTCCCAGGCGGTCGCGGCGATGAACTCCCGCACCAGGCGGCGCAGTACGGCGCCGTTGTCGGCCATGTTGTCGCAGGACACCAGCGACACCGGGGCGCCGCCGCCCCGCAGTCGGGCCCGGAGCCCCGCCGCGAGCTGCCCGGCCACGCTCGCGGGTGCGGGCCGTCCCGCCAGATCGCCCCGGACGAGCGGGTCCGCCAGGGCGAGTCCGCCGGTGGCGGCGTCCCGCCGGTAGCCCTTCTCGGTGACGGTGAGGGTGACGACGGTGACCTCGGGGGAGGCGAGGAGCGCGCCGAGCCGGGGGCCGTCGTCGGCGGCGTGCAGCACCTCGGTCACGGTGCCGACCACGCGGGTGGCCGGGCCGTCGGGGCGCCGTTCGGTGAACGAGTACAGCCCGTCCTGCGGGCGCAGTGCGTCCACGACGGCCCGGCTGCGCTGGGTGACACCGGCGATGCCCCAGCCGCCGCCGTGCGCCGCCTCGGCGGCTTGGGTGGCGAGGGCCTGGTGGGCGCGGTGGAAGGCGCCGATGCCCAGATGCACGATCCGGGGGCGCAGCGCCCGCGGATCGATCGGCGGGCGGCTCTCGGCGGGGACGCCGGGCAGGGTGGCCAGGGACAGGCGCCGGATGGGGTCGGTGCTCACCAGTCGTGCACCGACCCGTCGGTACGGCGGCTCACCGGAAGGTACTTCGGGTCGTACGGGAAGCGGGCGGCCGCCTCCTCGTCGAGCTCGATGCCGAGGCCGGGCGCGGCCGAGGGGTGCAGCGCGCCGTCGCGCAGCTCGTAGGACGGCCGGAACACCTCATGGGTGAGCGGGTCGTGCGCCATGTACTCCTGGATGCCGAAGTTGGGCACGGTGACATCGAGGTGGACGGCCGCGGACATGCTCACCGGCGACAGGTCGGTGGCGCCGTGCGAGCCGGTGCGCACCTGGTACAGCTCGGCGAGGTGGAAGATCCGCCGCAGATGGGTGATGCCGCCGGCGTGCCCGACCGAGGCGCGGATGTAGTCGATGAGCCGCTCGGTGATGAGCTGCTGGCAGTCCCAGATGGAGTTGAAGACCTCGCCGACCGCTATCGGGGTGGTGGTGGAACGGCGGATCTGGCGGAAGGACTCCTGGAGCTCGGCGGGGGTGGGGTCCTCCATCCAGAACAGCCGCACCTCCTCCAGGCTGCGGCCCAGCCGCCCCGCCTCGGTGGGGGAGAGCCGGTGGTGGACGTCGTGCAGCAGATGGAAGCCGAAGCCGAACCGCTCGCGGACCGCCTCCAGATAGCGCGGCGCGAAGTCCAGATACGCCTCGGTAGACCAGGGCTGTTCCTCGGGCAGCGCGCCGGTGGCGGGCTCGTAGACGGTGGCGACCGTGCCGTGGCGGATGCCGTAGGTCCCCGGTGAGCCGGGGACGGCGGCCTGGGCCCGGATCGCGCGGTAGCCCATCTCCTGGAAGCGGGCGACGTCCTCCAGCAGCTCGGGGACGTCGCCGCCGCTGGCGTGGCCGTAGACCATGGCCCCCTCGCGGGCCTTGCCGCCCAGCAGGTCGTACACCGGAAGGCCCGCGACCTTGCCCTTGATGTCCCACAGCGCGGTGTCCACGGCGGAGATGGCGGTCATGGTCACCGGGCCGCGGCGCCAGTAGGCCCCCTTGTAGAGGTAGTGCCAGGTGTCCTCGATACGGGCGGGGTCGCGGCCGATCAGCAGCGGTACGAGGTGGTCCTCCAGATAGGAGGCGACCGCGAGTTCGCGGCCGTTGAGGGTCGCGTCACCGAGACCGGTCACGCCGTCGGAGGTGGTCACCTTCAGGGTCACGAAATTGCGACCCGGCGAGGTGACGATGACCTTGGCCTCCGTGATCGTGGCCATGCGTATGTGCTCCTCACTGAGCGGGCTCCCGGGGCTCCCGGGGCTCCAGGGGCTCCCAGGGGGCTCCGGGGGACTCCCGAGGGCTCCCGGGGGTGGAGTCCGGGCTGTCGGTCGGCTACCATACAAGTACGTCAGTGAGGCGAGTCAAGGGTTCGGAAGGGGTCGGATGGCACCGGCGGAAGGACTGCACGCGGCACGCTCCCGGGGGCGCAACACCCGGCAACTGGTCCATGAGGTGCTGCGTTCGCGCATCGTCGGCCTGGAGCTGGCACCCGGCTCCGCCGTCTCGGAGAACGACCTGGCGGCCGAGCTGGGGGTGAGCCGCACCCCCGTCCGCGAGTCGCTGATCCTGCTCGCCGACGAGGGCCTGGTCGACATCTATCCCCAGATGGGGACGTTCATCTCGCGCATCCGGGAGCGGGATGTCGCCTCCGCCCAGTTCATCCGGGAGGCGCTGGAGTGCGCCGCGCTGCGGGAGGCCGTGGAGAAGGTCACCGCACGGGATGTGGCGGAGCTGCGGGCGCTGCTCACCGCGCAGGAGGAGGCCGACCGGCACTCCGATATGCAGGGCTTCTTCCAGCTCGACGAGGACTTCCACGCCCGGCTGATGGCCGTCAGCGGACACGCCTCGGCCTGGCCGGTCGTCAGCCAGGCCAAGGCCCAACTGGACCGCGCCCGCAGGCTGTCACTGCCCATGACCCAGCAGATGTCCCTGCTCATCGGCCAGCACCGGGAGGTGGTCGACCTGCTGGAGGAGGGTGATCTGGACCGGGCCGACGGGGCGCTGCGTTCCCATCTGCGGCTGGTCTTCAGCGATGTGGAGAAGATCCGCGCCAAGCACCCGGAGCTCTTCAGCGACGAGGACGCCCCCCTCAGGCCGCGCCGCGACAGCGCCCGGCGCACCGCCTCCCGGGGAGACGGCTGACCCGGCCGGGGGCGACCCGTTCGTCCCCTTGTGCGGAACCGCCGGAACACCGAAGCGTTCCGGCGGCGGACCGGCCGACTCCCGGAGCGGCCGACTCACCGACCGGCCGACTCCCGGACCGGCCGGCTCACCGACCGGCCGGCTCAGCCGAACAGCGACAGGTCTATGGAGTCGGCCAGCGCCCGGTAGCCCGCGTCGTTGCCGTGCAGATGGTCGCCGGAGTGGAAGTCCTCCCGGATCCGGCTGGGGCGGGCCGGGTCGCGCCAGACGGCGTCGAAGTCCAGCACGGCGTCGAAGGCGCCACTGGTGCGGATCCATTCGTTGACCGCCTGGCGTGCGCTCTCGCCCTCCGATGTGTAGACCTCCGCGCCCTCATACGGCGCGATCGTCGTGGCATAGACCCGCACGCCATGGTCATGCGCCCGGGCGATCAGTTGGCGGTAGCCCGCGATGACGTCGTCCGTCGTCACCGGCGCGCCGGGGAACACCTTCAGGAAATCGGCCAGGGGGCCGTCGCCGTCCTGCGGGGCGAAGGAGATGGCGAGGTCGTTGCCGCCCACGGAGAGCACCACATGACCGAGGCCGGGCGTCGCCAGCACATCGCGGTCGAAGCGGGCCGCGGCGGCGACCCCGATGCCATTGTTGAGCATCCGGTTGCCGCTGATGCCCTGATTGGAAACGTAGCCGGTGCCCTCGCCCCGCTCGGCGAGACGCTCGGCCAGCAGCTCCGGCCAGCTCCGGTTGGTGTCCGGGGTCGAGCCGGCGCCGTCGGTGCGGGAGTCGCCCAGTACGACGATGGCCTTGGCGGGGGCGTCGGGAAGCAGCTCGACGGCGGAGATCAGGGCCCGCACCGGCAGCACCTCGGCGTTCTCCGGCAGGGTGGGGGAGGCAACCGCGTCGCCCGGAATCGTCCAGCCGGTGTCCAGGACGGGGTCGTGGCAGGTGCAGGTCTCCACGCGCCCTGGCAGGTAGACGCTGATGGACAGCTTGGCGAGGGCGGGCAGGGGCAGGTCGACCGGGTCGCTGAGGAGCGGCGTGCCCGCCGGGACGGTGGCGGCCGACGCGCCGGAGAAGGTCAGCACGCGCTCGCTGCCCGGTCGCACCCCGCCATCGGGCGCCGCGAGGCCCACCCGCGCCGCGCCGATGGTGAACGGCGCGGTCCCGAACTCATTGGTGAAACGGATGCGCACCCGGCGCCCGCCACCGCTGACGCGCACCACCTGGCGCAGGGTCACATCGGCGAGGGGCGGGTGGTCATTGAGCGAGCCGAGCCCGTCGTGGGCCGCCTGGGGCGAGGCGCCCCAGCTCCGGACCCAGTTGCCGGCGTTGTCCGTCCCCGTCATCTGTTGCCTCCATTGCTCGTGATCGTGGTGCGGGCATGAGGAGACTGAGGCGGGTCGCTCACAGGGGGCTCACACGGCGCTGACACGCCGCTGGCACGGGCGCCCTGATGCGGGGCCCTGATGCGCGGCCTTGATTGGGGGCTGTGATTTGGGGCCTTGTGGGTGGGCGCGCGAAGATCGGGGAATGGACAGGGGCGCACCGCTTCGCATCACGCTGCTCGGCCGGTTTCAGGTGTCTCGCGGTGACACCGTTCTGACCCTTTCGGGCGCGCGGTTGCGGGGGCTGCTCGTCCGGCTGGCGCTCGCCGGTGGCCACGCGGTCGAGCCCGGTGTGCTGGTCGACGCGATCTGGGCCGAGGAGCCGCCGTCCGGCCCCGCCCACGCCCTCCAGACCCTCGTCTCCCGGCTGCGCCGCGCCCTCCCCCCGACCGACCCGGCCCGTGGCGTGGTCGTGCAGGTCACGGGCGGCTACCGGCTGGCGGTGGACGCGGAAGACGTGGACGCGCTGCGCTTCGAGCGGCTCACCGCGGCCGGTCGGGAGGGGCTGCGGACGGGTGACCCGGAGGCCGCGGTCGCCGCGCTGTCCGAGGCCGTGGCGTTGTGGGACGGCCATCCAGGTGCCGAACCCCCGGCCATCGCCGCGGTCGCACCCACGGTCGCCACACGGCTGGCGCAGATGTCGGTCGAGGCGGTCGCCGATCTCGCCGACGCCGAATTGTCGCTGGGGCGGGCCGAGTTGGCCGCCGCCCGGCTGACCGGACTGCTGGCCGAGCAGACGGTCAATGAGCGGGCGGCCGCCTTGCTGATGGACGCGCTCGCCGCTCAGGGACGTCAGGCCGAGGCGCTCGCGGTCTACGAACGGGTCCGCGAGACGCTGGCCGACGTCCTCGGCGCGGACCCGGGCACCGCCCTGCGGGAACGCCATCTGCGCCTGCTGCGCCCCGCCTGGTCCCTCCCGGTGCCGGACACCTCGGCCGGGGGCGCTCCGGCCGGGAGCCCGGCGGCTTCCAGTGCGCCGGCTGACGCGGCCGCAACCGTACGGAACAACGGGGGCCAGGCGGGGGGACAGGAGGCCACCGAACCCGACCGGATCCGGCCCACCAACCTGCCCGCGCCGCTGACCAGCTTCATCGGCCGCGACGACGACCTCGCCCGCATCGACACCCTGCTCACCACCGGACGCCTGGTCACCGTCCTTGGCCCCGGCGGCGCCGGGAAGACCCGGCTCGCGCTGGAGGCCGCCCGTCGGCACCACGACGCATGGCCCGACGGCGCCTGGCTCATCGACCTCGTGTCCGTCACCGAACCGGCGAAGATCGCCACGGCGGTGCTCACCGGGACCGGGCTGCGGGGCGGCACGATGCTCGATGCCCGCAAGCGGATCGAGGGTGACGAGCTGGACGTCCTCGTCGGCGAGCTCGGCCGCCGGGAGACCCTGCTGCTGGTCGACAACTGCGAGCACCTGATCGACGCCGTGGCTCACCTCGTCTCGGCGCTGCTGCCCCGCTGCCCCGGGCTGCGCGTGCTCGCCACCAGCCGCGAACCCCTCGCGGTCGACGGCGAGGCGCTCGTGCCGCTGGCCCCGCTCGCGCTGCCCGACCTGGACGACGGCGTCGAACAGGCCCGAAGGGCGCCCTCGGTGCGCCTGTTCACCGAGCGGGCCGCCGCCGTACGACCCGGTTTCGACGTCGACGAGACCTCGCTGCCCGACATCGTGCGCGTGGTGCACGGGCTGGACGGCCTGCCGCTGGCCCTCGAGCTGGCCGCCGCCCGGTTGCGGACCCTGTCACTGCCCGACCTGGCCGACGGACTCTCCGACCGGTTCCGGCTGCTCACCACCGGCAGCCGCACCGCACCACCCCGGCACCGCACCCTGCGGGCGGTCATCGCCTGGAGCTGGGAGCTGCTGGGCGAGCACGAACGCACCGTCGCGGAACGGATCTCCATCCTGCCCGGCGGCGTCACTCCCGCCTCGGCCACCGCCGTCTGCGCCGGCACCGCCGTGTCCGCAGCCGACATCCCCGAACTGCTCGCCACCCTCGTCGACCGGTCACTGCTCCAGCTCGCGCCCGGCACCGGCCGCTACCGCATGCTCGAAACCATCCGCGAGTACGGCGCCGACCGCCTGACCGACACCGGCGAGATCGGCACGGCCCGCGATCTGGCCGCCGCCCACTTCACGGAGCTGATGACCCGTCATGACCCGCTGCTGCGCGGGCCCGGCCAGCTCACCGCCATGAAGGTCGTCGGCGCCGAGTACGACAACACCCTCGCCGCCCTGCGCCATCTGTGCACCATCCGCGACTCCGACGGCGCGACCACCCTCGCCCTGACCCTGGTCTGGTACTGGCAGATGTTCGCCCGCCACTCCGACGCCGCCCACTGGCTGGGCGAGGTGCTGGCGGCGACCAGCGGCGGGCCGACGCCCGAGCGCGACTGCGTCCGCGCCGCCTACCTGCTCAACCGGGCGGACATCCTGTCGGGGGTCACCGCCGGGGAAGTGGCGGACGACCGGGCGGAGACGCGCGAGCTGGCCGACCGGCTGCTCGCGCATCCGGAGCTGCCGAGCCACTACCGGGTGTTCGGCCCGGTCCTGCTCTTCCTCCAGAAGGAGGAGGCCGCGCTCGAGATCTTCCAGCGCCTGGCCGACGGCGACGATGTGTGGCTGTCCGCGCTGGCCCATATGTTCCAGGCCGAGATCGCCGAGAACGCGGGCGCCCTGATGCGGATGCGGGTCCATGTGACGGCGGCCCTGGCCCGCTTCCGGCAGGCCGGCGACCGTTGGGGCCAGGCCGCCACCCTGCCGATGAGCGCCCACCTGCGGAGATACGACGACCTCGACGGCGCGCTGGCCGACCTGCGCGAGGCCCGGACGCTGGCGGGCGAGTTCGGCTCGCTCAGCCTCGGCGACCAGCTCTACAGCGACCTGCGCTGGATCGATGTGCACCTGCGGAGCGACGACACCGACCGGGCGATGGCGGTGCTCGACTCCGCCCGGGAGCGGGCGCTGCACGCGTCCTCGGCCGACATGCTGGTCCTGGTCGACGTGTGCGAGGCCGACTTCCGGGTGCGGCTTCGCGACCTGGACAGAGCGGGCGAACTGATCGACGCCGCCGAACGCCGTCTGCTCGACGAAACCGCGTTCCCCACGGACCACATCCGGACGCTGGTCGGCAACGCACGGGCCGCGCTCTGCCTGGCGCTGGGCGATCTGCCCGGCGTGGACAAGGCGCTGCGCGAGGCGTACGCGGCCGCGCTGGCGACCCGGGATCTGCCGATCCTGTCACTGGTGGCGGTGAACACGGCCGCGCTCGCCGAGACGCGCGGGCGGCAGCACGAGTCGGCCGTACTGCTCGGGGCCGCCGCCCGGCTCCGCGGCACCCATGACCACACCGATCCGCGGGTCCGTGAGCTCACCCGCCGGGGTGAGGCCGCGCTGGGCGGCGAGGAGTTCGCCGCGGCGTACGCGCAAGGCTGGAAGCTGGACGGGAAGGCGGCCGTGACCGCCGCCGACCCGGCCCGGCTGTCCGGCACCGTCGACAGTTAGCGGAGCGGGGCGTCTGTAGTACCTGGAGCTGGGTGGCGCCGCCGTCGACGAACGGCTCCGCACCGGTGGTGAAGGAACTCTGGTCGCCGGCCAGGCAGAGGGCGGTGGCGGCGACCTCGTCGGGACGACCGGCGCGGCCGAGCGGGGTCGGTGCGGCGGGCCCGGCCGCCCTGGACTGATCGTCCTGCGGGAACGCCCCGCAGCTCGTCACCGCCAGGGGTCTCGACGGTGACCCAGGGCCGGGCCCGGACGCATGCGCCACAGATCCGGGCCGGGCTCCCCGGGGTGGGTCAGCCGGCGGTCTTGTTGCCGAGCACGGCGTCGAGGTAGTCGGAGATCGCGTCCCGGTTGCGGGTCAGGCACTCGATGCGTTGGCTCATGCGGTCCCGCTCGTTCTCCAGCGTGGCGATCATCTCCGGGGTGGCGTCGGAGAAGTGAATGCGCCGCGGCTTGTCGAGGCACGGCAGGATCTGCTTGATGATCCGGGTCGGAAGCCCCGCGTCGAGCAGCCCCCTGATCTGGAGCACCCGGTCGACGAGACGCTCGTCGTAGGAGCGGTAGCCGTTCGCGCAGCGGTCGGGCAGGATCAGCTTCTGCTCCTCGTAGTAGCGCAGCAGCCGGCGCGGTGTGCCGGTGCGCTCCGAGAGCTCTCCGATGCGCATGTGTCCGTCCCTGTCTCTCCGCCGGCGTGCCGCCGAACCGGCTCACTTTCACATCCATGTGAGGGTTGCAGCGTATCGTGGGCGGGTGCGCTCGCGAGCGGGCGGGAGGCGCCGGGAAAAATGCCAGGTGATTGAACGGAGGCCCCCGGCGCGCCGTACGGATGACGACGGGCCCGACTACCCGAGCCGGGTCCGCCGTGCCACCACCGGGCTTCGCAGGGAAGGACCTTCGGGTTGTCGCGCCAATCGAGCTCTCATCAGCGGTCGGAAACGGACAAGGGCACCACGGAGCAGGCCCCGACGCAGGGCCCGACTCCGGAGGGCCCACCTCAGGCTGAGGCTGAACCTGAGGCCACGCCGGATCTTCCTGCCCAGCGGCAGGATGACACCGGGGAGCGGGACGAGGTTCCCGACCAGGGGGTGAGCACCGTCCACGACACGGTCGCCGCCCCCAAGGGCCGGCGGGCCAAGTACCCCGCCGTGGCGCGGACGGTGGCATGGACGGCCACGGGGCTCTCCCTGGCTCTTGTGTTCCTCGCCCTCCTGCTGCCGACCCAGCTCAGCCTCATCCACCCCAGTGCCTTTATGCGCATCCCGGTGGAGGGGGTGTTCGGCGCCACGCTGCTGCTGATGCTGCCGCCGCCGGCGCGGCGGGTGGTGGCGGTGCTCGCCGGAGTGGTCCTCGGCGCGCTGACCATATTGAACCTGCTCGACATCGGCTTCAACGAGTTCCTCGGCCGTGGGTTCAACGTGGTGCTCGACTGGATACTGCTGGACGACGCCCAGTCCTACGTCAAGGACGCGCTCGGCGGGACGGCCGCCACCGCCGCCGCGATCGGTGTCGTGGTCCTCGCCGTCGCGTTGCTCGTCCTGATGGGGCTCGCCGTCCTGCGGATCAGCGACGTCATGGCGAGGAACACCGCCGTGGCGACCCGTACCACCCTGGTGCTCGGCACCGTCTGGGTCATGTGCGCGGCGCTCGGCGTACAGGTGGCCGGGGCGCCGTTCGCGTCCCGGAGCACCACCGCGCTCGTCCAGGACCGGGCGGAGCGGGTGCGCAAGACCCTCAAGGACGAGCGGGAGTTCGCCAAGGTGGCCGCCGTCGACACCTACGGCGACACCCCCGGCGACCAACTGCTGACCGGGCTGCGCGGCAAGGACATGATGTTCACCTTCATCGAGAGCTACGGCCGCTCGGCCATCGAGGACCCGGCCATCGCGCCCGGTGTCGACAAGACCCTCAAGAACGCCACCAAGCGGCTGAACAAGGCCGGGTTCGCCGCGAAGAGCGGCTGGCTCACCTCGGCCACCTACGGCGGCAGCAGTTGGCTGGGACACTCGACCTTCCTCACCGGCCTGTGGATCGACAACCAGAACCGCTACCGCACCGTCACCGCGGGCGACCACATGTCCCTCACCCGCGCCTTCCAGCGCACCGGCGCCTGGCGGACGGTCGGCATCATGCCGGGAGTCACCAAGGGCTGGCCGGAGGGCAAGTTCTACGGCCTCGACCACGTCTACGACTCCCGCGACCTCGGCTACAAGGGCCCGAAGTTCAGTTGGTCGACCATGCCCGACCAGTACACCCTCAAGGCGTTCGAGCACCTGGAGCACGGCAAGAAGCGCGACAAGCCACTGATGTCGGAGATCATCCTCACCTCCAGCCACCAGCCCTGGGCGCCCATCCCCAAGACGATCCCCTGGAACCAGGTCGGCGACGGCTCGGTCTACAAGGCCATCCAGAAGGCGGGCAAGAATCCCGCGGATGTGTTCACCGATCCGCACAAGGTGAAGACCGAGTACGGCAAGTCCATCCAGTACTCGGTGAGCAGCCTCATCGACTATGTGCTGAAGTACGGCAACAAGAACACCGTGCTCGTCTTCCTCGGCGACCACCAGCCCCTCTCCCGGGTCAGCGGCAACAACGCCAGCCGGGACGTACCCGTCGCGATCGTCGCACACGACAAGGCGGTGCTCGACCGGATCTCCCGCTGGGGCTGGGAGGACGGCCTGATGCCGGGCGCGAAGGCCCCGGTCTGGAAGATGAGCTCCTTCCGCGACCGCTTCCTGGACGCCTACGGCCCGAACCCCGGCGGCACCACGGCCCCTTCCTCACCGTCGGCCGCACCGAAAGCCTCGGCGAAGGGCTCCGCGAAGCCATAGCCGTAGACGGCCCTGGGCGCGCAGGGGCCGGTCCGTCGCGAAGCCCAACCGGCATGGCGAGAAACCACCCCTTCAGGGGCGGAGGGGTCATCGCCCGCCCTTTCGCGCCGTTGTGACCCGTACCGGCCCATCGGCATGGTCGGATACGGCGCATGGGTTCCCGTCGCGATGCTTTTCACGCCCCGCCCGCACCCGGATGCGCCGGATCACCCGTCGTGGGGGTGGACGCCTGCCGTACCGGCTGGGTGGCCGTGGCGCTGTGCGAGGAGGGCCGCTTCGCCGGGGCGGATACCGCAGCCGGGCTCGGCGAGCTGCTCGGCCGGTTTCCGGACGCCGCCGTGGTGGCGGTCGATATGCCGCTGGGGCTGCTGAGGGCCGGATGGCGCGAGGCGGAGGCCCTGGCCGTGGCGATGGTGGCCCCGCACCGCTCCCGGGTCTTCCCCGTGCCGCCGCGCGGGGTCTGGGAGGCGGATGACTATGACGACGCCAATCAGCGCTGCCGGGAGCTGACCGGTCAGGGGCTGAGCCGTCAGACCTGGGGGCTGGCCGCGAAGCTGCGCGAGGCCAACGCGTGCCGCGACGAAGGCGACCACCGGCTCTACGAGGTCCATCCCGAGGTCTCCTTCGCCGCCGTCAACGAGTCGCGGCCGGTGGCCTGGAGCAAGAAGAGCTGGAACGGCCAGGCCGTGCGCCGCCGGTTGCTGGGGGACCAGGGCATCGTGCTGCCCGGCGACCTCGGACCGGCCGGCCGGGTGCCGCCGGACGACGTCCTGGACGCCGCGGTGGCGGCCTGGAGTGCGCGGCGCATCGCGCTCGGGGCCGCCCGGAGCCTTCCCGATCCGCCTCAGGGGGCGGACACCGGGCTGGCCGCCGCGATCTGGTACTGACCGATCCCCGCGCGGATGGCGGGAGGCCGCCCGAGCCGTGCCTCGGGCGGCCTCCCCTTCCCCCACCCCCTGGAGATGGACTATGGGGTGTCCGGCGGGTCTTTCCCCTCCCGTCCCCTTCCGTCGCCTCCCGTTGCCGGGGCGGGGAGGGAGCGGCCTGCCGCAGGCGGCAAGATCCGGACACTTCCTCGCGGGGCGCCGTGCTTCCGGTGCGAGCCGTCAGACGCTGACGCCGCGTGAGCGCAGATAGGCCAGCGGGTCGATATCGGCCCCGTAGTGCGGGCCGGTGCGGACCTCGAAGTGGAGCTGCGGTCCGGTGGCGTTCCCGGTGTTGCCGGACCGGGCGATCCGGCGGCCCGCCTCGACCGACTGCCCCGTGCGGACCGTCAGCGCCGACAGATGCCCGTAGTGGGTGTAGAGGCCGTCGGCATGGCGGATGATCACCTGGTAGCCGAAGGCACCGCCCCACCCGGTCGCCACCACGGTGCCCGGGGCGGTCGCGCGCACCGAGGTGCCGATGGGGACCGCGAAGTCCACGCCGGTGTGATGGCCGTTCGCCCACCGCGCGCCGCGGATGCCGTACGCCGCGCTGACCGTCCCGCTGACCGGGGCCATATGCGGGCGGGCGGCCGCCTTGCGGACCACGTGGCTCGAGATGGCCGAGGCGCGGTGGCGGGGCGCCGCGTTGCGCACGTGCCGGGCACCCGCGGGCAGGGCGAGCCGCTGCCCCGGGTGGATCAGATGGGGATTGGGGCCGACGGTCCCGCGGTTGGCGTGGTACAGCGCCTTCCAGCCACCGCTGACCGACGCACGCGTAGCGATGCGGGACAGCGTGTCGCCGCGGACGACCGCGTAGGAGCCGGACGCCGCGCGCCGGGCGGTGTGCTGCCGGGCCCGGGACTTCGCGGCGGACTTGGGCGACTTCTTGGTGGGCTTGGCCGACTTCTTGGAAGGCTTGGCCGGGTGCTTGGCGCGGGGTTCGGTACCGCGGCTCGCCGCCTCGGCGGGCGGGCCGGACCGGGAAAGCCGGCCGCGGACGGAGCAGACCGGCCACGCGCCCGGGCCCTGTTTGCGCAGGACCACCTCCGCCACGGTGATCTGCTGAACCCTGGAGGCCAGATCGGCCCGCGCGGCGTAGGCGGTGCCACCGAACGCCGACCAGGTGTGCTGGGAGAACTGAAGCCCGCCGTAGTAGCCGTTGCCGGTGTTGACGTGCCAGTTGCCCCCGCTCTCGCACTTGGCGACCCGGTCCCAGGTGCCGGCCGAGGCCGCGTGGGCGGGGCCGGTGCCGAGGAGCGGCAGGACGATGCCGACACCGCCGGCGGTGAGGGCCGCGCACAGCGGGGAGATCCGGCTGGACGATGCGGGGCGTCGGTGACTTCCTCGTACGGCCATGAGGCTGGTTCCTCTCGACACAACGGCGCTCGACATGCCCTCCGGAGGACCCGGCGGGCTGTACGAGTACCGCAGCCCGGCCCCGCTGGTCACAAGGCGCAGGGGGCCTCATGGACGGCCGCGCGCCGCCCGGCGCGACCCCGGAATCCGCTGACGCCTCGTCATTTGCAGGGCGGGAGGCGCATGGGAGGCCGGGGGCGCACGGCCGTCGGCGCGGCGGATCCGGCGGGCCGGGGCGGATGCGGACGATCACGCCCCGCTGGACGGCCTCGTACGGCGGGAAATGATTCTCCGGGGCGCCGGACGGGGCGGACGCTATTCCGCCGGATTCGTTTCCGGATGATCGGTGAGCGATCCCGGACGGCGCACCGGGCGAATTGCGGCCGGAGCATGGGCAGTTGAAGCGCGGACGAGCGGCGGGCGGCTCAATACGGCGCCTGATGCGGGCCGGACGTGCGGCACGGGATCTTCCTCGGCGCTATTGCGTCGCGGCCCAGTCAAGATCGGCCGCTTGGCGGCCGGGTCGCGGCGCGCGGCCGTAACCGCGCGGCCCCGCGCTGGAACAGGCCGTTCCGCTCTTCCTGCCGGCAACCGGAGAATGCCGGGGAGTGGAGGAGGGAAGGGGAGAGCGAGAGGCGGAGCGAGGGGCGGGAAATAGGACGGCCTTGCGGGGGAGCGGGGGAAGAGGGGGGCGCCTGAGCGAACGTGCCAGGCGGACCCGGCGGCGTTTCCCTGGGCCCGGCGGGACCTTGAAACGTGTCTACGGGGGCGTGCCGCCGACCGCGGCGTTCAGCGGCGGCGCCGGCCGGGAGCGGAGGCGGTCCGGGCGAAGACGCGCGGGGAGATGGCAGGGGACCGAGAGTGCCCGGTGCGCCGAACCCCGGCCCCGGCTTGTCTTCTCCGGCATCCGGTATGGCCCGCGGAACAGCGGGAGTCGCGCGGCGTGCGGACCAACTCACCATCGTGCGAACGAACTTGACTTGGCGTTTACCGTATCTCTTGTCGTGCATCGCCGCGCCGACCGCCCATGCAGCGCGGCAGTTCTCCGAAAAGAGCCGGTCGTCATGGCGGCCGGGAACTGGCGGAGAATCACACGGTCCGTGCATAGCGGGAACCGCGCCGCCGCGCATATCATTGCCTCACATCGACTTCTCCCCTTCGAGCCGCTCTCAGGGGCGGCACCGAAATCATCACCCTTCACCCCGCCGGTCCGGGCCCCGGGCGACGCCGGAGACCGTGCTTTTCCCGCGATCTCGTCCGCCGCTCCAGGGAAACGGTCGGATTTGGGTTCCTGTCGGCGGGAGGCGCAGCGCGCCTACGGCGCGTGCTGGTGGTCACCGGCCGTGCGTGGTGGGTCATTCGGCGTACTCCGCGCTACGCCCTGCCGCCGGACGCCGGGCCGGGGGCGCATGGCGGAGCCAGGTCGTGCCATGAAACGCCGGTCGGGCACCGGGCGAGCGCGCAGAAGCGCCCCGGCCGGCCGATCGGTGAGACGATCCTCGAGCAGGGCTCCGGGCAGGGCCCCGGGTAGAGTTGGCGCATGGCGATCGTTGTCGAGCTGACCTCCTACCCCGTCAAGGGCTGCGCGGGCGTGCCCGTATCCGACGCGCTGCTGACGGAGGCGGGTCTGCGGCACGACCGCAGCTTCATGGTCATCGGCGAGAACGGAGAGTGCCGCACGCAGCGGCGCGATCCCCGGCTCGCCGTCATCCGCCCCGCCATCGACCCGGACGGCACCCGGCTCACCCTGTCGGCACCCGGCGAGGGCGAAGTGGCCATCGACGCCGACACCACCTCCGCCCGGCGCGAGGTCACGCTGTTCCACAACCCCTTCCTCGGTATCGACCAGGGCGATGACGCCGCCACGTGGCTGTCACGGGCGCTGGGCGCGCCGAGCAGGCTGGTGCGGGTGCCCCCGGAGCACGACCGGGTGACCGAGGGATGGATCCCCGGCACCTGTGGCTACGCCGACAGCGCCGCCGTGCACCTCGTCTCCCGGGCCAGCCTGGACGGGCTGAACCAGCGGATCACCGAGGCGGGCGGCGCCGCGCTGCCGATGAGCCGTTTCCGCCCCGGCATCGTGCTCGACGGATGGGACGAACCCCATCGCGAGGACCGGATCCGCAGGATCGCCATCGGCGGCGCCGAGCTGGGCTTCGCCAAGCCCACCGCCCGGTGTGTCGTGACGACCGTCGATCAGGTCAAGGGCGTCAAGGCGGGCCCGGAGCCACTGCGCACCCTGGCCGGCTACCGGCGCGGGCCGGGTGGCGCCACCCTGTTCGGCTGCCAGTTCTCCGTGACCCGCGCCGGAAAGCTGGCCGTGGGCGACGAGGTGGACGTCATCGAGTGGGACGGGCCACCGCCGGGAGAGTGACCGGAAGCGCTCAGAACGAGGCGAGAGCTCAGAACGAGGCGAGCGCTCAGGCCGACGCGAGCACCTTGGCGAAGCTGTCCAGGAGCTGGGCCGCGCCCTCCTCGGCCTGGGCGCACTGCTCCTGCGGCGGGGCCGGCTGCCGGAGCACCACCCGGGTGCGGCCGTCGCCCAGCTCGGCGAAGGTGGCGGTCATCTCCATGACCCCCTGCGGAAGGTCCAGGGTCCACACCAGCCGCTCCTGGCCGACCACCTCGCGGTAGACGCCACGCATCGGCATCTCGCCACCGGGAGTGGCGATGTTCGCCTTCCAGGCGCCACCCGGCCGGACGTCGAGGGCGACGGACTCGGGGGCGGCGCCGAACCAGCGGGCGAAGTACTCCGGCTCGGTCCACACCCGCCACACCGTCTCGCGCGGTGCGTCCAGGTCCCGGGTGATGGTGATCTCGGTGTCGCTCATGGTCTCTCCTCGGTGAGCGGGAAGGTGTTGTCACCCATCAGACCGGCCCGCCGTGCGGAACTCATCGCTCCTGGCTCAGCAGCTTTCCGTCCTCCCGGCCGATCCAGTACCGGCGCAGCACATCGAGGACCACCGACACCTCGCAGGCGGTGATGCCGGGGAGCTTCGCCAGATCGCGGGTGAGCAGGTCGGCGAGGCCGTCCTCGTCCCGGAACACCCCGTGGTGGATCACCGAGGAGGTGCCCGCGACGATCGAGACATAGCGCGCCGAGGGATGCCGGGCCAGCGCGTCGGCCACTTCCTGGATGGCCCCGGGGGCGGCATGCAGCTCGATCACGACCTCCAGCGCATGGCCGAGCAGCGCCGGTTCGATCTCCACACGGGGCCGTACCAGACCGCGCTGGAGGAGCGACTGGGTCAGCCGGTAGGCGGTGGACCGGCTGATGCCGAGCCCGCGCGCCACATCGGCGGCGCTCGCCCGGCCGTCCTGGCGCAGCAGCTCCACGGCCCGCAGCTCGTCGTCGCTGAACTCGGTGGCGGCGGTGGGCTCCGCCACCGGATCGGCGACCTCGCGCAGCGCCCGTACCTGGTCGTCGGCCAGCTTCCGCAGCCGCCAGGAGTCGGACTTCGCCGTCGCCCTGAGCACCACTTCGGTACGGGCCGAGCGCACACCGGGGACGGACGGGATCCGGGTCATCAGCAGCTCCCGGGCCCGGTCGCGCCGGGTCGCGTGCAGGGAGCAGTAGACATCGGTACGGCCCGTGGTCGTGGCGACGAACGGTATCTCGGGCAGCTCGGACAGCCGCCGGGCCACCTGCCACGCCTGCCCCGGGGCCGTGGCCACCCAGACGTGCATGGGGTTGCCCTCGGCCAGCATGGGCCACTCCACCTGCCCGATCACCCGTAGCAGCCGCTCCTCCCCGAGCCGGGTCAGCCGGCGGCCGACGGTGCTGGCCGAGCTGCCGAGCACCTCGGCCAGCGCGCTCAGCGGCGCCCTCGGCGCCACTTGCAGGGCGGCCACCAGATCGAGGTCCGCGTCGTCGAGTACCGGTGGTGTGGTGGGAACGGCTGCCATGAGTACGAATCTATCGTGCGATTGGTCCTCCATGTGTGAATCATTCTTGCGTTACAACTCTTTTACTTGCCTCATTCCGTCATGCCTTCTCTAATGGACGACCACTACTGCGTCGCCGACGAAGGAGTGCGGACGGTGAGTTCCAAAGACACCACGACCACACCCGACAACCCGCCCGGGGAGACACCCGGCACCACCCCCGGCCAAACGCCTCCCGACGCGCCCGGGGAGTCCTCGGCGGCGCTGTCCGCACTGCTGCGGGTGCTCGGCGCCGTCGAGCGCGCGGGCAATAGACTTCCCCATCCCTTCTGGCTGTTCGGGATCCTCAGCGTCCTGCTCGCGCTGGTCAGTTGGGGGCTCGCCACCGCGGATGTCTCCGCCGTCGATCCGGCGGGCGGCAAGACCGTGGCGGTGCGCAGCCTGATCTCGGTCGACGGGGTGCGGTCGATGATCAGCGATGCCATCACCAACTACGCCACCTTCCCGCCGCTCGGCACGATCCTGGTGGTCATGCTCGGTGTCGCCGTCGCCGACCGGTCGGGGCTGCTCGCGGCGATGCTGCGGGCCGGTGTCGCCAAGGTCCCGGCGCGCTGGATGACCTTCGCCCTGGCCTTCACCGCGATGGTCGCCCACATCGCGTCCGACGCCGCCTATGTGGCGCTGGTCCCGCTCGGCGGGCTGGCCTTCCGGGCCGTCGGGCGCAGTCCGCTCCTGGGGATCGTGGTGGCCTTCGTAGGCGTATCGGCGGGCTATGACGCCAGCCCGCTGATCACTCCGATGGACGCGGTCCTGTCCGGGCTGACCACGGCCGCCGCGCACACCGTGGACCCCGGCTATGTCGTCACCCCGCTGTCCAACTACTTCTTCTCCCTGGCCTCCTCGGTGGTGCTGGCCGCCGTGATCACCTTCGTCACCGAGAAGGTGCTGGTGAAGCGGGTGGGGGCGCTTCCGCCCGAGCCCGAGGAGGCCGCGGAGGACATGACCGCGGAGAACGGGCGGACCACGGAGGTCGAGCTCGCCCTGGCACCCGAGGAGCGCCGCGGGCTGCGCCACGCCACCATCGCCCTCGTCGCCTTCCTCGCGGTGGTCGTGGTGGCGATGATCCCCACCGGGTCACCGCTGCGCGGTGAGGGCGGCAGCATCGTCGAATCGCCGGTGCTCTCCGGTATCGCCGTGGTGCTCGGACTGCTCTTCGCCCTCCTCGGCGCGGTCTACGGACGTGCGGCCGGCACCGTGCGCGGCGGCCGTGACATCCCGGACTTCATGGCGCAGGGCATGCGGGAGATGGCCCCCATCCTGGTGCTGTTCTTCGCCATCTCCCAGTTCCTCGCCTACTTCAAATGGACCGGCGTCGGCCAGGTGCTCGCCATCCGCGGCGCCGATCTGCTCAAGGACCTCGGGGTCACCGGCCCGGTCGCCTTCATCGGCATCGTGCTGGTGTGCACGGTGATCAATCTGGCGATGACCAGCGGTTCGGCCATGTGGGCGCTGGTGGCCCCGGTCTTCGTGCCGATGCTGATGCTGCTGCACATCCCCCCGGAGGCCACCCAGGCCGTCTACCGCATCGCCGACTCCTGCACCAACGCCATCACCCCGATGAGTGCCTACTTCGTCATGGCGCTCGGCTTCCTCCAGCGCTACCGGCGCTCCGCCGGAATCGGCACCCTCGCCTCGCTGACCCTGCCGCTCTCGGTGGCCATGCTGGTGGCCTGGACTCTGCTCTTCTACGCCTGGTGGGCGCTGGGCATCCCGCTCGGCCCCGGCGCGCCCGTCCGCTGATCCCCGGCCGCTCCCTCACCCACGCCACCTCGGGAAGGACCCCCTCGAATGACCCCCTCCGATCTCGCCGCCGCCACCGCCCGGGTGCTGCCCGAGATGACCGAAGACCTACGGACGCTGGTGGAGCTGGAGACACCGAGCCATGACAAGCGGCTGCTGGACGCCGGGCTCGCCGCGATCAGCGGCTGGCTCGTCGACCGGCTCGGCGAGCCGGACGGAACCGAGCGCCACGACTGCGGGACCTACGGCGATGTGCTGGCCGTGACCTATCGCGGCACGGCCCCCGGCACCGTGCTGCTGCTGTGCCACTACGACACGGTCTGGCCGGCCGGAACACTCGCCGAATGGCCCTTCCGGATCGAGGACGGCCGGGCGAGCGGACCCGGTGTCTTCGATATGAAGACGGGTCTGGTGCAGGCCGTCTGGACCCTGCGGCTGCTGCGCGAGCTGGAGCTTCCGCACCCCTCGGTGCGGCTGCTGCTCAATGGCGACGAGGAGATCGGCAGCCCCGCCTCCCGGCGCCATATCGAGCGGCTGAGCGAGGACGTCCTGGCCACGCTGGTCTTCGAGGCATCGCTGGACGGGGCGCTCAAGACCTCCCGCAAGGGCGTGGGGCTGTTCGATGTGACCGCCTACGGCATCGAATCGCATGCGGGACTCGACCCGTTCGCGGGCGCGAGCGCCATCCACGCGCTGGCCGAGGTCGTCCCGCGGATCGCCGCGCTCAGCGCCCCGGAGCGCGGAACCACGGTGAACGTGGGGCTGATCAGCGGCGGCACCGGGCGCAATGTGATCGCCGCACGGGCGAGCTGCGGTATCGACATCCGGATCGCCGAACCGGAGGAGATGAAGCGGATCGACACCGCGCTGCACGCCCTCGCCCCCTCCGACCAGCGGGTGCGGCTGACCGTCACCGGGGAGTGGAACCGCCCGCCGATGGTCCCCAACGACGCCTCCCGCCGGCTGTTCGAGCAGGCCCACGCGGTCGCCGCGGAACACGGCTGGGAGCTGGCGGAGACCGCGGTCGGCGGGGCCAGCGACGGCAACTTCGTCTCCGCGCTCGGCCGTCCGGTCCTCGACGGGCTCGGTGCCCTCGGCTCCGGCGCCCACGCCCGCCATGAGCACACGGTGCTCGCCCCGATCCCGGCCCGTACCGCGCTCGCCGTCGGTCTGTTGCGGGCGCTGGCGGCGGACGCCTCGTAACGGCGGACACCGACGGCCGGAGGGCCGCAAACCC
>NZ_JAHLEM010000156.1 GCF_018883605.1 Streptomyces niphimycinicus | reverse complement strand
CCTCGACGGGCTCGGTGCCCTCGGCTCCGGCGCCCACGCCCGCCATGAGCACACGGTGCTCGCCCCGATCCCGGCCCGTACCGCGCTCGCCGTCGGTCTGTTGCGGGCGCTGGCGGCGGACGCCTCGTAACGGCGGACACCGACGGCCGGAGGGCCGCAAACCCATGGGCCGCCGCCGTGTCCGGACACGGCGGCGGCCCATAGCGGCACCGGCGCGGCCGCGGAGAGCGGGCCGGTGCACGGGAGGCGGATCAGGAGATGAGGAAATCGGCCTCGCCCGCCTTGGCGCCCTCGATGAACACCATGATCTCGTGGCGGGTGTAGATCAGGGCCGGACCGTCCGGATCGGTCGACTGACGGATCGCGACCCGGCCGTCGTCCAGCCTCATGGCCTCGACGCAGTTGCCGCCGTTGCCACCGCTCCACGGCTTGTGCCAGCCCTCGCTGCCGAGGTCGCTCGCGCGCATGCCGTTGTGAATGCGATCCATTCCGATCAGAGCTCCTTGCGGAAATCACGGAGGATTTCCTTTGTGCGTCGTGCGGTTGCCGCCTGGGCCGCCATGCGGTCCAGGGCCTCCAGATGGGAGGCCACCTCGATGCGCTCATCCAGGTAGACGGCGCCGGTCAGGTACTCGACGTAGACCATGTCCGGCAGTTCGGGAACAGCGAAGCGGAAGAGGACGAAGGGCCCATAGGTGCCCGGATGGTGTCCGGAGCTGAACTCCGATATCTGTAGCGTGATGTGCGGCAGCTCGACCGACTCCAGCAGCCGGTCGATCTGGTCGCGCATCACCGCCGCCGAACCCACCTGGCGGCGCAGCACCGTCTCGTCCATCACCACCCACAGACGGGGCGCGTCCCGCCGGGTGAGCAGCGCCTGCCGCTCCATGCGCAGCGCCACATGGCGCTCCGCCTGCCGGGGAGCGGCCTGACCGACCGCACCGGTCTGCATGACCGCGTGGGCGTACTCCTCGGTCTGGAGCAGCCCGGGGACGAAATGCGGCTCGTACGCCCGGATCATCTCGGCCGCGCCCTCCAGGCTGACATGCACGCTGAACCAGTCCGGGAGGATGTCGTGGAACCGCTGCCACCAGCCGGGCTTGTTGGCCTCCTCGGTCAGGGTGATGAAGGAATCGAGCTCGTCGCCGGTGATCCCGTAGGAGTCCAGCAGCATCTGCACATACGGAACCTTCAGCGCGACCTCGGCGGTCTCCATGCGGCGGACGGTGGCGGGCGCGACCCGCAGCACTCTTGCCGCCTCGTCCCGCTTGAACCCCGCCTTCTCCCGCAGGTCCTGGAGCCTCTTGCCGAGGACGACCTGACCCACGGTCGGGGCCGACCGCGGTTCGCTCACCTGAATCCCTCCCTGACCTCCCCAACGCTGATGTTCGCAGTGTGCCATGGCCAGTGCGGAACGGACACATTGCACTTACGACTCTGCACTGTTCAGAGTGCCCCTTGCCAAGTGTGCGCGGCGGTGCGCATAGTTGCGTCATGATCCCGTTACCGCGTTCTGCCGCGGCGACCGCAGGCGCGAGCGGCCCGACCTTTGTGAAGTGCCCCTAGATGACGTACGCCTTCGCCGGTGCGCTGACCGGCCTCGTCCGCGGCCGGTTCGGCCGGCGTGGATTCCGTCCGGCGTCCGGAAGCCACCGCCTGCAACTGCCGCCGGAGCTGCGGACGGAACGGGCCTACGACGCGGTGGGGATCGCCGAGCGGCACGGCCCCGGGGTCATGGCCCTGCTGCCCCGGGCGGGATGTGTGCTCGCCCGCGCCGGGCGCTGGTGGTGGATCGTGCCGCCGCAGTCGGACATCGGGGTCGACTGGCCCGCACCGGCCGTCTACGCGGTCGGTGCCACGGTGACCGGCCCGCCCGGCCGGCGGACCGGCCCCATCGGGACCGAGGAGCCCGGTGTGGTGCACTGGCCGGACGACGGAGAGCCGTACACCCACCCCCTGCTGCTGCATATCGCGGTCTGCGCGGCGGCCGGAGTCTCCCCGGCCTGGCCGTGCGACGAAGGGCTGCCACGGTCATGAGCCCGGCCCGGTCATGGCATCGGTCCGGTCATGACGTCGAGTCGCCCTGGAGGTATGCCGCGGGGCGCGGATAGCGCTGTAGCGCCGGAGTCCGCCCGGTCGGGTCGTCCTCCTGCTCGCTGAGGGGCACCACCGGGGCCGGCGCCGCGGCCGCGGCCTTCAGCTCGGCGGGATCGTAGGTCATGGCCTGCGTCCGCTCCACCGGCGACGGCTCGGGCACACCGGCGCTCCGCCGGCCGTAGACCGGGATCTGGTCGACCGTCGTCTCCTCGGGTCGGAACAAGTCGTACGCGGGCGCCGCCCCCTGCCCCGGACCGCCCTGGACCTGGACCGCCGGGATCTGGCCGGTCTGCGCCTGGGCGTCCTGATACTGCGCACTCTGCGGCTGCGGCGCCATCTGCATGAACTGCGTCTGGCCCTGCGACGCCTGGCTCTGCGACACCTGGCCCTGGGCCGGCTGTAACTGCGGGGCCGGGAACTGCTGCGCCGCTGCCTGCGGCGGGATCAGCGGCTGCGGGGTCTGGGCCATCTGGGCCTGGGCCATCTGGGGCTGCGGCAGCGCCGCCGGGGCCTGGTACAGGGGCGTCTGGGCCGGGGGAGTGGCGACATACGCGGGCGACAGCTCCGCGAGCGGCTGCTGCTGGGCGTATCCCGCCGAGGCGCCCGTGAAGGATGCCTGCCCGTAGGGATCGCCGGAGACGCCCTGCGGGGCCGGCAGGGCGGCCGCGGAGTACATCGGCTGGGGCTCCTGGGCCATGGGTGCCGCGGGCAGTTGGGGCGGCTGCTGGTAGGAGTAGTCCAGTGACGGCGCCTGCGCGGCGGATCCCCAGGACCCCGGCAATCCCGCGTACCCCGAGGTTTCCGGGTACCCCGAAGGCACCGAAGGCTGCTGCTCCCAGCTCACCTGGGGGGCGTAGAAGGACGTCCCGTACAGCACCGTGCTCAGCCCGGTCAGCAGTCGCTGCACATCGGGCTGGGAGCGCACCACCAGCCGCATGAACTGGCTGCTGCTGCCCAGCTTGTTGCCGCATTCGCGCACCAGCACACCGTGCTGGGACAGCAGTTGGTCCCGGACGAAGCCGCCGTCGGTTCCGGCCGGCAGCTTGACGAAGACGAAGTTGCCCTGGGAGGGGTAGACCGTCATTCCGGGCAGCCCGGCCAACTGGCTGGTCATCTGCTGCCGGTCGCGGCTGAGCATGCGCAGGCTGTCCACGTACTCCTGCCGGTACCGCTTCAGCATGAAGACGATGACCTCGGCGAAGGAGTTGAGGTTCCACTTGGGCAGCCGGGAGCGGATCTGCACGGCGAGCGAGGGATTGGCGACCAGATAGCCGAAGCGCACACCGTGCAGTCCGAAGTTCTTGCCGAGGCTGCGCAGCACGATCACATTCGGGCGCAGGATGGCCTCGTCGACGACGCTCGGATACGCCTCGGCGTCCGCGAACTCCAGGAAGGACTCGTCGATCACGATCAGGTCGAGGTCGGCCAGGGCGTCCATGATGCCGATGAGGGCCTGGCGGGACACCAGCCCCCCGTCGGGGTTGTTGGGGTTGCAGATCACGGCGACCCGAGAGCCCCGGGAACGTACGAAGTTGACGAAGGCGTTCGGGTCGAGTGCGAACCCGCTCATTTCCGGAAGCTGGAACAAGTCGACCCGTTTACCGGTCTCCATCGGCTGGTCGGTCCAGCGGCCGAAGGTGGGAATCGGCACCGCCAGGCTTTCCTTCACCAGCAGATGGTCGATCCAGGTGATCAGCTCGGTCGAGCCGTTGCCCATCGCCATGGTCTGCGGTTGCAGCCCGAGCACATCGGCCAGTTCCGCGGTGATGGTCTCGGCGGAGCTCGGGTAGTAGGTGAGGATGTCCCGCAGCCTGACCGCCATCACGGCGAACATCGCGGGGGTGGGGAAGTAGGGATTGCAGGGGATGCAGAAGTCCACGAGCTCCTGTCCGCCACCCGTGACCCCGGCGCGGCCCCGCGCGAAGAACGACGGGCTGTGGGCGGTGCCACGGAAAAGTTCCATGGCATCACCGGTATTGCCGACTGCGGCAACAGTCACGGCGGGACCTCCTCGGTCGCATGGGTCGCGTCGACGCGCTGACACGGCCATTGCGGCTCGTCCCTCGAGCCTGACGCATGATCCCTCGAAGCCGGGCCGGGCGAGGATTTTCGTGGGGCTTGTGAAAACCTCGGGGACATGTGCGCCCGTATCGAATAGTATTCCGCCTCTTGCCCCTTGAGAATGCCGCGTGGCCCAGGGCCTGTCGTTTGGATCAGGCCGGATTCTCCGGCGGGTGTTGGCCATCGGCCTCCGCGGTGCGGTGCCCTTCCGCTACCCAGACCGCCACCTGCGCACGCGAGGTGAAACCCAGCTTGCTCAGAATGTGCTCGATATGGCCCTCGGCCGTGCGCTGGGCGATGACCAGGGACGAGGCGATCTCCTTGTTGCTGAGCCCCTGCGCGACCAGTTGCGCGATTTCGGACTCCCGGGGCGTCAGCGGCGACGGCCGACCGCCCACCGCCGGCTCCTCACTGGGCAGTTCGCCCTCGAGCGCGTACACCAGCGCCTCGGTGTAGGACAGCCGGGCGCCCCGTTTGAACGCCGTGTTGAAGGGCGCCTTGCCCAGGGCCCGCCGCACCGTGGCCTCGCACTCCTCGTGGTAGTGGACGAGATGCCCGTAGCCGGAGTGCGGGGCGCCGATGGCGTGCCAGATGGTACTCAGCGCGCCCAGCAGCCCGGCCGCCCGTGTGTGGTCCCGGTCGGTGGCCGCGATCCAGGCCAGCACCTCCAGATTGACCGCGACGCCCAGCGGGTCGTCCAGCGAGCGGTTGAACGTGAGGCTGTCCTTCTCCAGGGCGGCCGCTCGGGCGGTGTCGCCCTGGCGCCATACGTCCATGCCGAGCGCCATCATCGCGTAGGCCCGGTGCCAGCCCTCCCCGTACGCGTCGCACACCGCCAGCGACTCCTCGCCCAGGGCGATCGCGCGGGGTGAGTCGCCGATGAAGGAGTGGGCGAGCGAGAGCCGGATGAGCGCCAGGGCCAGCCCCACCGGATCGCCGGTCGCGCGGTGGCGGGTCACGGCCTCCTCGTAGAGCGCGATCGCGGACCGGGTCTCGCCCCGGTACATGGCGACCATGCCGGAGTAGAGCGCGGTGTAGGCGAGCACCGGGTCCAGGCCCAGCCGGGTCCCGATGGACCGGCTCTCCTCGAGCATGGCCGCGGCGGCGTCGGTGTCCGACTGGATGACGGCCAGCCAGCTATCGGTCCACAGGGCCCGCGCCCGTGCCGCGGTCGGCTCGGTGCACCGTGCCAGGGCCTGGTCCAGCCAGCGGCGGCCCTCGCCGAGGTAGTAGCTGGTGATCCAGTGGTAGAGCAGATCGGCCGCCATCTCCAGGCCGCGGCCGGTCTGCCCGGGCTCGGTCAGGCAGCCCTCCAGTGCGGTGCGCAGATTGGCGTGCTCCAGTTGGAGCCGGGCGAACCACTGCACCTGGGCCGGTCCGAAGAGCGCCGCCCGCGCGTCCGCGGCGAGCCCGCGGTAGTAGTCGCGATGGCGCCTGAGCCGTACGTCCTCCTCGCCGGCGGTCGCCAGCCGCTCACGGCCGTAGCTGCGCAGTGTGTCCAGCATCCGGTAGCGCACCGCCGTCCGGTGCTCCTCCCGGAGCAGCACCGACTTGTCCACCAGTTCGGTCACCAGGTCCAGGATCTCCGCGCGGTCGATGCCCTCGCCGGAGCAGACCGCCTCGGCCGCGTCCAGATCCAGACTTCCGGCGAACACCGAGACCCGGGCCCACAGCAGCCGCTCCCGCTCGGTGCACAGCTCATAGCTCCAGTCGATCAGCGCCCGCAGCGTCTGATGGCGCGGGAGGACCGTCCGGGAGCCGGTGGTCAGCAGCCGGAACCGGTCGTCGAGCCGGTCCAGGAGCTGCTGGACGGACAGGGCGCGCAGCCGTACGACCGCGATCTCGATGCCCAGCGGGATGCCGTCGAGCCGGCGGCAGATCAGCTCGATGGCGTCCCGGTTGTCCTCGGTGAGCTGGAATCCGGGCACGATGGCCGCCGCCCGCTCGGTGAACAGCCGTATCGCGTCGCATCGCGCAAGGGTGGCGAGGGTGGGCCGTGGCCCTTCGAGGTCCGGCAGCCCGAGGGTGGGGACGGCCAGGCTCTGCTCACCGGCCGTGCCCAGCGCCTGACGGCTGGTGGCCAGCAGCCGCAGCCGGGGCGCCGCGCGCAGCAGCCGGTCGGCGAGCCGGGCGCACTCCTCCAGAAGGTGTTCGCAGTTGTCGAGGACGATCAGTGCCTGCCGGTCCCGCAGATGGTCGACGAGGACGTCGAGCGCCGGGCGGGGGGAGTGGTCCCGTATCTCCAGTGCTTCGGTGAGGCCCTGGGCGAGCAGCGCGGGGTTGTCCAGCTCGGCCAGTTCGGCCAGCCAGACGCCGTCGGGGAAGGCCCGGCGCGCCTCGTCCGCGACCCGCAGCGCCAGCCGGGTCTTGCCCACTCCGCCGACGCCGGTGAGGGTGACCAGGCGGGACGCGGACAGCATCTCCTTGACCTCGGCCGCCTCATGCCGACGTCCCACAAAACTCGTCACCTCGGCCGGCAGCCGCAC
Source organism: Streptomyces niphimycinicus (assembly GCF_018883605.1). Classification (GTDB taxonomy): domain Bacteria; phylum Actinomycetota; class Actinomycetes; order Streptomycetales; family Streptomycetaceae; genus Streptomyces; species Streptomyces niphimycinicus. The sequence goes on along the minus strand of NZ_JAHLEM010000156.1, from coordinate 17,345 downwards.
TGTCTGCCGTCCGGTCGGGGTGCTCGTCGCCACCGCACCCATCGATGCCTCGCACCGGGCTCGGGTGGACGGGCCGATGCCCGCACGGACCCGAAGCCCTGTTTCCAGGCTATGCCCGGGCCGGGAACCACCGCACGCACTTCGGACGGGCGGTCCGCCTGCGGGGGGGCGTGTTTCACCGAGGGTGAGCGGGCGTCGGCCACCCGTGACCTCCCCCCCGGGGGCCGGGGGCGGGTTCGGGTACCCATGCGGGGAGATCTCCCCTCGTCGCGCACCGCCGCGCCGACCCACCATGGTGACCTCGGAAACGAGTTCCGCCAGCCCACGGCGGAAGATCGAAGGTTCGGATCATGTGCCTCCATCAACCTCCCTGTCCATCCGCCGACGCATCGGATCACGATTCGGCGCGTCTGGTGGCCACCCACCCCGAGCAGGGGTGGAGCCTGCTCTGCAATGGAGTGGTGATCTTCGCGGACACGGGTGAACTCCTTCCCGACGGGCGTGCCGTCCCCGCCCCCCGCATCAGCCCCGACCAGTCGTCATGAACGCGACCACTCTCACCACCTCGCGCGGCGCCCCGGTGAGCACCGAGCGCCGGCCCGAGGCCGCCCGTCCCCCCGCCACCAGCGGCGGGACGTCGTGGCTGCTGCCCTCCGAGCCGTCGTCGGTGCCCAGGGCCCGGCGGCTGGCCATCGCCCAGCTCGGGGTATGGGCGCTGCGCGACTTCTCCGACGACGCCGAGCTGCTCGTCAGCGAGCTGGTGACCAATGCCCTGCGGCACGCGGGCGGACCGATCCGCCTGACGCTCTCCCTGTGCTCCGTCGACCGCGCCTTCCGGTGCGAGGTGGCCGACGAGGACCCCGGGCAGCCCCGGGTGCGCCGCGCGTGCGGCGATGACGAAGGCGGCCGCGGGCTCCATCTGCTGGACCTGCTCTCCTGCTGCTGGGGCTCCACCTGCACGGCGGCGGGCAAGGTCGTCTGGTTCGAGCTCCACTCACCTGCCATCGCGCTGGAAGCCGCGCTCGAAGAAGCGCATATGACCCCGTGAACGTGAGCCGACGAAAGGAGATGCCATAGACGACTTCATGCCTCGTACCCACACAGTGATACCGAAGGGCCCGGGGCCGGAATGGTGATCGCCCTCACCACGCCTTCCGTCTCCGGGCCTCACTGATCGATATTGATCGTCGTCACAGCGGTCGTGTAGCCTCCTGATCGCGGCAGTAGCAGACTTTTCCGGAAGATTGTTCGCGTTCTGTGGCTCTAGGAGGCTGCGTGGTGGACCGGAAAAACGATTCCGGTTTACCCGGCGCGCTTGTCGGGCGCGCTGCCGAACTCGCGGCGCTGACCGCCCACGCGGAGGCCGCCCACAACGGCCGCTCCGGTCTGGTGGTCCTGTCGGGCCCGGCCGGAATCGGCAAGACCAGCCTGCTGCGCGTCTTCCTCGACAGCGATGTCTGCCGGAAGATGACCGTTCTGCGCGGCACCTGCGGTGAGGTGGTGGCCGGCGCCGGCTACAGCGGAGTGCGCGCACTCTTCGGGGGACTCGGGCTCTCGGCCGAGGACGCCCAGGACTCCCCGCTGCTGCGCGGCAGCGCCCGCCGCGCCCTTCCCGCACTCAGCCCCCACCCGGGCGAGGAGGGGCCGCCCACGGCCGCCTCCGTCTACCCGGTGCTGCACGGCCTGTACTGGCTCGCGGCCAACCTGATGGCCCAGGGCCCGCTGGTGCTCGTCCTGGACGATGTGCACTGGTGCGACGAGCGCTCCCTGCGCTGGATCGACTTCCTGCTGCGCCGGGCCGACGAGCTGCCGCTGCTGGTGGTGCTCGCCCAGCGCACCGAGGAGGAACCGGTCGCCCCCGCGACGCTCGCGGACATCCTCGCCCAGCCCCGCTCCTCGGTGATCCGCCTCGACCCGCTCACCGACACCGAAGTGGCCGAAATGGCCCGCCAGGTCTTCGCCGCCCCCGTCGCGCACTCCTTCGCCGGGCGCGCCGCCGCCGTCTGCGGCGGCAATCCGCTGACCGTCACCCGGCTGCTGCGCGAGCTGCGGGCCAAGGGCGTCTCACCCGACGAGAGCGGCCTGCGCGAGATCGCCGAGGTCGGGAGTTGCGTGGTCGCCCTGTCCGTGCGCGCCCTCTTCGACGCCCGGCCCGACTGGGTGCGGGACGTGGCCACCGCCATCGCGGTGCTCGGCGAGGAGGACGTGGAACACATCGGCGCGCTGGCCGGGGTGCCCGCGGCCCGTGTCGCGGAGGCCGTGGAACTGCTGCGCGGGGCCGAGGTGATGGCGCCGGACCGGGCGGACCTGGCCCATGACGTGGTGCGCTCGGCGGTGCTGGAGGCCGCCGGGGACAAGCCGCTGGCCGAGCTGCGCGCCCGGGCGGCCCTGCTGCTGAGCGACGCCGGACGGCCCGCCGAGGAGGTCGCCAACCAGGTGCTGCTGGTGCCCGGCACCCCCCAGCCGTGGATGGGCTGGGTGCTCCGGGAGGCCGCCGTCCAGGCCGAGCACCGCGGCGCCCCGGAGGCCGCCGCCCGCTATCTCTACCGCGTCCTGGAGGCGGAGCCGGACAGCCTGTCGGCCCATGTCCCGCTCGCCAAGGCGCTCGCGGAGATCAATCCCGCCGAGGCCATCCGCCTGCTCAGGCGCGCGCTCACGCTGGCCACCGACGTCCGTACCAAGGCGCCCATCGCCGTGCAGTTCGGCCTCACCTGCCTCACCGTCCAGCAGTCACCGACCGCCGTCCGAGTGCTCAGTGAGGTGCTCGACGAACTCGAGGCCGAGCTGGGGCCCGACCCCGATCCGCGCGACCGTGAGCTGCGCACCCTCGTCCAATCGGCGCTGCTGATCAGCGGATCCGACGAAAAGGCCACGATCCATACGGTCCGGGAGCGCTTCGCGCGGATTCCCGAACCCTCCGGGGACACCCCCGCCCAGCGGCAGATGCTCGCCATGATGACGGTCCTGTCCGCGATGGAGGGCCGCTCGGTGCGGCGGACCGTGGAACAGGCCCACCGCGCGCTCGGCTCCTCGGACCGGCTCGACAACTGGTCGCTGCTCTTCTCCGCGTTCACCCTGGGCCTGGCCGACGAGGTCGAGGGGGCGATGGAGGCGCTGGACCACGCGCTGCGCCAGGGCCAGGACAACGCCGCGGTGTGGTCGTATGTGATCACCCTGTCCTACCGCGCCATGCTGCTGCACGGCTTCGGGGCGATCCCCGACGCGCTCGCCGACGCCCAGACCGCGGTCGAGATCATCGGCGAGGAGCGCTGGAGCGGCAATGTGACCATGCCCCAGACCGCGCTGGCGACGATTCTGATCGACCGGGGCGAACCGGAGCGGGCCGAGGAGCTGCTGGCCGCCGTCACCCGGCCGAATCTGGACGGGTTCGTCATGGAGTACCACTGGTATCTCATGGCCCGCGCCCGGGCCCGCTGGGCGCTCGGCGACGGCGCCACCGCGCTGCGGCTGCTGCTCGACTGCGGTGCCTCCCTGGAGGATTCCGGCTTCGCCAACCCGGCGTTCGTGCCCTGGTGGACCGAGGCGGCCTGGGTGCTCGCGGCGGAGAAGCGGGCGGACGAGGCGCGGGACCTGGTCGAGCACGGCGCCGAACTGGCCCGCCGCTGGAGCACCCCGCGCGCCTTCGGACTCGCCGCCCTCGCCCGCGGGGTGACCACTCCCGGCGAGGCGGGCATCGGGTATCTCACCGAGGCGGTCGAGCATCTCTCCGGCTCGCCCGCCCGCGCCGAGTACGCCCGGGCCGAGTTCCTGCTCGGCGGGGCGCTGCTGGACATCGGGCGGCCGCGCGACGCCCGGGAGCGGCTGCGCTCGGCCGTCGACCTCGCCCAGGGCTGCGGCGCGCTCGCGCTCGCCAAGGACGCCCGTAACCGGCTGGTCGCCGCGGGCGGCCGGATGCGCGAGATCACCGCCTCACCGGTCGACCTGCTCACCGGCACCGAGCGCAAAGTGGCCCAGATGGCCTCCCGCGGGGCGGGCAACCGCGAGATCGCCGAGTCGCTGTTCGTCACCGTACGCACCGTCGAGACCCATCTCACCAGCGTCTACCGGAAGCTGAGTGTCGGTCAGCGCGGTGAGCTGGCCGCGGTGCTGAAAACCCCGAGACTTCCCGACCCACAGGCACCGGCGTGGGTCTTCGCCTCCCGCGGTCGGCGCTGACGCGTACGCGGGGCCGGGGGCCACGTCCGCACCCCGCCCCAGGCATATAGTCGCACCATGCAGCTCAACGGGCTCCCGTTCCCCGGCCGTGAACGAGAGCAGGCCATGCTTGCCCAGACCGTCGCCGATCTCGGCAGGGGCCGTTCCTCGGTGGTGACGCTGGTCGGCAGGCCCGGCTACGGACAGAGCCGCCTGCTGAACCTCGCCGCCCGGCTGGCCGAGGACCAGGGCTACCGCGTGCTGCGCGCCCAGGCGACGGCGGGCGAGCGCGAGGTGCGCTACGGCGTGGTGGCACAGTTGCTGGCCCCGATGGAGGGACTCACCGACGGCTCGCTGAAGGCCCTCACCGGACGGGGACCCGAGAGCCGCTTACCGGGCCTGACCGAGTTGCTACGGACCGCGCGTGGACAGCCCACGCTGCTGGTGGTCGATGACGTGGAATGGCTGGACCCGGCCTCGCAGCGCTGGTTCGGGGCGCTCATCCGGCGCCTGCCCGACGCCCGGATCGCCCTGCTGGTCAGCGGCACCGGCCGGCTCCGCCCCGCCGCCTGCCCCCTCTCCACCGCGCCGCAGCAAGTGATCACCCTCGAAGTCGAGTTGGCCCCGCTCGCTCCGCGCGATGTGGCCGCCACGGTCGCGCTGATCTGCGACCGCCCCGGCGAGACCGCCTTCACCACGGCCGCCCTGGAGGCGAGCGCGGGCAACCCCGAGGTGCTGTCCGAGGTGCTGAGGCGCTTCATCCGACGCGGATACGCACCGGTGGCCGGGCGGGTGCCGGAACTGTGCACCATCGCCGAGGCCGTCAGCGGCGAACACGCCGTCCGCGCACTCGGGGCGCTGTCCGAGACGGCCGTCGCCGTCGTCCGCGTCCTCGCCGTCTGCGGCGATCTGCTGGATCTCGCCCTGCTGTACACGCTCGCGGGCCCCCGCGCCGCGAGCGAGCCAGGACTCCCCGAGGCACTCCAGGAAAGCGGGCTCGCCACCGCCACCGAGACCGGGCTCCGGCTGAGCCGGCCCGAGGCGCGGAGCTGGATCCTCGCCGAGATGCCCGGCGACGAGCGGGCCGAACTGCACGCCCGCGCAGCCGAGTTGGCCTACCGGGCGGCCGTACCCGACGAGGACATCGCCCGGCTGCTGCTCGCCGCCCGCCCGGTCGACGAGCCCTGGGTGATCCCCGTACTGCGCCGCACCTGCGCCGCCGCACTGCGCGGGGGCCGCACCGCCCAGGCGATCGCCTGCCTGTCGCGGGCGCTGGAGGAGCCGCTGGACCCGGCGCCGCGCGCCCAGTTGGGCCTGGAACTGGCCGCCATCGAAGTGCTGGCCGCCCCCGAGGCCGCGGGCCGCCGGCTGGCGGAGATCATCCGCACCGGCGACGGCGGGCCCGGCCGGATCCGGATACGCGCCGCCGACCTGGGGCTCTCCCGCGGCGACGACAAGGCGCTGCGCCGCGCGATCGCCGACGTACTGCCCTTCACCGACGGCGAGGAACGAGGGGCCCTGGCCGGGCTGTTCTGGCTCACCGAGTCCGTCGGGCAGGAGGACACCGATCTGGTCCCGGACGGCATCCCCCCGCTGCCCGCCGACCCCACCTGCCCGGTGCAGGCCGCGGCGGTCGCCTGGCGACTGGCCCTGCGCGGCGAGGACCTGCCCACCGCCCGGGCGCTGGCCCAGCGGGTCTTCACGGTGGACGGCGCCGCGGGGGCCCTGATCCTGCCCCGGCTCACCGCCGCCCGGACCCTGCTGCTGACCGATGACCTGGACGAGGCCGAGGTCCGGCTGGACGTGCTCCACACCGATCTGCGCAGGCGGCACGCCCGCGCGGCCGCCGCCCAGACCCTGGCCGTGCGCGGCGAGCTGAACCTGCGGCGCGGCCGGCTCGACATGGCCGAACGGGATGTGGCCGCCGCGGAGCGGTCACTGCCGCGCGCCCTGTGGCATCGCTACACCGTCCCGTATCTGATGGCCCTCCGGATCCTCATCGCCCTGGAGAACGGCGAGGTCGGCCAGGCCGGCGCGCTCGCGGGCGTGTCCGCGCCAGCCGAGTCGCGGGAGGGCGCCTCCTGGGGCTATCTGCTCTTCGCCAGGGCGCTGGTGGCCGTCAAGGACGAGCGGCTGCCCGAGGCGCTGGAGCTGTTCCGGTCCACCGGCAGATGGGAGTTGGGCCGCGGCCGGATCAACCCCGCCCTGATGCCATGGCGTTCGATGGCCGCCCGGGTCCACGACGCCCTCGGCGACCACGAGGAGGCACGGCGGCTCACCGACGAGGAACTCGCGCTGGCCCGGCTGTGGGGAGCCCCCAACACGATCGGCTGGGCTCAGCTCGGCGCCGGACGGGTGGGCCGTGAGGGGCAGGTGGACCGTCTCCGCGAGGCGGTGGCCACCCTGCGCGACACCCCGGCCCGGCTCGCCTACGCGGGGTCCCTGATGGAACTGGCCACGGCCGAACTCGACGCGGGGAACCCGCAGGCCGCGGCCCCCCTGGTGGCCGAACTGTTCACCTTCGTCATCGCCCACCGGTCCTCCAGCCGGCTGGTCGCGCGGGTGCGCGAACTGTCCGAGCGGGCGGGGCAGTCCGCCGTCCGCGGCCGCGTCCCGCATCCGGCGTGGGCGAGCCTGACCGAACCCGAACAGCGCACCGCGACCCTTGTCGGACTCGGCCATGGCAACCGGGAGATAGCGGAAACCCTCTCTGTCACCAGACGCACCGTGGAGCTGAGGCTCAGCGGCGCGTACCGGAAGCTGGGGATCAGCGGCCGAGCAGAGCTGATCGCATTGCTGCGGGCGGCAGAGGGAGACGGAACGGATGTTGCTTGAACGGGAGGCCGAACTGGCCCAGGTCGCTGAGGCCCTGCGGGCCGGGGCGGCGGGCGACTCGTCGCTGATGTTGCTCACCGGCCCGATGGGCATCGGCCGGACCGCGCTGCTTCAGCAGCTCCCGATGCTCGCCGAGGGCGAGGAGATCCGCGTCCTGCGCGCCAACGCCGCGCCGGTGGAGCAGGACTTCGCCCTCGGCGTGGTCCGCCAGCTCTTCGACAGCCTGCTCACCGGTGCCCCGGAGGAACTCCACGAGTGGCGGCTGGGGGCAGAGGACGACCTCTACCGTACGGTCTTCTCCGACGACGCCCCGCTGCTCGACGACGGCGGAACCCTCACCATGCCCGAGGAGGCGCTGTACGGCCTGCGCTCGGCGCTGGCCGCCGTCAGCGCCGAACGCCCGCTGCTCATCCTGGTGGACGATCTGCAATGGGTCGACGCTCCGTCGCTGCGCTGGCTCGCTTTCCTGGTCAAGCGGTTGCACGGGCTGCGCGCCGTGGTCGTCTGCGCGCTGCGGGACGGCTACCGGCGCCCCGGGGACCCGCTGCTGCGGGAGGTCGTCGACGCGGCGCGGCGGGAGCTGCGCCCCGCGCCGCTGTCCCTTGGCGCCACCAAGGAAGTGGTCCACGAGCAGTTCGGCGTGCCGGGGGACGAGGAGTTCGCCCGCGCCTGCCATGAGACCTCCGCGGGCAACCCGCTGTTCCTGAAATCGGTGCTGGCGGATCTGGCCATGAGCGGCGTGCGGCCCATCGCCGAGCAGGTCGAGACGGTCCGCTCGCTGCGCCCCGCCCTGCTGCGCGAGCGGCTGGCCGGCTCCCTGCGCGTCCAGCCGCGGCCCGCCCGGGACCTGGCCGCGGCCATCGCGGTCCTCGGCGGCCAGGCGGAACCGGACCTGCTGGCCAAGCTGGCCGGTCTTGACCCGATCGGCTTCCTGGCCACGCTGCGCGTCCTCCACGAGGTGGGGCTGCTCGCCGCCGAGCAGGAGCCGCGCTTTTTGCACCGGGTGGTGCAGGACGCGGTCGAGTCCTCGATGACCGTGGCGGAACGGGAGCGGCTGCACGACGCCGCGGCGGCCCTGCTGTACCACAACGGACGCCCCGCCGAGCTGGTCGCGGCCCAGCTCATGGCCGTCACCAGCTCGGGCCATCCCTGGGCGGTGGAGGTGCTGCGGGCCGCGGCGGACACCGCGCTGCGCCGCGGAGCGCCGCGTATCGCCGCCCGCTATCTGCGCCGCGCCCTTCTGGACGGCTCGCTGGCGGGGGAGGGCCGGGCCCGGCTGCTGATCGATCTGGCCACCGCGGAGCGCGGCTTCGACCCGGCCGCCTGCGAACGCCATATCTCCCAGGCGATACCCCTGCTGACCACGCCCAGGCTCCGGGCCGCCGCGGCCCTGCGGATCTCGCCGACCATCGTGGGCCTGGGGCCACCGTCGGCCATCGATCTGCTGCACCAGGTCGCCGAGGACCTGGGGCCCGCCACCTCGCTGGAGGGCACGGCGCGCGATGTGGCGCTGCGGCTCGAGGCGCGGCTGCGGCACGCCGGACACGAGGATCCGGCGGAGCTGGCCGCCGCGGTGGAGCGGCTGTCCGCGCTGGGGGAGGAGCCGGCGCTGATCACCGCCGCCGAGCGTGAGCTGACGGCGGTGCTGCTCAACTCGGCGGTGCTCACCGCCCGATGGCCCGCGGCCGAGGTCTCCCGGCTGGCGAACCGCATCCTGGAGCGCGAACCGGCCACCTCCGAACAGGTCCACACCCCGCTGCCGCTGGTGGTGATCGGGCTGGTCGCCGCCGATTCGGTACGGGGGATCAGCTCCTGGCTCGCGATGGAACAGCAGACCCGGCGGCAGGGCGGCACGGTCGCCGACGCGCTCGTCAACGTCCAGCAGGCCATGGTGCTCAGCGCCCGCGGACGCGTCTCCCAGGCCCGTGAGTTCGCCGAGCGCGCCGTACGGCTGGCGGAGGTGCACTGGCAGGAGGCCGGGGTCGTCTCCACCCTCGCCCTCACCCGCGTCGCCCTGGACCTTCACGACCCCGTACTGATCGAGCGGATTCTGGACGGCCCCGGGCGGCGCCGCTCCTCGAGCCTGGCCCTGACCGCGACGCTCCAGTTCGCCAAGGCGGCCCAGGACGCCGGGAACGGACGCTGGACCAGCGCCCTGGAAACCCTGCTGGCCTGCGGCCGGCAACTGGAGGCGTCGGGCTGGCGCAATCCGGTGCTCTTCGCCTGGCGGCCCTGGGCGGCCGAGCTGCACCGGCGCGTCGGCGACCCCGGCGCGGCCGGGGCGCTGGCCGAGGAGGAGCTGCTGCGGGCGAGGGAGTGGGGCGCCCCGGTGGCGCTCGGCCGCGCGCTGCGGGTGAAGGCCCGGCTGACCGGCGGTGACCAGGGGGTGCGGCTGCTGCGTGAATCGGTCGATGTGCTGCGTGCCTCGGCCGATGAACTGGAACTCGCCCGCACACTCCTGCTGCTGGGCCGCAAGCTGAGACCGGGCGGCGAGGCGGCGGCGGTACTCCAGGAGGCCGGCGGCCTGGCCGCGGCGTGCGGGGTCCCCTGGCTCGTCGAGCGGATCCGGGCGGCGGCCGGCAGCGGCGCGTCGGCCGCCCCGCCGGAGGCGGCCCTCACCCGAACCGAGCGCACCGTGGCCTCCCTCGTGGGACGCGGCCTCACCAACCAGGAGGTCGCCGCCGAGTTGGGGGTGAGCTCTCGCGCCATCGAGAAGCATCTGACGAGTTCCTATCGCAAGCTGGGCGTCTCCGGACGCCGCGAGCTCATCGAGCTGCTGCCTCGCATGGATTCATGAACATAACGTTAACGGCGATAATTGGACGGTGTTTGACGAGGATTCGTGAACCGACCGTACCGGCCCACCGAAGCGGTGGGCTTCGGACCGAACCTTCGGGGCACCCCACCACGGGATTGGGTGGCCACACCCCTGTTGACGTTGACTTCCGTGCTCGTAGATCCCTAGTCTCAATTCTGAAATGAACATTTGGAATTGAATATTTGGTATTCAGCTCCGAATTCTGAGAATTAGGAAGGGATGGCAGTCCCTTGGCATTGCCTTTACTGACCGATTCGGCTCGGCCAACCCCCCACGAGCTTGGACACGAGCAGACCGAGTACACGGATCTATTGCGCCAGTTCGACCAGCCAGGGGCCTGTGTCGTCTGTCTTGACCCGTCGCTCACCGTCCAGCAGGCGAACCGGGAATTCTTCCGGCAGTTCGACGACGCCTCCACGGACGTGTGCGGCCGTGACTTCTGTGACCTGCTGCACCCCAGCGTGCGGCAGGCGGTGAAGCGGCAGTTCACCCGGCTCCTCGACGGCTCCCGGCACCGGTTCACCACCCATGTGGTGGCCATCGGGGCCGAGGGCGCCGCCTTCACCAGCGGGCTCACGGCGGTCGCCGTGCGCGAGGGCTCCGCCCATGTGGCCTCGATCCTGGTGGTCATGCGACCCACCGCGGGTGGCGAGGAGGTGGACATGGTCACCGACCGCAAGAAGCTCCTCACCGAGACCGAGGCGCGCATTCTGGAGGGCATCGCCGCCGGACTCTCCACGATCCCGCTGGCCTCCCGGCTCTACCTCAGCCGGCAGGGTGTCGAGTACCACGTGACGCGGCTGCTGCGGAAGCTGCGGGTGCCCAACCGGGCCGCCCTCGTCTCCCGCGCCTACTCCATCGGCGTCCTCAACGTCGGCTGCTGGCCGCCAAAGGTCGTCGACGACTTCGTCAAATGACGCGCGCGCCGCGGGTGCCGACAGACGCGCCACGGCCGGCCCGGATCCGGGCCGGCCGTGGCGCGTCGCCATGTCAGGACGGGGCCGGGCCCCGGGACAGCCGCAACAGCCGGAAGGCGGTGAGCGCCACATGGAGCTGAGTGCGCTGCTCACCCGACTCCAGATCGCAGCCGAGCACCCGCTCTATCGAGTGCAGCCGCTGGTAGAACGCCTGGCGGGACAGATTCGCGCGCCTGGCGGCCACCGTCTTGTTGCCCGCCGCGTCCAGAAAGGTGTGCAGCACCGGCAGCAGATCGGTGCCGTGCCGCTCGTCGTAGTCCACCAGCCGCCCCAACTGCCGCTCCACGAACTCCTGGAGCCGCACATCGCCGCGCAGCGCGTACAGCAACTGCCGCAGCCCGATGTCGGACAGCTCGTGGAACGCCTTGTCCGGCGTCCCCGGAACGGCGGCGTCCGCGACCCGCGCCGCCTGCTGGAACGACCGGGCGGTCTGTGACAGCTCCGACACCTCCGAGCCGACGCTGATCACCGCCTCCGGACGGGACTCCCGCACCGACCGGCTCAGCCGCTCCACCAGCGGCCGCCAGGGCGTGGCGGCGGGCAGGGCCAGCAGCACCCCTATGTGGTCACCGGGCACCGCACCGACCAGCACGGCGGCCCCGGCCGCCCCCAGCTCGTCCGTCAGCCGGTCCTCCAGCTCGGTGGTCTCCCCGGCGCCCGGGCCGGGGCTGACCAGCGCCACCATCAGCCGGCGGCCCGCGACCGGCACGCCCAGCGCCTCGGCCCTGGCCCGGGCCTCGCCCATCGAACGGCAGCGCTGCTCCACCAGGTCCAGCAGCAGGGTGCGCTGGGCCCGCCGCTCCCAGCGGGTGTGATGGGTGAGCCGGGCGATGGTCAGGGCCGTGGCGGTGCGCTCCAGGACCATCGCGTCCTCGGGACCCACCGCCGACTGCCCGGCCCCGTCCGGGAGCATCAGCAGCCGCCCCCACCGCTCGCCCCGGTACTCCACCGCGGTCACCAGCCAGTCCTCGGGACCGCTCAGCCCGGTCCGGTCGGGCGAGGGCGTGGCGCGCGAGCGCCGCTCCCAGCCGGTCAGCGCCCCCTCCACGCCGCGCCCCGGCGAACCGCAGATCACGGCCTGGTGCACCAGGTTCTCCAGCACCACGGGATGCCCGCTCATCTCGGCCGCCATGTCCACCACCTCCTCCGGCCCGGCGCCCCGCAGGGTCAGCGCGGTGAAGGTGTCATGGACGTCCTGGGCCCGGCGCAGGCTCTCCACCTGGCTGCCGACGATCAGGGAGTGGAGAACCTGGGTGACCTCCACGAAGTTCACGGTCCGGGAGAGCAGCACGAGCGGGAAGTCCCGCGCCAGAGCGGCCCGCACCAGCTCCGACGGCGGCCGGTGGTAGCGCCGCACCAGCTCGATCACCAGCCCGGCGGCGCCGATGTCCGCGAGCTCGTCGACATACCGGCGGACCAGCGCCGGGTCCTCGGGCAGCGGCATCCCAGTGGTCAGCACCAGCTCCCCGCCCTTGAGGAAGGACGCCGGGTCGAGCAGTTCGGTGACATGCACCCAGCGGACCGGCCGGGAGAGCTGCCCATGGCCGGACACCACCTCCGGCACCCCGGCGGCCAGCACCGGAAGCCGCAGTACGTCGGCGAGGCTGAGCGGGGAACGCCCGGGGACCCGCGGGGGCCCGGCGGGGCGGGACCGCGGCCGTCCGGCGGCGTCGTACGCGGTGCCGCCGGAGCCGTTCATACCGCTCACTCTGGCAAGCCCCCGCGCCGAGCGCAACCATCACCCCGCCCGGCATCTTGACAGGAGCTGTGGGGGAGGTCGTTGACAGATCGTCCATACCGATCACCACCCCGCGACACAGTGATCATTGTCCTGACCGGGTGCGCCCCCTCACCCTCGAAGTGTCCGAGCGCATCGCCGACCTGTGCGTGTGGGAGAGAACATGACCAATCTGTCGCCGCAGCTCCGTCAGGCCACTCCGGTGGTCGCCGTCCGAGGAGAGGGCGCCTACATCGACGGCGAGGACGGGCGGCGATACCTCGACTTCACCGCGGGCATCGGCGTCACCAGCACCGGACACTGCCATCCGCGGGTCGTCGCCGCCGCGCGGGAGCAGGTGGGCACGCTCATCCACGGCCAGTACACGACCGTCATGCACCCACCGCTGCGGCGGCTGGTCGAGAAGCTGGGCGAGGTGCTTCCCACCGGCCTCGACAGTCTGTTCTTCTCCAACTCCGGCAGCGAGGCGGTCGAGTCGGCCCTGCGCCTCGCCCGCCAGGCCACCGGCCGGCCCAACGTCCTGGTCTGCCACGGCGGATTCCACGGCCGCACCGTGGCCGCCGCCTCCATGACCACCTCCGGCACCCGCTTCCGCTCCGGCTTCTCGCCCCTGATGAGCGGCGTCGTGGTGACCCCGTTCCCCACGGCCTACCGGTACGGCTGGGACGAGGAGACCGCCACCCGGTTCGCCCTGCGGGAACTGGACTACGTCCTCCAGACCATCTCCCCGCCCGACGACACCGCCGCGATCATCGTCGAACCGGTGCTCGGCGAGGGCGGCTACGTACCCGCCACCGAGGGCTTCCTCCAGGGTCTGCGGGAGCGGGCCGACCGCCATGGCTTCCTGCTGATCCTGGACGAGGTGCAGACCGGGGTGGGCCGCACCGGACGGTTCTGGGGCCATGACCACTTCGGCATCCGCCCCGACATCCTGGTCACCGCCAAGGGGCTGGCCAGCGGCTTCCCGCTGTCCGGCATCGCCGCCTCCGAGGAGCTGATGAGCAAGGCATGGCCCGGCTCCCAGGGCGGCACCTACGGGGCCAACGCCGTGGCCTGCGCGGCCGCCGCCGCCACCCTCGACGTGGTCCGCGAGGAGAACCTGGTGGCCAACGCCAAGGCCATGGGGGCACGGCTGCGCAGCGGTCTGGAGGACGTGGCCGCCAAGACCCCGGCCATCGGCGATGTGCGCGGCCTCGGCCTCATGCTGGCCAGCGAGTTCGTCACCGAGGACGGCGAGCCGGACCCGGCGACCGCGGCCCGGGTGCAGCGCGCCGCCGTGGACGAAGGGCTGTTGCTGCTCCTGTGCGGGGCCTGGAACCATGTGGTCCGGATGATCCCCGCCCTCGTCGTCGACGAAGCGGCGATCGACGAGGGTCTGCGCGCCTGGTCCGCCGCCGTCAGCGCCGGAACAGCGGACTCCTGACGCGCACCGCACAACGCCCGACGGGAGCCCGATCCGCCCGCCGGTCCGAACCCCTCGGACCGGCGGCGGTCACGAAGGAGATTGCCCCTATGCCCACCCCCTCGTACCCCTCGGCCGCCGAGGTCCTCGCGGCGGTGCCCAAGCAGCTCTACATCGCCGGGTCGTGGTCCGACGCGGCCGGCGGGCAGACCATGCCGGTCGACGACCCGGCCACCGGTGAGGTGCTGTGCGAGGTCGCCGACGCCGCCCCCGCCGACGGCCAGCGCGCCCTGGCCGCCGCCGAGGACGCCCAGGAGAAGTGGGCGGCCACCGCGCCCCGCGCGCGCAGCGAGATCCTGCGCCGCGCCTATGAGCTGATCATGGAGCGGGCCGACGCGCTCGCCGCGCTGATGACCGCCGAGATGGGCAAGCCGCTGGCCGAGGCGCGGGGCGAGGCGGCCTACGCCGCGGAGTTCTTCCGCTGGTTCTCCGAAGAGGCCGTACGCATCGAGGGCGGGTTCTCCACGCTGCCCGACGGCAGGAACCGCATGCTGCTGATGCGCCGCCCGGTCGGCCCCTGTCTGCTCGTCACGCCGTGGAACTTCCCGCTGGCCATGGGCACCCGCAAGATCGGCCCGGCCATCGCCGCGGGCTGCACCATGGTGCTCAAGCCCGCCCCGCAGACCCCGCTGTCCAGCCTCGCGCTGGCCGGCATCCTGGCGGAGGCCGGGCTTCCGGCCGGGGTGCTCAATGTGGTCACCACCTCCCGCGCGGGCGAGGTCGTGGAGCCGCTGCTGACCGGCGGGCACATCCGCAAGCTCTCCTTCACCGGCTCCACCCAGGTCGGCCGCACCCTGCTCGCCCAGTGCGCGCCCGCGGTGGTCCGCACCTCCATGGAGCTGGGCGGCAACGCCCCCTTCATCGTCTTCGAGGACGCCGACCTCGATGCCGCGGTCGAGGGCGCCATGACCGCCAAGATGCGCAACATGGGCGAGGCGTGCACGGCGGCCAACCGCTTCTTCGTCCACTCCTCCGTCGCGGCCGAGTTCGCCGACCGGCTCGCCCGCCGCATGGGCGCGCTGGAGGTCGGCCCCGGCAGCCGGCCCGGTGTCGACGTCGGGCCGCTCATCGACCAGGCCGGCCGTACCAAGGTCGAGGAGCTGGTCGCGGACGCCGTGTCGCGCGGCGCCGAGGTCCTGGTCGGCGGCAGCACCCCCGAGGGCCCCGGCTGCTTCTACCCGCCCACGGTGCTCACCGGCGTCTCCCCGGCCAGCCGGCTGATGGGGACCGAGATCTTCGGACCGGTCGCGGCCGTCCTCACCTTCGACGACGAGGACGAGGTCGTCGCCACCGCCAACAGCACCGAATGGGGCCTGGTGGGTTATGTGTTCACCCAGGATCTGAGCCGTTCGCTGCGGGTGAGCGAGCGGCTCGAGGTCGGCATGGTCGGCCTCAACACCGGTCTGGTCTCCAACCCCGCGGCCCCCTTCGGCGGGGTCAAGCAGTCCGGGCTCGGACGCGAGGGCGGACGTGTCGGCATCGACGAGTTCCTGGAGTACAAGTACGTCGCGGTGCCGGTCTGACGACCGGGCCCCACCGCCGGAACGGCCGGGGGCACACCGCGGAACCGCCGGGAGCACACCGCCGGAACCGCCGGGTGCGCCCGGCCGTTGCCTTCATGACGCGTTGCCTCCGGATGCGCGGCGGTGAGGAGCGGACATGGGCGAGTTGGTGCCCGGCGGAAACCAGGCGCTGCCCGACGGCGCGCTGACCATCCGGGTGCCGGGCCCGTTCGACCTGTCCGCGCTGATCACCGGCGAGGACGGCAAGGTCGCGGACGACGGCGACTTCGTCTTCTTCAACCAGCCCACCGCGCCCGGCGCCCGGCTGGACGGCGACGCCGTCACCCTGCGGCCCCGGGGGCTGCGGCCAGGCGCCGCCCGGGTCACCCTCGTCATCAGCCCCGCCGACCCGGGCACCCCGCTCGGGCGGCTCCCGGCGCCCGTGCTGAGCGTCCTGGACGACAGGGGATCGGTACTGGCGCGGTTCGCCCCGCCGCGCCCCTCGGCGGAGACGGTGCTGCTGCTCGCCGAGATCTACCGCCGCGGCGGCGGATGGAAGGTGCGGGCGATCGGCCAGGGCTACGCCGACGGACTGGCCGGTGTGGCGCGGGACTTCGGCGTCGATGTCGCCGCCGACGACGCCCCGCCGCCCCCGCCGCCCACCCGACCCATGCCCGCGCCGACCACTCGGGCCGGGACCGCGCCTCCCGCGCCCGCCGCTCCGGGACCCGCCGACGAGGCCGTACGGCATGCCCTGGAGGTGGTGAACGCGGCGCGGGCACGAGCCGGAGCCGCCCCCGTGGCCCTCGACGGACGGCTGACCGCCGCCGCCGAGGCGCACGCCCGGGCCATGGCCGCCCACGGTGTGCTGGGGCTGGAGACCCCGGACGGCATAGCGCTCTTCCACCGGATCGCCGCGCATGGATACACCCCGCTGACCATCGCCGAGCACATCGTCTCCGGGCCGCGCACCCCGCGGGAGTTCGTGGACTACTGCCTCGAAGGCGACGAGCGCCGGGGCCCGTTCCAGGACCCGGACCTCCTCCACCTGGGGATCGGCCGGGCCGACGGCCCCACCACCGGGGGCGTCTACTGGACGGCGGTATGGGCCCGGCCGTTCACCCCGGACGGGCTGCTGCGCCTGGCCTCCGAGGTCATCGCCCTCACCAACGCGGAGCGCGCCGCCGCCCGGCTGGCACCGCTCGCCCCGGACCCCCGGCTCACGGCCGCCGCGCAGGCGCACAGCGACGACATGGTGGCCCGCGACTTCTACTCCCATACCGGCCCCGAAGGAGGTCAGCCCTGGGACCGGGCCCGGACCGCCGGGGCCACGCACCGCGGCATCGGGGAGAACATCGCATGCGGCCAGCGCTCCCCGGCGGAGGTGGTGCGCGGCTGGATGAACAGCCCGGGCCATCGCGCCAACATCCTGAAGCCCGACTTCACCCATATCGGCGTCGGCCACGCCACCGGCAGCCGCGCGGGCACGTACTGGACCCAGGTCTTCGGCGCCGTCTGAATCCCGGCCGACGGTGGAAGGGTCGCTCAGGTGCGGGACTCCAACTGCTGCCGCGTGGCGGACCCGTACACCCCGTTCGCGTCGCCCCGGATCCC
Source organism: Streptomyces niphimycinicus (assembly GCF_018883605.1). Lineage (GTDB taxonomy): Bacteria > Actinomycetota > Actinomycetes > Streptomycetales > Streptomycetaceae > Streptomyces > Streptomyces niphimycinicus. Next base: position 244 of record NZ_JAHLEM010000156.1, on the reverse strand, counting down.
GTACCACACCTGGAACCGGGAGACGGCCTGGGCGAGGCTCTGGTCGTACTGCCCGTTGACCGGCCCGTCCTGATACACGTTCGGAATCCGCAGCAGACGCTTCTGGAGCTCGGTCACCTCCGGCCCGGTGTCCCCGAGGGTCAGCACATCGCCCGGATCGCCCGGCGGCGGCAGCGCGTCGTCCGGCGGCTGCGAGGCGGGCGCGCTCGGCGTCCCGGGCGCCGCGGAGGTCGCGGGCGCCGTC
>NZ_JAHLEM010000155.1 GCF_018883605.1 Streptomyces niphimycinicus | reverse complement strand
GCCGTCGGCGGTCCGCCCGGCCCGCGCCGTGACCAGCGCGTCCTCCAGCTCGCCCGCCGAGACCGTCGTATCCAGCGCGCCGGGCCCGCGCGCCGCCCCAGCGGCCCCTGCCGGCGTGGCATCGGTGCCGATGATCGCTTCGAGCCGCGCCGTACGGATCGCGAGGACCTCGAAGGACGGCGGCCGGCCGAAGACGGCGAGCACACCGCCGCCCGCTTGCAGCCGCACCGCCGCCGCCCGGTCGTAGTGGATCAGCCGGGCCAGGAAGGCGGCGAGATCGGCCGCCTCCCCGGCGTCGGTGAAGTGGAGCTCCTGGCCGGCGGCCGTCATACGGCAACGGCCCCCTCCGGCCGCCCGGCGCCACCGGCGGATCCACCGGAATCACCGGATCCACCGGACTTCGCAGCCGCCTTACCTGCGCCCTTCTTCACCGGGTCCGGCTCCAGGTACTCGGTCAGGAACCTCTCCTCTTCCGGGGAGACCCGCCGCGGCCGGCCCTGGTCGAGGTCGTAGGGCACGATGCGGGTGGCGGCACGCACATACAGCGCGTCCTCGTCCTTGATCTCGTAGCGCAGGGTGAGATACGCGGCCCTGATCTCCGTCACCCAGGTCTCGATGGTCACCGGGCTGTGCCGGTGGACGAGGGGCTTCAGATAGTCGATCTCATGCCGGGCCACGACCACGCCGCCGGTGAACGCGTCGCTCCCGTTCCCCGGCGCCAGCCGCCACATGAAGTCGACCCGGGCCTCCTCCAGATAGCGGAGGAAGGTCACGTTGTTGACGTGGCCGAACGCGTCCATGTCGGACCAGCGCAGGGGACAGGGGTAGATATGGCGTGCCATCCACTCAGCCCCGGGTGAGCTTCTTGTAGGTGGCACGGTGCGGACGGGCCGCGTCCGGGCCGAGCCGCTCGATCTTGTTCTTCTCGTACGACTCGAAGTTGCCCTCGAACCAGAACCACTTGGACTCGCCCTCGTACGCCAGGATGTGCGTGGCGACGCGGTCGAGGAACCAGCGGTCGTGGGAGACGACCACGGCGCAGCCGGGGAAGTCGAGCAGCGCGTTCTCCAGCGAGGAGAGGGTCTCGACGTCGAGGTCGTTGGTGGGCTCGTCGAGGAGCAGCAGATTGCCGCCCTGCTTGAGGGTGAGCGCGAGGTTGAGGCGGTTGCGCTCACCGCCCGAGAGGATGCCGGCCGGTTTCTGCTGGTCCGGGCCCTTGAAGCCGAACGCGGAGACATAGGCGCGGGACGGCATCTCGACCTGGCCGACGTTGATGTAGTCGAGCTCGTCGGAGACGACCGCCCACAGCGTCTTCTTGGGGTCGATGTTGGCGCGGCTCTGGTCGACGTAGGAGATCTTGACGGTCTCGCCGACCTTGATGCGGCCCGCGTCGGCGGTCTCCAGGCCCTGGATCATCTTGAAGAGCGTGGTCTTACCGGCGCCGTTGGGGCCGATGACACCGACGATGCCGTTGCGCGGGAGGGTGAAGGAGAGGTCGTCGATGAGGACCTTCTCGCCGAACGCCTTGGAGAGGTTCTCCACCTCGACCACGACGCTGCCCAGGCGCGGGCCCGGCGGGATCTGGATCTCCTCGAAGTCCAGCTTCCGGGTCTTCTCGGCCTCGGCGGCCATCTCCTCGTAACGGGTCAGCCGGGCCCGGGACTTGGCCTGGCGGCCCTTGGCGTTGGAGCGGACCCAGTCCAGCTCCTCCTTGAGGCGCTTGGCGCGCTTGGCGTCCTTCTGGCCCTCGACCTTCAGCCGGGCCTGCTTCTTCTCCAGGTAGGTGGAGTAGTTGCCCTCGTAGCCGATGGCGCGGCCGCGGTCGAGCTCCAGGATCCACTCGGCCACGTTGTCCAGGAAGTACCGGTCGTGGGTGATGGCCACGACGGTGCCCGCGTACTTGGCGAGGTGCTGCTCCAGCCAGTTGACGGACTCGGCGTCCAGGTGGTTGGTGGGCTCGTCCAGCAGCAGCAGGTCGGGGGCCTCCAGCAGCAGCTTGCAGAGCGCGACCCGGCGCTTCTCACCACCGGAGAGGGTGGTGACCGGCCAGTCGCCGGGCGGGCAGCCGAGGGCGTCCATGGCCTGCTCGAGCTGGGCGTCCAGGTCCCACGCGTTGGCGTGGTCCAGGTCCTCCTGGAGCTTGCCCATCTCCTCGAGCAGCTCGTCGCTGTAGTCGGTCGCCATCAGCTCGGCGATCTCGTTGAAGCGGTCCAGCTTGCCCTTGGTCACCGCCACGCCGTCCTGGACGTTCTCCAGCACGGTCTTGGACTCGTCGAGCGGGGGCTCCTGGAGCAGGATGCCAACGCTGTAGCCGGGCGAGAGGAAGGCGTCACCATTGGACGGCTGCTCCAGGCCCGCCATGATCTTCAGCACCGTCGACTTACCGGCGCCGTTGGGGCCCACGACACCGATCTTCGCGCCAGGGTAAAAGCTCAGCGTGACGTCGTCGAGGATCACCTTGTCGCCGTGCGCTTTGCGCGCCTTGCGCATGGTGTAGATGAACTCAGCCAAGAGAAACCGTCCGGCAATCTGGTAGGTATCGAGGTGCGGCTCCGCCGCGGGGTCCGTATCCGTGGCGGCTCCACCGCATGAGGGTAGATACAGCCATCTTGCCGTACGCCAAGCCCGAGGCGGAAACCCGTTTGGTCCGGCGTGCGGCGTGAGTCCGGCATCCGCGGCCCCACCACCCTGGCATCCGCCGCCCCCATGACGCGAAGGGCCGGAACCTCCGCGAGGCTCCGGCCCTCCATCACCGCGTTTTCGATGATCACCACACTCGGTGACCTTCGTTTCACTCAGCGATCACTGCTGCCCCGGCGTCGCCGCCCAGGCGTTTCACTCGCCCGCGGGCGCCTTCTTCTTGCGGACGAAGAAGACCGCGCCGCCACCGACGACGACCAGCGCCACGGCGATGCCCGCGATCATCGGAGTGTTGCTGCTGCTACCGGTCTCGGCGAGGTCGCCACCGGAGGTGTCACCGCCGGTGCTGCCACCGGCCGACGCGGGGCTCGGCTGCGAGGAGGGGGTGTCGCTGCCGCCACCGCTGCTGGCGGTCTTGCAGTCGAGAACGCCGGAGAAGGTCTTCTCGAAGCCATTCGGACCGGTGATGCTGAACTTGTAGCTCTGGTCCTCCTTCACCGGGGCGGTGACGGTCTTCGACTGACCCGCCTCGACGGTGTACTTCTGGCCCAGCAGCTCGAAGGTGAACGCCTCGTCGCCCTTGTTGGTGGCCGTGATGTCCACGCCGCCCTTGGCGCAGTCCTTCTCGGCGGAGACCGCCGGGACCGCGCCCTTCTTCGCCCAGTTCGCGGTGGCGGTGGCGGAGACGGTGCTCTCGCTGGACCCGGCCAGGATCTGCGTCTGGCTCTTGGTGGCGCTGGCGAACGCGCGGCCCACCGGAACCTTGGTGGCGGCCTGGGCGGTCAGCGTGGCGGAACCGTCCGCCGCGCCCTCCGGGACGTCGAAGTACACCTCGCCGCCGTCGGCGGCGCTGGTGAGGGTCTTGCCGCTCTTGTCGACGAGCTTGACGCCGCTGCCCCCGGCCTCGGTACCCGGGGTCAGGGTGACGCTGTCGGCGTTGGTGTGGACCTTGACCGGGCCGAGGCGCTCACCGGCCTTGCCGGAGACGGCCGGCGGGTCCAGGCTCAGCGACGCCTTGGGCTCCGCGAGGTTCTGCGCGCTCTTCTCGAGGTAGTCGGCCAGCTTCTCGGCCTGCGGGTCGATCGCGTCGACCTTCGCGTTGTCCGAGAAACGCCAGATGGCGACCTGCGTACCCGCGGCGGCGGTCTTCTCGGTGAGGGCACCGGTGCCGGCCGTCTTCGCCAGCGCACCGAGGTCGTTCACCTGCGGGTAGGAGTTCTGGAGAACCCAGTTGATCTTGCCCGCGTTGGGGTTGTTCGCCAGGGACGTCTCGGCCCAGGACTTCTCCTCGTACTTCGCCTTGCTCTGCGTCGGGTTATGCAGATCAATGCAGTACGTCTGGATGGAACCGCCGTTGTCGACCGACATCTCGAAGAGACCGGCGCCGACCTGCTGGTCCTTGCCGTTCTCGTGGATCACGGCCTTGTCGAACGTCTTGAGACCGCCCAGCGTGGCGGTGGCGCCGCCCTGACTCGGGGGCGCGTCATCGGCGGCGGCGGTGCCTGCGGTGACCAGCGCGCCCGCCGCGACCAGACCGGACGCCAGAACGGCGGCCGCAAGGCGGGCAATGCCCCGCCTCTTTACAGAAATCATGGTTTCCCCTCCGGGCGAGCGCCAGTCGGTTGGTGCGCCTCGCCAGCGAACTCAAAACTCAGGAACCCCCGTTGGGCACGCACGGATCCTAGGGAGAAAAGCGGTGCATGTTCCCCGCTAATGCCTGGACCCAACCGATCCGAATCGGAATCGTTATCAATCTTCAGATCGCATATGAGCTGGGATTATCGACAAGTCTCCCGTGCTCACAGCCACTCACGGGGAAGTTGTCCTGGTCGGTGCGTTTAGAAGCGGTTTAGCCTGTGAAACCCGGCGAAAAGCGGATGTACCGCGCGTAAGATCATGTCCCACCGCCATCGCGTCGATCTCGGCGGTAACCCAGCGACTGGGCTGATTCGGCCCGCCACCGGAATCCACGGCCGGGCCCGGGCCCACGGCCGCGCCTCCCCCTTCTCCCTGAAGCGGCCGACCCCTTTCCCGCTCCCGCTCCCGGTCCCATTCGCGCTCCCGCACCCGCAACGTCCCATGGACAACAAGCGGTTCACCGAGCGATACCGACCCGGCGACATTCGCGGCGAGCGTGCGCCACGCCCAGACCGTATAGAAACTCGTATACGCGTCCGCCCACGCGTCCCGCCCCCGGTCCCACCGGCGCACCGTCACCGCCAGCCGGAACCGGGCCACCGCGACTCCCGCCGCCGTCTCCCAGAAATCCGGCCGCGTCGCGGCATTGCCCACCACGGTCACCCAGCTCTCATTCACCGGCCACGCCTCCCCCATCAATTCCCGGCCCTGTCGTGCTGTTCGTGGACCATGCTGCCCGGAATCGCCAGACCCCGCCGGGCCCTGTGCACGACCCCGCGATTGTGGATAACTCGGTCACCCGCCCGGGTGACCGACCGTCACGCGCCGCCCGCCGCGATGACGTACTGCGCCCGTACCTCCCCGTACCGGGCCAGCTCCGCCTCCACCGGCTCCAGCACCCGCCGGGCCCCGCACTCGGCCGCCGCCGCCCGCAACCGGCCCTCCACCGACCGGCCATGACGCCGGGCGGGCCCCCGCGCCGCCACCCGGGAGCCCCACGCCAGCGCCGGACCGACCGCCGCACCGCCCACCAGCAGCGCCGGCATCCACCACTGCGGCCCGCCGAACACCCCTGCGGTGGCTCCCAGCAGCCACAGCACCCCCACCATCTGCACCACCAGCAAGGTCACCTGAGCCGCCGCCACCATCGACCACCACACCGGCCGGATCGGCTGCCGGTCCACCGCCGCTGCCGCCACCGCCTCGTCGACCGCCTCCGCCAGCCCTCTGCCGCCCCACCCCGCCGCCTCCCGCACGGCCTGCGCCCAGGGGCCGGGCAGCCCGGCCGTCGCCTGGTCCCCGAGCGTCCGTACGGCCTCCTCCACCGCGGGGCGTGCCGTGACCGCCTCCACCGCCACCGTGCGCGCCCGCGCGCCCGGAATCTCCATCCGCTCCGCGGCTCCGGGGGTTCGCGAGGCCCGGGAGGCCCCCGAGGCGCGGGCCCTCCTCCCCCGCACCCGCCCCCACGGCGTTCCGCACCGCCACTCCGCGTCCCTCAGCCAGGCGCGCTCCGCCGCCTGCCCGGCCGCGACCGCCCCCGCCGCCTCGGCCAGCCGGTCCTCGAACTCCGCCCGCGCCCGCTCGGTGAGCCCGACCGGCCCGTTGTCCGCCACATACTGCGGCCGCAGCCGCGTCATGGTGCCGTCCACGTCCGCCGACAGCCGGCGCTCGGCCGCCCCGCATTCGGCCGTGAGCCGCCCGAGCGTCTCCCGCAGCTCTCGGACGCCCTCGCCGGTCAGCGCGGACAGCGCCAGCACGGCCGCCCCCGGCTCCCCGTGCTCCCCGAGGGCGAGCCCGTCCTCGTCCAGCAGCCGCCGCAGATCGTCCAGCACCTGGTCCGCGGCCTCGCCCGGGAGCCGGTCCACCTGGTTGAGCACGACGAAGGTCACCTCGGCATAACCGGCGAGCGGCCGCAGATAGCGCTCATGGAGGACCGCGTCCGCGTACTTCTCGGGGTCCACCACCCACACCACCGCGTCGACGAGACCCAGCAGCCGGTCCACCCGCTCCCGGTGGCCCGGGGCGGCCGAGTCGTGGTCGGGCAGGTCGAGGAGGACGAGACCGCGCAGCGCGGGGTCGTACGGATAGCCCGGGTTGCGCCGGTCCACCGCCGGGATGCCGAGCCGGTCCAGCAGGCCGTCGGCGTGGTCGGTCCACGCACAGGCGAGGGGTGTGGCGGTGGTCGGGCGGCGGATCCCGGCCTCGGAGAGGGGGGCTCCGGCGAGGGCGTTGAAAAGTGTCGACTTACCGCTTCCGGTGGCCCCGGCGACGGCGACCACGGTGTGCCCGTAAGGATGCCGTCCCCGCGCGTCCGCCTCGTCGAGCACCCGCGCGGCCCCGGCGAGCGTGCGTCCCTCGAGCCGGGACCGGGACAGCCCGACCAACTGGCGCAGGGCCTCGAGACGGGGCCGCAGGGTGCCTGTCGCGAAGCTACGGACGCCGGCCTGGTACACGGCGTAGGGAGGGCCGCCGAAGGACCGCCGGTCGGTCTCCTCCTCCGGGAAGTAGCCGACCGGGGCGTGGGGAACGCCCGTCGCGGCCTCCTGCGGCCTCCCCTCGTCCACCGCGCGGACGTGCCGGGCCCCGGCCCGTCCTCCGGTCCAGCGGTGCGCGCGCCGGGCGATCAGGCCGTCGTCCCATGTGTGGCGGCCCGTCGCCGCCCGGTCTCCCCCGCCGCCCTCGTTGCCGCCGTTGCCCTCCGTGGCCGTCACCTTCGGTCACCTCTCCTTCTGAAGTACGGACAGCGCGGCGATCAGCTCGACCTGGTGCTCCGGGGACATGTCCAGGGCGTCCAGCGGGGCCAGCCTGCCGTCCCGCTCCGCCCGCATGGCGCGCGTGACACAGTTGTCGAGCAGCCGTCCGCCGCGGTCGCCCAGACGCAGCGCCGCATGCGCGCCCAGGGTCTCGGCGAGCTTCTCGCCCGCCTTACGGGCGCGGCGTCCGCCCAGCAGGGACGCGGCGAGCAGGGCGGCGATCTCCTCGGGCGCGCAGTTGCCCCCGTATTCGGCGATCCGGGCCCTGGCCTCCTCCTCGGCCAGTTCCTCGGCGCAGCGCCGCCAGTGCCGCACGGCCACGCCGATCCGCTCGGCGGCGCCGGGCGCGTCGCATGGAGCGAGCGCGGCCCGCGCGACCGGGTCCTGCCTTCCGGCCTCCGCGACCCGCTCGTCGGCGGTGGCGGCCGCGCCGCGCAGCAAGGTGGCCAGGGAGTCGGTGAGAGCCGTAAGGAGCTCATCGGGGGTGCTGTCATGCGGCAGGCCGTGCCAGTGGGTGAGGGCACCGCCCGCGAGCGCCGCGCCCTGCGCGATCTCGCGCCGCACCCGCTCCACCGCCTCCCCGTACGCGCCCTCGACCCGCTGGACCAGCCGCACCGCGGCCGCGTGCTGGGCCGCCGCGGCCCCGGCCAGCGCGGGCATCCGGGAGCTCAGCGAGGCGAGCGTCCCGGCGGCCGTACGGGCGGCGGCGACGGTACGGGCGTACGGATCCTGTGCGTGCTGGATGAGCCAGGACCGCAGGGCGGCGACGGCGGTGGCCGGCAGCAGCCCGCTGCCGCCGCCCGCGGATTCGGGGAGCTCGGGGATGGTGAAGCGCGGGACATCGCCGAGCCCGGCCGCCGTAAGGAGCGCGGCGTACTGCCGGGAGACCTCGGCGGCCACCTGGTGCGGCACCCGGTCCAGGACGGTGACGAGGGTGACGTCGAACTCCTTCGCGGTCCGCAGCAGATGCCAGGGGACGGCGTCGCCGTAGCGGGTGGCCGTGGTGACGAGCACCCAGATGTCCGCGGCGCAGATCAATTCGGCGGCCAGATCGCGATTCCGCGCGACCAGCGAGTCGATGTCGGGCGCGTCGAGCAGGGCGAGCCCCCGCGCCAGCCCCGGGTCGGTCTCCACCCGCAGCGCCGCGGGCCCCTCTTGCGCCCGCCCCTCCTCGTCGTACGCGCTCTCCGCCCGCTCCCCCTGTGCCGGCACCCACACCCGGGTGAGCCGCGGCAGCACCCGCTGCCCCGCGAACCAGGGGTGATCGTCGGGATGGCATACCAGCACCGGCGTACGCGTCGTGGGCCGCAACACACCGGCCTCGGTGACCCGTCGGCCGACCAGCGAATTGACGAGGGTGGACTTGCCCGCCCCGGTCGATCCCCCGATTACCGCCAGCAGGGGCGCTTCGGGGGCGCGCAACCGGGGCACGAGGTAGTCGTCCAGTTGAGCGAGCAGCTCGGCTCGGCTGCGGCGAGCGCGGTCGGCGCCGGGAAGGGGGAGCGGAAACCGGGCGGCGTCGACACGGTCACGCAGTGAGGTCAGCGCGTCGAGCAGCCGGGGCCGTACGTCCAAGATCGCCACGTGGTGAAGAATGCACGCTTTTGGTGCCTTTTTGAAGCGTATGGTCACTCGTGCGCGTCAAAGAGACCCACCCGGATCACACTAAAAGGGGCATGAGGCGGACGTGACGACAGGGGCGCGGGCATAACGAGTAGACAACACCCGTTCCCTGAGGCGTGAAAAACGATGCAAGTTTCAGACCTGCCTGCGATTATCAGACCGCTTCACCGAACCTCCACAACGTGCCACGGAGGTGAAGCAACCGGGGCGAGGCGCAAGGAGCCCTATCCTTGTCCCGGCAAGGTCACGGTCCGTCGAGCCCGGCCACCCGCACCACGGCCGCCCCGTCGGCCCCGCAGGCACCGGGGGCTCAGCAGTTCCGCGACCACCACCGGCCCCCGTAGCTCAGTGGATAGAGCAGGCGCCTTCTAAGCGCTTGGCCGCAGGTTCGAGTCCTGCCGGGGGCGCACCGAACCCTCTTCTCTACGCACGTAGCGGAGGGGGTCTTCGCGCTGTTCGGAGCGCTCCGCCGGGCTCGCGTACCGCACCGGGTGCGCCCCGGCGATCAGGGGGCAGCGCGGGAGCCGTCCGTCCTACTCCATGCCTCGCTTGCCCGGTGCCCAGAACGGCTTGGTGAGTACCGCGCGGCGGTCCCAGCCCGCCTCCCGGACGAGCACCTGGCGTACTCGCTGCACGGTACGGGCCTCGCCGGCGACGTAGGCGATCCCGCCCGGTTCGGGGGCAAGACGTCGCACCGCGTCCGGGAGTGAAACGTCTCCCCTGGTCAGCCAGTTGAGGCGGTCCGCATGGGGCAGCGGCAGGCGGTCCGCGGCCGTGTCCGTCTCCAGGCAGCCGGAGACCCGCGCATCGGGCGGCAGTGCGGCCAGCATCGCACCGAAGGGGACGGATGCCGTCTCCTCCCCGACGAAGACGTGGTGGGCGGCATCGGGTCGGAGCGTGAACGACCCCTCGGGCTTGCCCAGACGCACCCGCTCGCCGACCTGGACGCTCCCGCCCCAGCGCGCCCCCGGCCCCGCTTCGGCATGGTCCAGCACGCACAACTCGACGGCGCCGGAGGGGTCGTAGCGCCACACGGAATACGTACGGCGGGTCAGCCCGGAGCCGACCAGGACGCGCACCTGCTGGCCGGGGCGGACGTCGAGACCGGCGAGGGTGTCGCCCTCGATGCGCAGCCGGCGCATGCGGGCGGCTATCGGTTCGGCCTCGGTGACGGTGCCGCGGAGCATCAGCAGGTCCAGGACCGGGTCCAGCAGCGTGGGCATGGGGGTGCTCCTCGGGGAACTCGGGTGAATGCAGGGGAATGCGGGGGAAGTTGGGCAGCCATCGGCAACCGAACGCGATAGTACGCGTCTGCGGCTGGATGCGATAGTGCGTGACTTTCCCCGGCCCGGGTCCAGGCCCCGAGGGGGTCGCTCCTCAGCGGGCGTCAGTCCTTACGGTCCCCGGTGTCGTCGCCCGTTTCGCCCGCCCCGGAGAGGGGCGGCCTGCTCGACGTGGTCACCTCCTGGGGGATGACCTCGGGGTGGTGGAGGTCGAAGGCGGGGGATTCGGAGCGGATCTTCGGCAGGGTGAGGAAGTTGTGCCGGGGCGGGGGGCATGAGGTGGCCCATTCCAGGGAGCGGCCCCATCCCCAGGGGTCGTCGAGATCGACCCGCTTTCCGTACTTCGCGGTTTTCCACACGTTGTAGAGGAACGGCAGGGTGGACAGGCCCAGGAGGAAGGAGCCGATGGTGGAGATCGTGTTCAGCGTGGTGAAGCCGTCGGCGGCCAGATAGTCGGCATAGCGGCGCGGCATGCCGATGACGCCCAGCCAGTGGTGCACCAGAAAGGTCGTGTGGAAGCCGACGAACAGGGTCCAGAAGTGGATCTTGCCGAGGCGCTCGTCGAGCATCCTGCCGGTGAACTTGGGCCACCAGAAATAGAATCCGGCGAACATCGCGAAGACCACCGTGCCGAAGACCACGTAGTGGAAGTGGGCGACGACGAAATAGCTGTCGTGAACCCCGAAATCCATCGGCGGCGAGGCGAGGATCACCCCGGTCAGCCCGCCGAAGAGGAAGGTGACCAGGAAGCCGATGGACCACAGCATCGGCGTCTCGAAGGAGAGGGAGCCACGCCACATGGTTCCGATCCAGTTGAAGAACTTCACCCCGGTCGGCACCGCGATGAGGAACGTCACAAAGGAGAAGAACGGCAGGAGCACCGCTCCGGTGGCGAACATATGGTGGGCCCATACGGTCGCGGACAGGCCGGTGATGGCGATGGTGGCGCCCACCAGGCCGATATAACCGAAGACGACCTTGCGGGAGAACACCGGAATGATTTCGGTGATGATGCCGAAGAACGGCAGGGCGATGATGTAGACCTCGGGATGGCCGAAGAACCAGAAGAGGTGCTGCCAGAGCACCGGCCCGCCGTTGGCCCCCTCGAAGACGACCGCGCCGAATTTACGGTCCGCCTCCAGCACCAGCAGGGCGGCCGCCAGGATGGGGAAGGCGAGCAGCACCAGGACCGAGGTGAAGAGGATGTTCCAGGTGAAGATGGGCAGGCGGAACATCGTCATTCCCGGGGCGCGCATGCACACGATGGTCGTGACGAAGTTGACGGCGCCCAGGATCGTTCCGAAGCCGGAGAGGGCGAGGCCCATCACCCACATGTCGCCGCCCACGCCCGGTGTGCGCGCCTTGCTGCTGAGCGGCGTATAGGCCGTCCAGCCGAAGTCGGCCGCGCCGCCGGGGGTGAGCAGACTGCCGATAATGATCAGCCCGCCGAAGGCGAAGAGCCAGTACGAGAACATATTCAGCCGGGGGAAGGCGACATCCGGGGCGCCGATCTGGAGTGGCATGATCTCGTTGGCGAATCCGGCGAACACCGGCGTGGCGAAGAACAGCAGCATCAGCGTGCCGTGCAGGGTGAAAGCCTGGTTGTACTGCTCGGGACTGACCAATTGCAGTCCGGGCCGGGCGAGTTCGGCCCGCATGACCATGGCCAGCAGACCGCCGATGAGAAAGAAACCGAACGCGGTCACCAAGTACAGGTGTCCGATTTTCTTATGGTCCGTGGTGGTGAGCCAGTCGACCACGATGCTGCCGAGTTTGGTGGGTTCGGCGGGAGCTTGAAATTCGGGCTTGGTTGTCGTCGCCATGTCCGTGTCCGCTCCTCGGCAGGATGCATATGGGGGCGGCCGGCGGCACCGGCCGACGAATACGTTGTATTGATTCGCCCACCATTACCCGAAGCGGGACGGCGATTCGGACCCGACTCGCCGTGGAGGTCCTTCTGCGATCGCCATGCTCCCAGCAGCCGTTCGTTTTATCTGTGCCGCCCATATGCGCCGCGCCTACGGCTGTGGCTTGGGCTGTGCCGTCCTTCCGGCCTCGAGCTGGGACTTCGCCTCGCGCAGGGCGCGGCGTACCTGCGGGCGCGGGTCCTGACCGGCCAGCCTGCCCGGCAGGGCGATGGCGAGCCGCGAGGGCTGATCCTTCGTCCGGGCCGCCAGCTCGGTCCCGCAGTTCCCGGGCGCCGGGCGGATCCGGATCTCCAGCCGGTCTCCGTAGCGCTCCAGCGGCTCCGGCAGCGCCTCGGCCCATACGTCCGTGGGCGGCCGGTTGACGGTGACCGTCTGCCATCGGCCGCCGTTCTGGGCGTCGGCCGGCCGGGCCATCCGCGACGGCCTGTGCCGCCAACGCCTGATCCCCGCGCTCACGACGATCGCGGCGGCGCTGAGCAGCGCCGATCTCACCCGTCGCACACGTGACATCGGTTCCTCCCGTCCTCCGGGGTGAGGATGAACAGGCGCCCCGCATTCGGGCACACGCCTATGCGGACATACTCCACTCTGCGCACTGCGCCCGCCCGTCGTGGGCCCAGGGTCCGCCCCCGGGTTACCCGCGCCCGGGAGCCCCAATCAGATGGCGCTCCGCGAGGGGCCGTTGGTGGAAACAGACCGTTTTCCCCGCCCGATCCGGGTCACCCGAAAGGGTGGCGTCGGGTACGGACGAACGAATTCCGAAAAGTGTTCGACCGGACGAGGGACCCACCAAAGGGCGCCTGAGCTGGGACGTCGCGGATGCCGACGGCCGGGGCCGCACCATCCCCGGCCGGTTTTGCCATTCCAGAAGGTATGCATGGGAATCCCTTTACCGTCCCATTCGTTCCACACATACCCCCACGGAACAGTGAACGAACCCAGCGACAGTGAAGGAGTGGACTCCGCGATGGTGTTCAAACGAGTGCTCGGCTCGCTCGGGGTCGGCGGACCCGTCGTGGACACGGTCCTGGACCGGGGGCCGGTGCGCCCCGGTGGGGTGGTGCAGGGGCAGGTGCGGCTCCGGGGCGGAGGCCGGGCCCGCGATATCGAGCACCTCGCACTGGAGCTGGTCGCCAGGGTCGGCGCGGGGCACGGCGGCGAGGAGGGCCCGGGCGGCGTGGTCTTCGACCGTCTCCGGCTCAGCGGGGGGTTCCGGCTCGATACGCGAGAGCACAGAGACATTCCGTTCATATTTCACATACCGTGGGAAACCCCGCTCACCGAGCTGTCCGGGCAGCCGCTGGGCGTCGTCCTGGCCCTCCGGGTCGAGCTCGCGTCGGCGGGCGCGAAGGACCACGGCGATCCGGAAGAGCTGATCGTGCGACCGCTGCCGGTCCAGGAAGCCGTGCTGGGGGCGCTGGGGCGGCTCGGCTTCGGCCTCGTCGCCGCCGATCTGCGGCTCGGTCATATCGCCGGCAGCGGGCAGACGCTCCCCTTCCACCAGGAGATCGAGCTCACCCCCGCCCCGCGCTACATCCACGACATGAACGAGATCGCCGTAGCTCTTCTCACCGGCTCCGAGGGCATGGAGGTCGTCCTGGAGGCCGACAAGCGCGGCAGGCCCTTCTCCGGCGTGTCCTCCCCCGGCAAGCGCCTCCGCGGTGGCCCTGTCGCCCCGGGCCGCCACACCGTGCGCCATGAGGGCCGCGAACATCGCGACTGGACCGCTGAGGTCGACTCCTGGATCCGGGCGCTCATCGAGGCCCGCGCCGCGCACCCGCCCCGCGCCGGGGCGATCGCCTCGGCAATCTCAGCCGGTACGGCGGCCGGGGTCGCGGGCGGCGGCATGGTCGCGGCCGGGCTCGGCGACGCGTTAGGGAACTTAGGGGGGTTAGGAGACTTAGCAGGTTTCGAAGGCTCAGGGGGCTTGAAAGACTTCCGGGACTCGGGGCACGAGGACGCGGACCAGGGCTGAGACACGCGGAAGGGCCGCGGATCTCCCCGCGGCCCTCCCTGTACGCACCGGCGAACGCCTTATGAACGGCGCCTATGAACGGCGCCCCACTGCATCGGGGTCGTCCACCGTCTCCCGTGGCTCCTCCCCCAGGCCCTCGCGCCCGTTCCCGGCCCCGTTCGCTCCTCCGGCCTCGGCCGCCTTCGCCTCAGCGGCCTCGCGGCGCGCCGCCAGCCGGGCCGTGACCCGCCGGGCGACGGGCTCCGTCCAGCGGGCGGTGAGCGGCCCGAGGACGACCAGGATCAGGACGTACGCCGTGGCCAGCGGGCCCAGCGAGGGTTCGATACCGGCCGTGACGGCGAGTCCGGCGATGACGATCGAGAACTCGCCCCGGGCCACCAGCGTGCCCCCCGCCCGCCAGCGGCCCCGTTCGGAGATCCCGGCCCGCCGCGCCGCCCAGTAGCCGGTGGCGATCTTCGTACTGGCGGTGAGGACGGCCAGCGTCATGGCGGGCAGCAGCACCGGGGGGATGCTGGCCGGATCCGTATGCAGTCCGAAGAAGACGAAGAAGACGGCGGCGAACAGATCCCGCAGCGGGCTGAGCAGATGATGGGTGCCCTCGGCGACCTCCCCGGACAGGGCGATGCCCACCAGGAACGCGCCGACGGCCGCCGACACCTGGAGCTGCTGGGCGATCCCCGCCACCAGCAGCGTCAGCCCGAGCACCACCAGCAGCAGCTTCTCGGGGTCGTCGCTGGAGACGAAGCGGGAGATGTGCCGGCCGTAGCGGACGGCCAGGAACAGCACCAGACCGGCCACGCCGAGGGCGATGGCCAGGGTGACGCTGCCCGCCGCCAGGCCCGCACCGGCCAGCAGGGCGGTGACGATCGGCAGATAGACGGCCATCGCCAGGTCTTCGAGGACCAGGATGCTCAGGATCACCGGGGTCTCGCGGTTGCCGAGCCGGCCCAGATCGCCGAGGACCTTGGCGATGACACCGGAGGAGGAGATCCAGGTGACACCGGCGAGCACCACGGCGGCCACCGGCCCCCATCCCAGCAGCAGGGCCATGACGGCGCCGGGCAGTGCGTTGAGCACCGCGTCGACGAGCCCGGCCCGGTACTGGGTCTTCAGATTGCTGACCAGATCGCTGGCGGTGTACTCCAGGCCGAGCATCAGCAGCAGCAGGATGACGCCGATCTCGGCGCCGGTCGCGACGAACTCCTCGCTCGTCCCCATCGGCAGCAGCCCGCCCTCGCCGAAGGCAAGTCCGGCCAGCAGATACAGCGGGATCGGGGAGAACTGAAACCGTCCGGCCAGCCGCCCCAGCAGCCCGAGGCCCAGGATGACCGCGCCGAACTCGATCAGAAAGACGGCAGACGAATGCATCGGCTTACACCCGCCCGAGTATCGCCGCGGCCGACTGCACGCCCTCGCGGGTGCCGATCACGATCAGTTCGTCCCCACCGGCCAGCCGGAAGTCGGGGGTCGGAGAGGGGATCGCCTCCGCCCTGCGCAGCACGGCCACGATCGAGACGCCGGTCTCGGTCCGCATCCGCGTCTCGCCCAGCACCCGCCCGTTCCAGTACGACGTGGACGACAGCTCGATCCGCTCGGCCACCAGCCCCAGCTCGGTCGTGGACAGCAGATTCGGGCTGTGATGGCTTGGCATCAGGACCCCGACCAGTGCTTCCGCTTCCCCTGCGGTCAGCCTGGTGGACAGGGCACACTCATCGGGATCCTCCTTCCGGTACGCACTCAGCGTCCGGTCTCCGTCGCGGTGCGCGATGACCGACAGCAACCCGTTCTCTCGTGTCGTCAGGTCGTAGCGAACCCCGATGCCGGGCAATGGCGTACTGCTCATCCGCGGAGCGCCCACAATCATCCCTCTCGTCGCTCGAGTCTCATGCCACCCTAACGAATGGCAAAGAATTGGTAATGAGGGCCGGTGGATGGGGGCGCGATGGGACGATGCCGGCCGCACAAGGATGGGGTGGCCATCGACAGGCGAGGAGGATGGTGCCCGGAGGAGGATGGGGCCCATGATTGAGTGGAGGCGGCTCAGCACAGGCATCAGGCCGGTTCCCGATCCGGTCGCCACTCCCGTCATCTGGGGTGGGGCCTTCCTCGGTGCGCTGGTGCTGGTGGTGACCGTGAACTTCCTCGGCGGCCACGGCCGCCCGGTGTTCGCCCTGATCGGGCTCTCCCTGCTGGCCGCCCTGCTGGGGCTGTGCGCGCGTTTTGTCGCGGCGCCCGGTACGGCGGCGCTGTGCTGGCTGTTCCTCAACGGCTTCGCCATTCCGCCCGCGGGGCGGCTCTCCTGGGCGGGCGACCGCGACGCAGGCTGGCTCGCCTGCCTCCTGGCGGCGGCCGTCGCGGGCACCGCGCTCGCCCGTATCGTCAACGCCCGGGCGGGATACCGCCGCGTCTCCCCGCTCGGCCGCCGAGCGGGGCCGCCGGAGTGAGCGACGGGCGGTTCGTGGGGTTGTAGCGGCTCCGGGCAACGGCCGGTCCATGGCCGTAGAGGTCCCGAGCGACGACCGGTTCGTGGCCGTAGCGGTCCCCGGGGTGGAGCGCCCGGCTCCTCGCGCTAGTGCGGCATCGTCAGGACCGCGACCCCGTTGACGCGGTCGGCGGCGAGGTCGTCGAGGGCGGCGTCCGCCCGGTCGAAGGGGTAGGGGGTGATCGTGGCACTGATGCGGTCCTCGGCGGCCGCGGCGAGGAATGCGCGCCCGTCCTCACGGGTGTTGGCGGTGACGCTGCGCATGGTGCGTTCGCGGAAGAGGTGGCGGTCGTAGTCGAGGGACGGGATGTCCGAGAGGTAGATCCCGGCGATGCTCAGCGTGCCGCCGGCGTCCAGGGCCTCCAGGGCGACCGGGACCAGTTGGCCCACCGGCGCGAAGAGGATGGCGGCGTCCAGGGGCTCGGGCGGGCGGTCGTAGGAGTCGTTCGCGGAGGCGGCGCCGAGTTCCAGGGCGAGGGCCTGGGCGGCGGGTGAGCGGGTCAGGACGTGGACGACGGCGCCCTGGGCCATGGCGACCTGGGCGGTGAGGTGGGCGGAGCCGCCGAAGCCGTAGATGCCGAGCCGGCCGCCCGGCGGCAGGTCGGCGCGGCGCAGGGCGCGGTAGCCGATGATGCCGGCGCACAGCAGCGGGGCGAGTTCCTCGTCGGTGTATCCGGAGGGCAGCTCATAGGCGTAGGCCGCCGGTACGGTGACGTACTCGGCGTAGCCGCCGTCCGCGTCCCAGCCGGTGTACTCCGAGGACGGGCAGAGATTCTCCTGGCCCCGGAGGCAGTAGCGGCAGTGGCCGCAGGTGCGCCGCAGCCAGGGGACGCCGAGCCGGACTCCGGGGCCGGGGCCATGCGCCCGCGAACCCGCCGCGACGACCTCGCCGACGGCCTCGTGGCCGGGGACGACGGGGCTGCGGTGCGGGGGCAGATCGCCGTCGCGGACATGCAGATCGGTGCGGCACACCCCGCAGGCCCGGACCCGGATCAGCAGTTCGTCCTCCGCCGGCCGTGGCACCGGCAGCTCCACCTGCTCGATCCGGCCCGGGGCGGGGACCACCCAGGCCCGCATGGTCGCCGGAAGGTCGGCGTTCGCGTCGGTCGTCACACCGTCAACGTAACGCCGTGGGGCCCATCGCAACCGTAAGGCACGCGTTCAGGCCATGCGGCGCCAAAAGGGAAGAGATACGGCCGGAAACTGCCAACCGAGTGCGGGTCCGGTCAGGCCGAGGTGCCATCCATCGCGGTGATCAGGCTCTTGGGCCGCATATCGGTCCAGTGCTCGTTGACGTAGTCCAGGCACGCCTGGCGGTCGTCCTCGCCATGGGCGACCGTCCAGCCCGCGGGGACCTCGGCGAAGGCCGGCCACAGGGAGTGCTGCCCCTCCTCGTTGACGAGCACGAGATAGCGGCCGTCGGGGTTCTCGAAGGGGTTGCTCATCGCTGTTCTCCTCGCTCGCGATCGGCGTCGTCAGGCTTGACGGTACCGGCCGGAGCGGGCACCCGCCGAGGGGTTCCCCGAGGGCCCTGGGAAAAAGCCTGGGATACGGAAATGGCACCTTCCTGACGGAATTCAGTGTTCCGGTATGTCCCTGGCCTACGGTCCGCGGCATGGTCGCGTCCGCCACAACCGAGCCCAGGGGCTCCATGGCCATGGAGCTCACCACCGGCGACCCCGCGCTCACGGCCCGGCTGGAACGCGGGATGGACGCCTCGGAGGAGCAGCTCCGCGCGCTCGCCGCCGAGGCCCGGGACCCTTGGGTCGCGGAGATCGCCGGACATCTCTTCGGCCCCGGCGGAAAGCGGCTGCGCCCGCTTCTGGCGCTGGTCGGCGCGGAGTTCGGCGAGCGCGATCCATCCGCCGCCGTGAAAGCCGCCACCCTGGCCGAGCTGGTGCACGTCGCCTCGCTCTACCACGACGACGTCATGGACCAGGCCCGCACCCGGCGCGGAGTGCCCAGCGTCAACGCCCGCTGGGGCAACACCACCGCCGTACTCGCGGGCAATTGGCTGCTGTCGAAGGCCGCCCAGCTCGCCGCGGAACTCGGCCCGGAAGCCATCCGATTGCAGTCCAAGGTCACCAATCGGCTGATCATGGGCCAGATACGGGAACTCGTCGGCCCCTCGGACGACGCCGATCCGCTCTCCCACTACTTCACGGTGGTGGCGGGGAAGTCGGCCTCGCTCATCGCCATGGCGCTGCAACTGGGGGCGGTCCGGACGGGCGCCCCGGAGCCCGCCGTCCAGGCGCTCGCCGAGTACGGCGAACATCTGGGAATCGCCTTCCAGATATCCGACGACATCCTCGACATCACCTCCACCTCCGAGGTCTCCGGCAAGGAACAGGGCAAGGATCTCGCGATCGGTGTCGCCAGCCTGCCGGTGCTGCTGGCGCTGGCCGACGAGCGGCCGGAGGCGGGTGAGTTGCGCACCCTGCTGACCGCCGCCACCGCGGGCCCGGAAGGGGCCGGGCTGCCGAGGGCGGTCGCGCTGCTGCACCGCTGCGGGGCGCTGGCGGAGGCGCGGACGGTGATGCACGCCCGGCTGCTGCGCGCCAGGACCGCGGTGAACGGGCTGCCGGACGGGCCGGCGACGCGGGTTCTGCACGCGCTGTGCGACTTCGTGGCGCGCCGGGATCACTGACCGGCTCCCGTGGGCTCCCGTACGTCCTGGCCGCCCTCCCAGATCGGCCGGTGTCGCCGTCACGACGTAGCCTGATCCCTATGGGCAACTCACGGTCGGATGTGGTGGACGAGCCCATCGACCCCGATACCGGCCCGGCCCCGCCCGCCCGGCACCACCCCTGGCGGGGGCAGGGCCCCGTGGTGGCCGTGGTGGCGGTGGGCGGCGCGCTCGGGGCGACGGCACGCTACGCGGCGTCGCTGCTGTGGCCGACCCCGTCCAGCGCCTTCCCCTGGACGATCCTGCTGGTCAACGCCGTCGGCTGCGCGGTCATCGGCGTCTTCCTGGTGCTGATCACCGAGATGTGGACGGCCCACCGGCTGGTACGGCCCTTCTTCGGCACCGGTGTGCTCGGCGGCTTCACCACCTTCTCGACCTATGCCGTGGACTTCACCCGGCTGGTCCAGGACGGCCGTTTCGCGATCGCCTTCGCCTATCTGGCCGGGACGCTCGTGGTGGCGATGGTGGCCGTATGGGCCGCCGTGGCGGCGGCCCGGCGCGTCCTGGGCGCGTACGGCGGCGGGCCCGGCGGGAGGGCGGCCCGGTGACCGGCCAGCCCGCGCTGCGGCTGACCGTCTTCATCGGCGAGAACGACACCTGGCATCGCAGACCGCTGTCCGCCGAGATCGTGCACCGCGCCCATCGTGCGGGGCTCGCGGGTGCGAGCGTGTTCCGCGGCGTCGAGGGGTACGGCTCCTCGTCCCTGATCCACACCTCGCGGCTGCTGTCGCTCGGCGAGGACTTGCCCATGGCCATCGTGATGATCGATACGGAGGAGCGGGTGCGGTCCTTCCTGCCCGAGCTGGAGGAGATCGTGGGTGACGGCCTGGTGGTGGTCGACCCGGTCGAGATCGTGTACCCCCGGGGCCGGGCCCGGTGAACTGGCTGCTGGTGGTCGCGGGCGCGATGGTCGGTGCCCCACTGCGCTATCTGACCGACCGCGCGGTCCAGGCACGGCATGACTCGGTGTTCCCCTGGGGCACGTTCCTGGTCAATGTGGTGGGCGCTCTGGTGCTGGGCCTGCTGACCGGCGCGGCGGCGGAGGGGGCGGCGTCCGAGCGGGTGCAACTGCTGCTGGGCACGGGGCTGTGCGGGGCGCTGACGACGTACTCGACGTTCTCGTACGAGACCCTGCGGCTGGCCGAGGAGGGCGCCCGGCTCTTCGCCGTGGCGAATGTGGTGCTGAGTCTGGTGGCCGGGGTGGGCGCCGCCTTCGCGGGTGTGGCGCTGGCCCACGCGATCTGGGGCTGACGGCACGACGACCCGCGCGGCGGCCTTACGGTCGTCCCGCCCCGTGGCACCCACTTCGCGGCGGCCTTACGGTCGTCCCGCCCCCGAGCGCACACCTCGCGGCGGCCTTACGGTTCGCACCGGCCCGCCCCCGCACCGCTACGGCAGCAGTCGCGTCGTGTTCGGCGGCAGGCCGAACTCCCCCGCGGCCGCCGTCCGCAGATGCTCGAGCAGCACCCGGCGCAGCTCCCGCGCGGCCCGGGGCGGCGCGACGTCCTTACGGTGGGCGACGGCGATGGTGCGCTGCATATCGTGGCCCGCGAACGGGGTGATCCGCAGCCCGGACCGGGCCGCCACCATCCCCGGCAGTACGGCGATGCCGAGCCCGGCCCGTACGAAGCCCAGCACCGCGTCCATCTCGCCGCCCTCGACCGTGAAGGACGGCTCGAACCCGGCCGCCCGGCAGACCGCCGTGGTGAATTCGCGCAGGTCGTAGCCGCGCCGGAACATCACCATCGGCCGGTCCCGCAGATCCTCGACCAGGATCCGCCGGCGCCGGGTGGGGGGTGGGGAGGCGGGCGAGGAGGCCACCACCAGCTCCTCCCGCAGCAGCTCGGTGGCGGCGAGCGCGGGGGCCTGGCCGGGCAGCGGGGTGATGATCAGCGCGAGGTCCAGCTCGCCCGCGGAGAGCGTACGGACCAGGTCCTGGGAGCCGCCCTCGTCCACGATCAGCTCGATGCCCGGGAACTCGTCATGGAAGCGGCGCAGCACATCGGGGACGAAGCTGGCGCACAGGCTCGGTGTGGCCCCCAGCCGCACCCGGCCGCGCCGTAGCTGAGCGACCTCCTGGACCTCGCGGTGCGCGGTCTCGGCATCGGCGAGGATCTGGCGGGCCAGCGGGAGCAGTGCCTCTCCCGCGTCGGTGAGGGCGATATTGCCGCGCGCCCGGTGGAAGAGATCGGCTCCCAGCTCCCGCTCCAGGGCGCGGATCTGCTGGGACAGGGAGGGCTGGGCGACATGCAGAAGCTCCGCGGCGCGGGTGAAGTGCCGGGTCTCCGCGACGGTGGCGAAATAACGGAGCTGATGCAACTGCACACCATGATGATAGGCACCGGCTATGGACGCCCGGCCACAGCGTGCCCAGGACATATGAGCCAGGCCACAGCGTGCCTGAGCCAGGCCGGACAGGCCAGGACAAGACAGCAGGGCGCCACCCGGCGACCGGCCTCGGGGTGAGCGGCCGTCGCCGGGTGACGACGCGCGCCCTACTGGTGGGCGGCCAGCGCCCGGGTGCCCGGGCTACAGGACTCGAGCAGCGGGGTGAGCTCCGCCTCGGGCAGCTTCCGCGCCGCGCCGGGCCGGCCGCCGTCGAGGTGGGCGATGGAGGCGTCCAGCCAGGTGCGGTGCGGTTCCACCCCGATGAACTCGGCGAGCCGGATCAGTTCCTTCTCCGGCTCTTCCAGCAGGGCCTCGTAGGACAGCGCGGTGCGCTGCTCCGCCGGGACGTCGTCCAGCTTCCGCAGACCGTCGAGGATCGTCTCGGACCACAGGGTGCCGAACGCGCTGAGCGGGATGGTGCGCTCCATCACCAGCGCCGGGTCGTACCGGTCGCTCAGCAGCGGTGCCAGGTCGGGCGGGAGCTGGGCCGCGTGCTGCGGTGTCAGATGCCGCGGGGTCTCCAGGCCGAGGTGCGTGGCCATCTCCCACAGCAGCGGGATCATCCGGAAGCTGAAGTGGCGGCTCATGGAGACGGCGCAGTCGGGGCCCTCGCGGTAGAGGTGCACAAAGCGCGCCTCGGGGAAGGCGCGGTGCATCTCCGGCACGCGGCCGATGGACAGGCCGGTCCGCTCGACGACGGCACCGGGGTTGCCGAACCGTGTGCCGAGGGAGGCGAAGAGGGCCGTCCAGTGGTCTGCCGGACGGCGGGTGGGCCAGGAGGTGACCTCGGACTCCAACTCGTCGAAGAGCGCGTCGGGATCGTCGGTCAGATGGGGCAGCACCATGACGCTGATGGCCGGAATACCGGTGGTCTCCGCGTCGAACCGCCGCTTGGGCAGCTTGTGGTAGAGGAACTCGGGCGGGGTGGCGCCATTTTTGATCATGCTATTGGTGACCACGTTGGGCCGGGAGAGATATCCCCAGAACTCCGCGCCGCTCAGCGGAGCCTCGTCCAGCATCTCCGCATCGGGAATACTGGCGAACAATTCATTGATGCTGAGAACATCCGGATGAATATTGATGACCTGGGACAGAGCCGTCGAACCACACCGACCGGTACCGACAACAAATGTCAACTTCTGGTTGATCACGCGCACTTCCTCCCGTTTTCTCGGGCGACTAGTTGTTTCCCTAGTAGCCGTTCCCATAGTGGCCCATGACACACCGTGGTCCATTCGGTGGCCGCGGCGATGTTAATGGACGCTCCGGGCGACGATGGCTACGACCATGGAACAGCGGAAACACACACAACGGGATGCGTGGGGACGAACTCGAGGTTCGCTAGATTCCGACACTTTTGCGCAACTTTCACATCCGACAGGGGCGTTACCCCTGGCAACCCCCCAACCACCAGCGGCGACGCGCGATCTGAGAGCCGACGGGCGGCTTCACAACTCGGTTACGGGGGCGAAACCATAATCGAACAGTTTCTCCCGTGACGAGACGGTCATCTTTTCCTACCAACAGCACTGCTAGAGTGCGCATCCGCCCCATACCCCTGATCCTGGGCTGGCATGCCCAACCCGGCCGGGAGGGGCGGAAGTAGACGCGACATGACACAGAGCAGCCATGCCGCCGCACAGGGTGTCAGCAACGGAAGGGACCTGGGGCACAACAGCGGCGCGGTATTTTCGACTCGGGGGACGATGCATTACCAGGTGCGCCATGCACGGTGATTCGCTTTCAAGACCCCCGCGCATACGTTAAATCGGGGAAGGTGTTTCGTACGTGTTGGTGGAGCGCGATCAGGAGATAGCCCGGCTCAATCGGCTCCTCTTCGAGGGCGCCCGCGAGGGAAGCCGGCTCGCCGTGATCAGCGGCGCCGTTACATCGGGAAAGACCGCACTGCTGCACACCGTGGCGGACACGGCGGGTGGGCGCGGCGTCCGGGTACTGCCCGCGGTCGCCTCCGCCTCGGAGCAGAAGTTCCCCTATGCCGTGCTCGAGCAGCTCTACCAGGGCATGCCGGCCCATCTTCAGCCCGCCAGGCCGCGGCCCGGCCTCGAGGCGCTCCGGAACCCGCACGGCCCCGTCGAGGCCGAACTCCCGCTGCTCCAGGACTTCCACCGCACGCTCGACGAGCTGACCGGGGACGCCCCCCTGCTGATCGCCATCGACGACGTCCAGTTCGCCGACCTTCCGTCGCTGCGCTGCCTGGCGTACGGCATCCGCCGCTGCCGCTCCGAGGCGCTGTCCGTCGTGGTCAGCCGCGGGGCACTGACCGGCCCCGCCGCCACCGCCCTGGACGAGCTGCTGCACGAGCCGAAGGTGTGCCATGTCCGGCTCGCCCCGCTCACCGTCGCGGGCATCTCCACGCTGCTGACGGAGGAGTTGGGCACCCCGGAGGCCGGGCGCCACGCCGCCGCGTACCACGAGATGACCGGCGGCAATCTGCTGCTGCTGCGCGGCCTCCTGGACGACCGGTTCTCCCGCCTGACCCGCGGCCCCCTCGACCCCGCGCCCGGAACGGACGCCCCGGTGGCCGGAGAGCTGTTCCGGCAGGCGGCGCTGTCCTGCGTGTACCGCGGCGGCCCGGCCCACCGCCGAGTGGCCCACGGGGTCGCGCTGCTGGGTGACGCCACGTCCGTTCCCCTGCTGAGCAGGCTGATCGAGGTCGAGGAGCGGCTGGTCCGGCAGTCCGTCGGGCTGCTCACCGAGGTGGGCATCCTGCACGGCGGACGGTTCCGCAGCGACGCGGTGCGCACCGTGCTGCTGGACGATCTGGAGCCGCACGAGCTGGGCCCGCTGCATCTGCGCGCCGCCCGGCTGCTGTACGAGGAGGGCGCCGACCCCCTCGACGTGGCCCGCCATCTGCTCAGCCACGAGGCGCCCGGGCCGGTCGAGGAGTGGATCTCGCAGGCGCTGCGCGACGCGGCCGTGCACGCCATCGCCGCGGACCGCAGGGAACTCGCCATGAACTGCCTTCAGATGGCCGGCCGGTACAGCACCGACGAGCGCGAGGCGCTGCAACTCCAGGCGGCCATGGTGCAGGCCATGTGGCCGTTCAACCCGCTGTCCCAGATGCGGCGGCTCCAGGCGCTGGCCGGTCCGGCCGGCAGCGGGCTGCTGCCCGCGCCGCAGACCATCCCGGTCGTCATCGGGCTGCTGGGGCTGGGCCGGATGGGCGAGGCGGCCGCCGCGCTGGAGCAGGTCAGCCGGGCCGCCGCCGAGCACCCGGGCACCGGTCTGGACACCGCGCTGCGCGCCATCCGGCTCGCGCTGTCCGCCACCTACCCCGACCACCCCGAACTGCGGCCCTTCCTGGACCGGGAGGAGTGCGACGGCCCGTGGGACGTCGGCCCGCTGTCGCCGGGCCAGTCCCCGGAGTCGCCTCAGTTGACCGCGTACCGGGCGCTGCGGACCGTACTGAGCCGCGGTGTCGACGAGCGCGCCGTGCGGGCGGCCGAGCGGGTGCTGGAGACCGTCCGGCTCTCCGACCGGACGATGCTGACGGTGCACGCCGCGCTCCAGACGCTGGTGTACGCGGACCGCCACGCGACCGCCACCAGTTGGTGCGACCGGCTGATCGAGGAGACCTCGGAGCGCGGCGCCAAGGCGCTGCTGGCCTACTTCTGTGTGCTGCGGGCCCAGATCGCCCTGCGGGTCGGACGGCTGCGGGACACGGTCCGGTACGCGGAGCGGGCGCTGGAGGAGCTTCCGGCGCGCGGCTGGGGGGTCACCGTCGGCATGCCGCTCGGGATGCTGATCAACGCGCACACCGCGATGGGCAACCACGACGCGGCGGCCGAACTGCTCGCCCGCCCGGTGCCGGAGGAGATGTACCGGAACCGCTTCGGGCTGCACTACCTCTACGCCCGGGCCCGGCACCAACTGGCCACCGGCCGGCAGCACGCGGCCCTCACCGACTTCCGCGCCTGCGGCGAGAAGATGGCCGCCTGGGGCCTGGACTCGCCCGCCACCCTGACCTGGCGGCTCGGTGCCGCCGAGACCTGGCTGACCCTGGGCGGCCAGGAGCGGGCGGCGCGGCTGGCGGAGGAGCAGTTGGAGCTGGCCGGGGAGTCCTCGTCCCGCACCCGGGGCGCCGCACTGCGGGTGCTGGCCGCCACCCGGCCGCTGAACGAGCGGATCGCGCTGCTCCAGCAGGCGGTGGGGGTGCTCCAGGCGAGCGGTGGCTGGTACGAGATGGCGCGGGCGCTGGCGGATCTGGCGGAGGCGCACAAGCAGCTCGGCGATCTGGACACCAGCCGGCTGATGACCCGTCGGGCCCTGCGGCTCGCGGACAGTTGCGGCGCGGAGGAGCTGTCCCGTTCGCTTCAGCGCACTCCGGCCCGTTCGGCCCTGTCGGAAGCGACCCGTACCGGCGAGGATACGGCCGCCTTTTCCGAACTCTCCGACGCCGAGAGCCGGGTCGCGGCACTAGCAGCTTCCGGCTACACCAACCGGGAGATCGCCGCTAAGCTCTACATCACGATCTCCACGGTGGAACAACACTTGACCCGTGTCTACCGGAAGATCAACATCAGCCAGCGCCGAGAACTGCCCGCGAGCCTGGATTTCGATGTCGCTTACACCGCCTGATATCCCCGCGATGCCACTCGGCCCCAAGAGGTTGATGCCATGACGTGCGCTACCGCGTCCGCCACGACCATGCTCGTGCCGGATTTCCCCTATTCCTATGACAGGTGGCTGTCCCATCCAGCCGGTTTGGGCTCCCTGCCTGCTGCGATGCACGGGACCGAAGTCGCCGTCATCGGCGGCGGCATGTCCGGACTGACCGCGGCCTATGAGCTTCTACGACTAGGGCTTTCCCCAGTTCTTTATGAAGCGGAGCAACTGGGCGGCCGGATGCGGTCCATACCCTTCCCCGGGAATCCGGAATACAAGGCGGAGATGGGGGCGATGCGCTTTCCCGTCTCCGCTCGATCGCTGTTCCATTACATCGATCTGCTGGGCGTGTCCACTCGTCCTTTCCCTAATCCTTTGGCGCCGGCCACCGCGAGCACGCTGATCGACCTGAACGGCGGTCAGGACCGGGCGCGCACCGCCGGCGAGCTTCCGGGGGTCTACCAGGAGGTCGCCGACGCGTGGGACAAGGCGCTCCAGGAGCGCGCCGACCTGGGCACGCTGCGGGACGCCATCCAGCGGCGGGACGTCACCACGCTGAAGACCGTATGGAACGCGCTGGTCAAGGAGTTCGACGACCAGTCCTTCTACGGCTTCCTCGCCACCTCGTCCACCTTCCAGTCGTTCCGCCACCGGGAGATCTTCGGCCAGGTGGGCTTCGGCACCGGCGGCTGGGACACCGACTTCCCCAACTCGGTGCTGGAGATCCTGCGCGTCGTGGTC
>NZ_JAHLEM010000154.1 GCF_018883605.1 Streptomyces niphimycinicus | reverse complement strand
TCCAGTCGTTCCGCCACCGGGAGATCTTCGGCCAGGTGGGCTTCGGCACCGGCGGCTGGGACACCGACTTCCCCAACTCGGTGCTGGAGATCCTGCGCGTCGTGGTCACCGAGGCCGACGACAACCAGGTGGGCATAGTCGGCGGCTCCTCGCAGGTGCCGAACGGGCTGTGGGAGCACCAGCCGGAGAACCTCGCCCACTGGCCGCGGGGCACTTCGCTGGCGTCGCTGCACGGCGGCCGGCCCCGCCCCGCGGTCACCCGGCTGCGGCGGACCGCCGACGGCGTGCGGGTGACGGATGAGAGCGGCGAGGAGCGCGAGTTCCCCGCGGTGGTCTACAGCCCGCATGTGTGGACGCTGCTGAACCGGGTCGACTGCGATCCGTCGCTGCTGTCCACTCCGCTGTGGACGGCCGTCGAGCGCACCCACTACATGGGCGCGTCCAAGCTGTTCGTCCTGGTCGACCGGCCGTTCTGGCGCGACGCCGACCCGGCGACCGGCCACGACGTGATGAGCATGACGCTCACCGACCGGATGCCGCGCGGGGTCTATCTGTTCGACGACGGGCCCGACCGGCCCGGGGTGATGTGCCTGTCGTACACCTGGAACGACGACTCGCTGAAGGTCGCCACGCTCTCGGCCGAGGAGCGGCTGGAGACGCTGCTGACCAAGCTGGCCGCGATCTATCCGGATGTGGACATCCGGTCGCACATCATCGCGGGGCCGCTCACCGTCACCTGGGAGACCGAGCCCCGCTTCATGGGGGCCTTCAAGAACAATCTGCCCGGCCACTACCGCTATCAGCGGCGGCTGTTCACCCAGTTCATGCAGGACGGGATGGACCCGGCGCAGCAGGGCTTCTTCCTGTGCGGGGACGATGTCTCCTGGACGGCCGGGTTCGCCGAGGGAGCGGTGACCACGGCGCTGAACGCGGTGTGGGGAGTCCTCCACCACCTCGGCGGCACCACGCATCCGGACAATCCGGGCCCCGGTGATCTCTTCGACGACTTCGCGCCGCTGGAGCTTCCGTACGACTGACCGCCACTGCCGTACATATCCAGCACACAGGGGGAGCCGACGCGCGCCGCCGGCTCCCCCTGTCATGTCTCAGCCCTGGGCGATCTGCTCGAGCCGGCGCTTGTCCGGCTTGCCGTTGCGGTTGAGCGGGAAGCTCTCCAGCACCTCGACGCGGTTGGGCTGTTCATACAGCGGCAGCACCTCGCAGAGCCGCTCCCGCCAGTGCTTGGCGTCCCGCAGCTCGTCGTCCTCCACGAAGAAGACCAACTGGGTGTCGCCGGCCCGGCGCTCGTCGGGGAGCGGCACGATCCGGGTGGAGATCTCGGCGAGGGCGGCCTTCCGCTCGATCAGCTCGGGGTGGAGCGTGTAGCCGGAGCGGTGCACCGCGAACTTCCGCCCGAGGACGAACAGGTTGTCGTCGGCGTCGAGGTAGCCGAGGTCGCCGGTGGTCTGCCAGCCGGTGGGCACGGCGTCGATGGTGCCGTCCTCGGCGAGATGGCCCTCGAGCGCGTCGGGGGTGTCGACCTCGATCTCACCGGCCTCGCCGGGGGCGGCCGGGTGGCCGTCCTCGTCGATGACGCGCAGCTTGATGCCCTCCATGGCCCGGCCGCAGGAGACCGGGTTCTCCAGGGTGGCGAAGGCTATGTTGCCCAGCTCGGTGCTGCCGTAGCTGTCCAGCAACGACAGGCCGAACTCGGCCACATAGCGCTCGGAGAGCGCGCCGTCGAGCGGCGCGGCGCCCGAGCAGAACATCCGGACGCCTTCCAACTGCGCCCGCAGCGACGGCTTGCGGCCGACCAGGTTGAGCATGGTGCGGTAACTGGACGGGGTGGCGTCGATCACCGTGGCGCCGGTCCGTCCGGCCATCTGCACGGCCCGGTCCAGGCGCTTGTACGGGGCGATCACCAGCGAGCAGCGGGTGAGCCAGGCGATGAGGACCATGGACAGCCCGTACTGGTGGGCGAAGGGCAGCAGCGGCAGCAGTACGTCGTCCGGCCGGTGCCCGACCTGGGCGGCGTTGCGCTCCAGGTTGGTGAGGAATTTACGGCCGGACTTGACGGCGCCCTTGGGCTCGCCGGTAGAGCCTGAGGTCCACATGATCAGGCCGTCGCGGCGGTCGGCCCAGGCGTCGAAGGACAGCTCCCGGGTGGTGAGCGGGCGCCCGGCGGCCGGGGCGATCAGTTCGTAGAGGTTCACCGTACGGATATCGGCGTGGATCGGGGCGTCGTCGTCCACGAAGGCGATCGCGGCGCCGGTGCGCCGGGCGATCCGCCGGGTCTCGTCCGGGTGCTCCTGCTGGTCGATCAGCACGATGGAGGCTCCCACGTGCATGAGCGCGAACAGCACACTCACATAGGCGGCGGAGTTTCCCGCCTTGAAGATGACGCGGTCGCCGTGGGTCACCCCGTGCTCGCGGATCACATCGGCGACGCGCAGCGCGTCCAGCTCGAAGTCGGCCAGGGTCTGCACCGAGTCGAGCGCGTAGATCTTCGCGGTCATCGAACGTACTCTTTTCCTTTTCGCTCAGGAGTTCGCTCAGGAGATACGGGCAGCCCTGGGCGGGTCCCCCTAGGCTCCCTGGTCTTCGAAGCCGGTCTCCCACTCGGCATCGCCGGGGACATGCGAGAGCAACTGGTCATGCACCAGGTTGACGACCTCTCTCCGGCTCGAGTCGAGGTAGTAGCGGGCGCCGGGAAACACCTCGAGGTCGAATCGTCCGCTCGTACGCCGCCGCCAGGCCCGTACGCCGCGCAGCGGGGTCTTGGGGTCGCCCTCACCGGCGAGGGCGACGATCCGGCAGCCGAGCTCCGGGGGCCCCAGGGACATGCCCCAGTGCGCGGTGCGGCCGGATACGAACAGGGTCAGCAGCGCCGTCCCGGTCTCCCGTTCCAGGCGCTCGGCGACGCGGTAGGCGAGGTCGGCGCCGGCCCGGTGGCCGAAGAAGGCCAGCGGGCGGTCCATCCACTCCCCCAGCGCACCGAAGATCCGGTCCGCGAGGTCGGCCGAATCGGTCAGCCGCTCATCGTCGTCGACGCCCACGTACAGGGGGTACTGGATCGCCAACACCTCGACGGTGGGCAGCAGAAGCTCGGACAGCGAGAGGTAGTACGCGGTGGAGTGGGCGGATTCCGGGAAACAGATCAGCCGGAAACTACTCGGGGTTTCCGTTTGCAATATCCGAATAAGGCCCACATCATCGGGCTTGATCTGGCTCAAGGAGTACATCCCCGCGATTGCACTGAGGGGCCGGGTACGAGTGCGATGGTGGGGCGCGTCGACCACGCTCGTCCGAGATGCTGACTCCGTGAGGTTATGAGCCCGTCTCCTGACCCACAACCCCTAGTAACCGCTATTCGCGGTACGCGCTATATGCGGGTACCACGCCATCCCGGCGTGGCCCGGGACACAGCGGGACACAGCAGGCGCCCCCTAAGGCCCCCTCACCCGCGCCACCACCCCCTAATCTCCAGGCAGTCAGGGGTCGGGAGTCAAGTGGTCGTGTTAAACAAGAGGAAAGTAATGTTCTCCTCAAGCCAATTAAATCGGTGCGACGACAGCGATGAACACAACACGCCCTATTGACTTCGCCGTCGTTGTCGACGGCTTGATCAAGAAGTATCCCGGCCGGCCCGTTCCGGCTGTCGACAATCTCAGCTTCACCGTCAGGCACGGTGAGGTCTTCGGCTTCCTCGGACCCAACGGAGCGGGCAAGACCACCACCATCGGCATCCTGACCACCCGTGTCGCCCCCACCGGCGGGCGTGCCTTCGTGCAGGGCGTCGACGTGGTGCGCAGGCCGGCGGTGGCGCGGCAGTCCTTCGCCATCGTGCCGCAGCGCAACAACCTGGACCGGTCACTCACGATCCGCCAGAACCTGACCTTCCACGCCGGCTACCACGGTCTCCCCCGCTCGGAGCGCAACCGCCTGGCGGACGAGAGCCTGGAGTGGGTCGGCCTCGGCGACCACGCCAAGGCCCGGGCGGACCAGGTCTCCGGTGGTCAGGCACAGCGCGTGATGATCGCGCGGGCGCTGATGCACCGCCCCCGGGTGCTGTTCCTGGACGAGCCGGCCACCGGCCTCGACCCGCAGTCACAGATCTTCGTACGCGACCGGGTCGCCGAACTGAAGACCCGTGGCGTCACGGTGGTCATCACCACCCACGACATGGAGGAAGCCTCCAAGCTGTGTGACCGGATCGGCATCGTCGACCACGGCAAGCTGCTCGCCCTGGACACCCCCGAGGCACTGACCAGCCGGATGAGCAACACCGCGCTGACCGTCTCGGTGCGCCCGCCGCACAGCGGGATGAACGGCGTGGTCCACATGGTGCAGGGCCTCGGGGTCGCCGAGCGGGTCGAGGTGCTCAGCGCCGCGGACGAGATGGCCGCAGCCATGGGCGGGGCCGGGGCCGACGACGGCACCTTCCGGATGAAGGTCTACAGCAACGCGTCGTCCTCCGTACTTCTGCCCACGGTCATCAAGGCCCTGACCGACACCGGCTGCGAAATCAAGGACCTGAATGTGAGCAAGGCGAGCCTGGAAGACGTCTTTGTCGACCTGACGGGGAAGGAGATGCGATGAGCTCCTCCTCTCGACCCACGTCATCGACGGGCGGGACCACGGGTGGCAGGGCCGCGGAGGAGAAGCCCGCGGCCGGCGCCGGGGGACCCGCGCACCAGGGCGGCGCCGCCAGGGGCGGTGAGCACCGGCCCGCCGACCCCAGGACCCCCGCTGCCAGGCCGGACGGGAACGGCATCACCGACCCGCGGGCCACGGAGTCCAAGTCCCCCGAGGACGACGGCTTCGAGGACACCAGGACCGTGCTCGTCCGGTCCAAGCCGGCGGCCCCGCGTCCGGGCGCCGAGGTGCAGAAGGCCGGCCCGAACACGCCGGTCACACACGAGAGCAAGGCGCCGGAGATCCGGCAGCCCGACCCCCGGCAGCAGCAGAGCCGGCCGCAGGAGCACCGGCACCACGAGGCCAGGGGCATGGGCGCCCCGCACGGCGGCGGCGACATCGGGGACACCCTGACGCTCGTCATAAAGCCGATACCGGCCCCGTCGGCGACCCAGGCCGCTCAGGACGCGAAGGCGGCGCTGAACGCCATCATCGCGGCGGCCGACGCCCGTTCGCCGCTCGTGGAGCCCGAGCCCGAGCCGCAGCCCGAACTCGAACTCGAACTACCCGACGCCAAGCGCCGCGCCGGGCGCCACCGGCGCCGCGCCAACCGGTGGCGGACGTTCTTCTTCATCCTGTGGCGGGACATCTTCGTCACCGGCCGCGAGATGGGCCCGTTCCTGGGCCAGGTCATCGTGGAACCGTTCTTCATGCTGTTCGTCTTCGGCAAGGTGCTCGGCGAGATCGGCTTCACCCAGCCGGGCTTCCAGCAGGTGCTGCTGCCCGGTGTGGTGGCGCTCAACAGCTTCCTGGTCGCCCTCCAGAACACCGCGCTGCCGCTGGCCATCGACTTCTCCTGGACCAAGGAGATCGAGGACCGATTGCTCGCCCCCATCCCGGTCTCCCTGGTGGCGGTGGAGAAGGCGGTCTTCGGCGCGATGCGCGGTCTGATCGGCTCCCTGGTCATGATCCCGATCGGTCTGGCGCTGCTGGACGACGTCTCCTGGCCGCTGGAGAAGATGCCGGTGACGCTGGGCATCCTGAGCCTGGGCGGACTGGTCGGCGGCTGTGTCGGCCTGACCCTGGGCACCCTGGCGCCCGCGCGTCATATCTCCATCGTCTTCGCCATGACGCTCACCCCGATCATGTTCACCGGGGCCACGCAGTTCCCGTGGCGGAGCCTGGAGAGCGTCCGCTGGTTCCAGATCCTGTGCTCCTTCAACCCGCTGACCTACGTCACCGAGGCGATGCGCGGACTGCTGCTGGAACCCGGGCCCAAGGTGCCGGAGTCGATCCCGCTGTGGATCTGCTTCTCCGCGATCGGAGCGGCGATCCTGATCTTCGGGACCATCGGCATCCGAGGCTTCAACCGCCGGGCGCAGGACTGAGCGACGGCAGGATCGAGAGTAAGGCACCACATCATGACGGCATCCGAGCAGACGAAGACGGCCATCGTCTTCCCCGGTATGGGGCCCTCCGGCTTCTCCGAGGTGGGCAGGTTCCTGACGCTCGACCCGTTCGCCCGCAAGCGGCTCGCCGAGGCCGACGAGGCGCTGGGCTACTCGGTCTTCGACCGGCTCCGCGACTCCGAGGACGACTACTCCGAGGCCACCCAGATCGCCTTCCTGGTGAACTCGATGGCCTCGGCGGACCGCGCGGAGCAGGAGCACGGACTGGTCCCCGACCTGTGCGTGGGCCCCAGCTTCGGGCAGAAGGCGGCCGCGGCGTACGTCAGTTCGCTGCCGTTCCCCGAGGTGGTGCGGCTCACCGCGGAGCTGGCCCGCTGTGAGCACGCGTACTTCGCCGAGGAGCACCAGGACGCGGTCACCCACACCTTCGTCCGCACTCCGCAGGAGAAGCTGACGGAGATCCTCACCGAGCTCGGCGAGCGCGGTGAGTGGTACGACTACTCCGGCTATCTCGACGACGGCTTCTTCATGGTCTCGCTGCGCGAGCAGGAGCTGGAGGGGTTCAAGAAGGCGATCAGCCAGGCCGGCGGCTACTCCATGTACACCATGGTCCCGGCGGTGCACGCGCCCGCGTTCGCGGAGCTGCGGCGCCGGGCCGCCGAGGAGATCCTGCCGAAGTACGACATCCTCGACCCCAAGCTGCCCGTGGTCACCGACCAGGACGGCACCATCGTGACCACGGCCGACGCGCTGCGCACGATGCTTCTGGACACCTTCGACCTGCCGATCCACTGGCCGAAGGTGGTGGACACGCTCAAGGGCGCCGGGGTGTCGAAGATGTACATCACCGGGCCGGACAACCTCTTCCACCGGCTGGACCGCACCAAGTCCAACTTCGAGGTGGTGACGGTGGGCCCGGGCAAGCGCTCACGGCCCGCGCGCAAGCGCTGAAAACGGTGTAGGCGTCACTAACACGCAGCGCGGCGCGGCCCGCTCCATCGGGGCCGGGCCGCGCGGGTGCTCATGGGTCCGGTGGTGCGCCGGGATCGAGATCATGCACCCACGCCTGCGCCGCAGCGAGGTCGGGAGCGATGCCGACTGGCTCGTACGCGAAACCGGTCCACTCTTCCAGAACCCTCACTTCGCTGGGGCGGAGGTGGCCGCCACCACCATGAAGCGGGCGGTGGCGCCGGTATTGGTC
Organism: Streptomyces niphimycinicus; assembly: GCF_018883605.1. Lineage (GTDB taxonomy): Bacteria > Actinomycetota > Actinomycetes > Streptomycetales > Streptomycetaceae > Streptomyces > Streptomyces niphimycinicus. Next base: position 10,367 of record NZ_JAHLEM010000154.1, on the reverse strand, counting down.
CATGGGCGCACGCCGCCTCTTGGCGTACGCAGCGAGCGGATCGTGAGGGTCGACCTGCGCGGTGACGCGGGACGGCTGGTTCGGTGGCCCGGGTCGGCGGTGCTTGCCCATGATTCCGATGGTCTCAGGCCGCGGCTGTCGTCGAAGTTCGCCGCTGAGCACGACCGCATCTCAGCGGGCTGACCACCGGTTCTCACCGATCTTGAGCAAGTTTGTACAGCTCAGCAAACAATCCGGACGCGTCGAGCAGTGAGTCGAAGGTCCCCGACTCCACGATCCGGCCGCCGTCGAGGACGATGATGCGGTCCGCGACACGGGCGTTGTCCAGGTTGTGGGTCACGAAGAGGGCTGCCTTGCCCTCGGCGAGTTGCTTGAACCTGCCGATGACCAGGTGCTCGGCCCGCGGATCCATCGCGGACGTGGGCTCGTCCAGCATCAGCACGGCGGTATGCCTGTAGAAGGCCCTGGCTACGGCGATGCGCTGCCATTGTCCGCCGGAGAGGTCGGTGCCGCCCCAGTTGGAGCTCGCGACAAGCGTGTCGAGTCCGAAGGGGGCCTTGTCGATGACGCTGTCCGCACCGGCCGCGCGGGCGGCCTCGAGCAGCGGGGCGTCGTCGGCGGCGCGGGGCTGGCCGAGGTGGATGTTGGCGCGCAGGTCCATGGGCCAGCGGGTGTAGTCCTGCGGCACCAGCCCGACCCGGTTCCACACGCCGGACGGGTCGGCCTCGGCCAGGTTGGTCCCGTCCCAGGTGACCGATCCCGAGTTGGGCAGGTACAGGCCGGTGAGGAGGCGGGAGAGGGTGGTCTTGCCCGAGCCGTTCTCGCCGACCAGCGCGATCAGTTCGCCCTGGCGCAAGGTGAGGCTCACGCCGTCGACCGCGGGGACGCCGGCACCCGGGTAGGCGTACGTGACGTCCTTCGCCTCGATCACGGTCGGAGCCCCGGCCGGGAGCGTCTTGGTGCCGCGTTCGGCGCGCAGGGCCTTCGCGTGGCGCAGGAAGCTCTGCCAGTCCTCCAGGTACAGCGAGGTGCGGAACATGCGGGCGGCGGCCATCACCAGCGAGGTCAGCGCCCCGGCCGAGGTGCGTACGGCCACCACGGCGGTCGCGGCGACGGCGAGGTCCATCCGCCCGGTCGCGGCGAGCCATCCGAGTGCGGCCCAGGTGAGGCCGAGCATCAGCCCGCTGACGGCGGAGCCGGCCAGGGTCACCCGCAGCACCTTCGGGGCTGCCGCGCGGTGGGTGGCCTTGATCCGGTCGGTGATCTGCCGGTACCAGGTGTGCAGGAAGCCGGACATGGTGGCGGCGCGGACCTCGGCGGCGGTGCGGCGGTCGGTGGAGTAGTAGCGCAGCAGGTAACGCAGGTGGTTGTCCGAGACGTTCTGGAAGTCGGCGCGGTGCTGGATGCGGGCGGTGGTCACCGCGGCGGCGCCCTTGGGCACGACGGCCAGCAGGAGCAGGGGCAGCAGCAGGGGGTGCAGCACGGTGAGCACCGAGGCCGCGGCGGCGAGCTGGGCGAGGGCGGAGATCATGGCCTGTGCGTCGCCGACCAGGTCCTCGGTCGCTTCGGCTCCTTTGCCGGCGGCCTGGAGGCGGTCGGTGAAGCCGGGCCGGTCGTACGCCTCCAGCTCGACCTGGGGGGCGGCGGTGAGAATCTGCATGTCGGCTTCAGTGGCGACCTCGGGCGCGAGGCGGGTGGCGGCGTAGACGGCGAGCGCGTCCGCCCCGGCCCGCGCCGCGGTCGCCACGGCGGCGACGATGAGCGCGGGAGCCGCGGCCGTGATGCGCTCGGCGACGTCCCCACCGTTGAAGAGGTGGTTCATCGCCCCGGGCAGGGCCGCGAGGGCGACGGCCGCGGAGGCGGCCACGACGAGCTGGCACAGGCCCAGCCACAGCATCGCGGCCCGGTCAGCGGTCCAGCCCAGGCGTACGGCGGCGGCGAGGGTGCGCGGGAGGCGGGCGGCCATGCGCCACCAGGTGGCATGCGCGATGTCCTCGGCGTGCGGGTCGGGACGGTAGCCGACCTGCTGCGGCGAGGCGGTGAGGGTTTCCGGGGCGGGTGAGGAGTGGGTCACCCGCCCCATCCTTGCGGGATCAGCGGGGCGGGCGGGGCCGATTGCGCCGAAGTCGCCTACCCGGTGGAGGAGCCGTCTACAGCGCCCGCAGGGCCAGCTCGACCGCGCTGATCAGGAACAGTCCCGTACGGTACGGCGCCGCCTCCTGCGGCGAGATGGCGGCCCGCTCGACAGTCTCGGCAAGCTGGACGGCGTCAATGAATCCCTGCTCGATGAGGTGGAGTTCCTTGCCCCAGCCGCGCAGCAGCCCGGTGGCGTTGGCGTGCACGGCGGTGTTCATCACGTGGCCGAAGTTCTCCCGTAGCGGCGGGTTGACCACCTGCTCGGGCAGGCTGCGGGCGGCGAGCCGTCGGTGCAGGAGGCGCTTGTCGGCCTTCCACTCCACCGGCAGGCGCTGGCCGAAGCGCACCAGCTCCGGATCGGTGAACGGGGCCAGGGCCCACAGGCCGCGCCTCGCCAGGAGCGGGGTGGCGACCTCCAGGGCGATCAGTGCGGTTTCCGGCGCCACAGTGGCCGGGGCGATCCCGGTGTTCACCTCGCCCAGCAGGTCGCGGACCCGCTCGCCGCACCAGGTCGGTACGACCGGGGTGAGGACCGGCCCCCCGGCGGGGTGGCGGACGCGGGCGACTTCGTCGCCGCCGAACCCGGCCACCACGGTGTGGATGTCCCGGGCACGCAGGGCCTGAGCGAGGGCATCGGCCGCTTCCAGGTGCGGCTCGTCCAGCGGGCTGATCGCCTCCGCCCGCGCCCGGCGCAGGCCGCCCGGGGACAGCGCCGGATGGTCGGCGGCCGGCACCGTTACGTCGGCAGCGAAGCCGGTGGACTCGATGACCGCCCGGCGTCGTGCTTCCTGCTGAGGCCCCGCCTGGCCGCCGATGAGCAGGGCACACGAGGTGATCGTCCCGGGGTGGGCGAGTGCGAGGGAGATGGCCAGGTTGGTGGAGTCCATGCCTCCGGACAACTGGGCGGCGGTCCGCTCCGGCATGATGGGTCGCTTGGCGTGGACGTGGTCGGTCAGGGCCTCGAACGCTTCGACCAGGGCCCGCTCGTCGGTGCCTTCCGCCAGCTCGGAGGGCTGGGCGTGCTCGGCGGCGGCCGGGTAGACCAGGCGCAGGCCGACGGCGTCCGCGTAGGCGGTGGACCGTTCAGAGAGCCGTTTGACGCCGGTGAACAGGGTGTCGTGGCCGTAGCGGGGGTGACCGGTCAGCAACCGCATCACCTCCTTCTCCTCCAGAGCCTCCGGGGAGAGGTGCTCGCGCAGGTCCATGAGCTGCCACGAGCCGGTCAGCCGCCCGTCGTCGCAGGCGAGGTAGACCGGGCAGACCCCACCGAGCCCGGTCTGCAACCGCAGCCCGCGCGGGCCCGCTTCGATCCAGACGCTTTGCAGCGGCCACTCCTGGCACTCCTCCAGCACGCGGCCGTAGACCGCGGCATCGATGCGGGCCGGGGAGATCGAGCGCAACAGCGAGGGGCGGTCCGCGGCCTTCTCCCGTACGACCAGCAGCGTCGCGCTGCCGTCGGTGACCGCCCGCGCTTCCAGCGCCGGGTGGTCCAGCGGGCGGACGCGATCGGCGCCGCGTCCCCAGCCCTCTCCCTCACCACGCCATTCCCATAACCCCGCACCGCTGCTGCGCAGGTCGACCGAACACGTCAACATCCTTCTTCTCCCTTCTCTTCGGGGCGAGACACGACGGGGCCCGCGCGGCTCTCGGCCAGGCGCGGGCCCCGGTGACGCTGGTGGTACTGGACGGTGCGGCCGGATCAGTCCTCGAACCGGCCCTGGTCAGAGGATTCCTGTGGCTTTTCCCTGTAGCGGGCGGTGTCTCCCGGCACGGCGGTGATCACCGGCCCCGCGAACACCGACTCCCACAGACGCTTCATCACGAACCTCTCTCACTCGACCACATCCCGGTGGACGGTGTGTCACCGGGCTTGCTCAATCAGTTAACTTCGCGAGGCAGTTGACGGGTACTGTGTCGAGCGCGCGGAGCCGTATATCGGGTATATGGAGGGCAGGACCCCATGACCCAGCGCACACCGAACCACCAGCTCAAAGCACTGATCGACGAGTCCGGGCTGTCGTACGACGGCATTGCCCGCGCCGTACGCGCTGTCGCGTCAGAGAGCGCCCAGCACCTGGGGACGAACAAGTCGGCCGTCCACCACTGGGTTCTGGGCACCGAACCGTCCGGGGCGACGCCCGGGTACCTCGCCGAGGCGCTCTCCCGCCGACTGGGCCGCAGAATCACCCGTGACGAGCTCGGACTTGGTTCCCCACCCGGTAGTGAAGATGACAGCATCGGGCTGACGCTGGACTTCGATCCCATCGAGACGCTGACCGCTATCGGGAGGGCAGACGTGAACAGACGCCGTTTCCTCGCCGCCTCCGCCTACTCCATGGCTGCGGCGACGCTCCCGCTTCAGACCGTCCAGGAAGCCGCCGCCCGCACCCGCACCATCAGCGGCGGCGCGGTCGCCGGGCACGCCGACGTCGCCGCGGTACGCAACATGGTCAAATTCTTCATGGACACGGACGAGCGCCACGGCGGACAACACGGCCGCTCGGCGTTCGTGCAGTACCTCATCACCGACATCGCAGCGCTGTGCCGGGGCCGGTTCGCCAGCGACGAAGTCCGCGCCGAGGCCCTGTCCGTCGTCTCGGCAGCAGCTCACCTATGTGGTTGGAAAGCCTACGACAGCGGAGAACAGGGCCTCGCACAGCGGTACTACCTCCAGTCACTTGCGCTCGCGCGCACCTCCGGCGTCCCCGGGCAGGACGGATTCGTGATGCGAACAATGTCGCAACAGGGCATGAAGCTGCACCGGCCCGAGCACTGCCTGGCCCTGGCCGAGACCGGCTGGGACCGCGCAAAAGGCCGGGTCGATGCCCAGGTCGAGGCGCTGTTCGCCGTCACCCGCGCGCACGCCCTCGCCAAGACCGGCCAGCGCCAGGCGGCCATCGCCGACGTCCAACGCGCCAAGACCGCACTGGAAGCCGGGGCCGAGGGCGACGTGCCGTTCTGGGCGTTGGTGTGGGGACCGCCGGCGGCCACCGTCCACTCCCGTACGGCCAAGGTGTTCGAGACCCTCGGCGACCGGACAAACGCCGCCCGGCAGTACGCGACCGCAGCGGCGAGCCGACCGGGGACGACATACGCGCGGATCATCGCCCTTGACCTGGTCGCCCAGGCCGAGCAGCAGGCCAAACAAGGCAGCATCGAGCAGGCGTGTACCACTTGGGGCCGCGCGATCGACACCATGACCGGGGTGAAGTCCACCCGCACCCTCAAGGCCATCCGCTCCCTGCGCTCCGACCTCCGCCCCTACCGGGCGCGCGGGGTGCGGGCCGCGGCCGAGCTCGACGAGCGAGCCCGCGTCTTTCTCGACCACCACCGCTGAGCCGCATATCGCGTCGGCCAACCCTGGTGGGCGGCGGACGGAGCGTCGCCGGACGGAGGCGGCGCGGCAGCGTGCCGACACGACGACGGCCCCCGGTCCGGGGGCCGATCGCTTCGGTGGCTGGTTGCCGGAGGGGTCAGGTGGTGGGGAACTCCCCGTGCCTGACGGCAGAGACGAACGACGACCAGGCGGTCGGCTCGAACATGAGCGCCGGGCCGTGCGGGTCCTTGCTGTCACGGACGGGGACCACGCCGCGCGAGGCGACGAGGTTGGCGGCGACCTCTATGCAGGCGCCGCCGTTGTTGCTGTACGAGGACTTGAACCAACGGGGGGATTCGGTCGTCATGGAGTGCCCTTCCGCAACTGGTTGACCATGGCCACGGATTCCGCCTGTGAGCAGGCTTCGGCCTGTAGCTGATGGTAGGCCGCCAGCATGGGCAGGACGAACCTGCCGTCCCGTTCCAGATGCCCCCGCTGGGCGGACTCGGCATACGACAGGAGCGACCGGTCCGACATTGTGAGGATGTAGACCGGCAGGTCGAACGGACGGCGAGCCCCCATGGCGAACGGAGCGACCTGGAGCACGGTGTTCGGCAGCTCGGCGAACTCGATCAGTTGCTCCAACTGGGCGTTCATGATGGCGGGTTCACCGACGGGCCGACGCAGACAGCTTTCGTCCAGCACCGCAGAGATCAGCGGCGGGGGCGTCCGGACAAGCGCGGTCTGCCGCTCCGCGACGAGCGTCACCCGCTCATGTGCCTGCTCGGCCGTGATCGCTCCCCGTTTGAGGGCGCTGTCCGCCAGCACGGCCGCGTAGTCCGGCGTCTGGAGAAGTCCCGGGATGACGCCCACTTCGTACAGCCGGATCTCCGCTGCGCGCCCCTCATAGTCGACGAACTCCGGGAACCCCTCCAGCAGGCTGCCGTGGCGGATCTCGCGGAACTGGCGCTCAAAGGTGTCCTCACCCTCGATGCCGAAGGCGCGGTCCGCGCTGCGCGAGAAGCGGAGGGTAGGAGGTTTCCGACCATTTTCGACGGCTGAAACATGCACACTGGAATATTCCGCACGTGTGGCAAGGTCCTCTTGAGTCCAGCCGCGAGCCTCCCGCAGCCTCCGTAGACGCGCCCCGTAGGCCGCCTCGGGCGAGGCGTCCGGATTCAACTCGTTCTTGTTCACAGGCCGTTCCCGAGCCTTCCATCCTGCGCTGACACGTTGAACAGGTCTCCTCAGTAGGCCACGCTGAACTCGCTTGGTAGTGGAGTCACTACGGAGAGGAGTGGTCGGTGGCCGACGAGACCACGAACCCGCCAGGCGTGCCAGATGCAAGACCCCCGCGACCGTCCGACCGGTCCGGGGGCGTGACCCTCAACCGCTTGGAGGTTGGTGATCCGGTGAGCGCCGACGGACGGGCCACCCCCGTCCTCTCTCCCGGGTGCCCGCTGTGCGCCACCCCCGGCGACTTCGGGCCCCACAACCCCACCGAGCCGCGTTCGGGCCTGTGCCCCGCGTGCGTCGCGGCCGGAAAACCTACCCGCGATGGCCTCGAACAGGCCGTCCTGATCGTCGCCGGACAGACGCTCACGGGAGCCGAAACCCTCGACCTGGCCGGCGCCACACCCGAAGAACTGACCTACCACCTCGGCATGGTGAAACGGAGCCTGCGCAGCCTGCTCCAACTCCTCGCCCCCGTAGCGGGAGAGGAGGACCGCTGATGGCCGACAACCGGCCTGACCGGGACGGACTGCCGAAGATGACGATGCGCGTCTACACCATGGCGCACAACGGGATCGTCACCACCCGACGCGCGATCGTGGCCGTCCTCGACGGGCAGAAGGGCGACGCCTACTCACTGGGGCAAGCGTGGCCGCCATGCCAGTGCCCCCGCCATCGCGACCACAACAACCCCGACCGATTCAAGCGGCCCTGAGACTGCCGTCCGCCCCGTGCCCCCGATCTCGTGCGCGGTCCGGGGGTGAACGGTCCCGGCTCCGGACGTTCCGCGCGTTCTGTGGCGGATGACCGGGGCCACAGCTCCACAGGCCGCCCCGGCCCCGTTCGGTTCTCAATCGGCGCGTGTCCCGTCGCTCAAAAGCCGGTGAGCCTCGTCGTCATCCGGCGTCCCAGCTCGCGGGCCGCCCGATCCGGCAGGCGCTGGACCAGGCGGGCGAACAGCGCGTTGCGGCGGCCGTCGACCACCGACGCCTTGCGCGAGCCCAGGGCGCGGAAAGTGGTGGTGACGACTTGCTCCGGCTTCCGCAGTCCGCCAATTTTCGCCATTGTGGGCAGAATGTCCTCGGACTTCTGCCCTGTGACGGTCACTCCTGGGGAGACCGCCAGCACCCGGACGCCCGCGTCGGCGACCTCGGCACCGACCGCCAGTGTGAATGACTGCGCCATCGCCTTGCTCCCGGCGTAGGCGGCCAGGTACGGCGTGGGCAGGAACGCGGAAGCACTCGTGACGTTCACGATCGTTCCACGGCCACGTGAGACCATGCCCGGCAGGAAGCGGATCGTGCTTTCCACCAGGGCTTGCCCGTTCAGGTTCACCATCGCCGCGACGCCCGCCGGATCGGCTTTCGCCGCTGCCCCGCCGACCCCGCCGCCCGCGTTGTTGACGAGGAAACCGACCTCTACCCCCTGCTCGACGGTCCACTCGAACATTGCCCCCGGCGCCCCGGGCTCGGACAGGTCCAGCTTCTCCGTCAGCACGCGCACGCCGTGTGCGGAGCGCAGAGACGAGGCGAGCGCCTCCAGTTTGTCGCCCGATCGGGCCACGAGGACGAGGTCCGCACCGCGCTGGGCGAGCCTGGCGGCGAACTCGGCGCCTATGCCGCCCGACGCCCCCGTGATCAGTGCCGTGGTACCGGACAGACGGGACAGGTCCTGCATGATTCTCCTCGGGCTGGAGGCCGATAGACTTGGTTAACTCACGCAACCACGTAAGCGGACGGCACCGTCCACCTGACCGGCAAGTGAGAAACATGCCTGACGAGATCTCTCACAACACAGACGATCCCGCCTCCGCAGCGCCCCTGGGAACGGCCGTCGACAGGCGTCCCGCCGACCTGCGCCCCGACGCCCGCCGCAACCGCGAACGCGTCCTGAAAGCCGCACGCGAGGTCTTCGCGGCCCAGGGCACCGACGCACCCGTGAGCACGGTGGCCCGCCGGGCCGGCGTCGGCGTCGCCACCCTCTACCGCCGTTTCCCCACCCGCTCCGCACTCCTCGCCGCCGCCTTCGACGACCAGCTCGGCGAGTGCGCGACCGTCTTCGAAGAGGCACTGGCCGACCCCAACCCCGGACACGGCCTCTACACCCTCCTGGAAAAGGTGTGCACCACGCTGGTGACCGACCGGGGCTTCGACACCGTGTTCATGACCGGCTTCCCTGAGACGCTGGACTACGGCCGCGAACGGGCCTGCGCCGAGGCGGGCCTGACCCACCTGGTCCAACGCGCCATCGACGCCGGGCAGCTCCGCGAGGATTTCGACACCGCCGACATCCCCCTGCTCCTCCTGGCGGTGAGCGGCCTGGCCGGCCAACCCCCCGAAACCGCGCTGCCCGCCGCCCGCCGCCTCCTCACCTATCTCTTCCAGTCTTTCCAGGCCCATCCCCCGTCCCGCCCCGGCCCGCTCCCACCGGCCCCACGAATGGACCTGACCGGACCGCACCGGACGGACGGGGTCTGACGGCGGCACCCACGCCCGTAGAGTCAGAAGCCGACCGGTGGGTCGAGGTCAAGACAGCCAGTCGGCCACGGCCCGTGCCGTCGTCCCGGCGTGCTCCTCCATCATCGTGAAGTGGTTCCCCGGCACATCGAGCGCGGTGTGCGGCAGTTGCCAGTACGACCGCCAGTCGCCGTCGCGGGACCAGTCGAAGAGCCGCTCCCCGGCCCGGACCAGCAGCGTCGGCGTCTTGACCTCCTTGGGCCGCCACTGGCCGAACAGCCGGAAGTACGCGCCCATGGCCAGCAGCCGGGTGTCGTCCACCGGCACCTGGCCGGCGCTGCGCTCGTCCATCCCGGCGCTCAGCCCGGGCTGGAGGGCCACGGCCGCGTCCCGGTCGTGCGAGTAGATGTCGAGCAGGACGACCGCGTCCGGGAAGACCCCGGTGCTCTCCAGCCGCGCGGCCACCTCATGGGCGAGCAGCCCGCCCGAGGAGTGGCCGAGCAGCACGAACGGCGCCCCGTCGGTCTCCCGCAGCACCGCCTCGGCCTGCGCCTCGATCACCGCCTCCGGGTTGGCCGGGAGCCGCTCCCCGGCGACGAAGCCGGGGTTGCCCAGCGCCCACACGTCCCGGTGGCCGCGGAATCCGGCGGCGAACCGCGCGTACTGGTGCGGACCGCCGATCGACAGGATCGAGGAGAAGCACACCAGCGCGGGCCCGGTCTCCCCGCGCGACAGCCGCACCAGCGCGGGCGCCTTGTCCAGCTCGGCGGCGCTCGCGAACGAGGGCCGGAACCGCGAGACATCCATCAGCAGCCGGGTGAACTCCTCCTGCTTGCCGAGCTGTCCGGCCTCCCGCATCATCGCGCCGAACACGGCCGACGGCTCCGCGCCCGCCGCCTCCGCGCGCGCCGCGTCCGAGACCGCGCCACCCTCGGCGGCCACCGAACCGGCCAACTGCGCCAGCAACTGCCGGGCGACCAGCTCGGGCGTCGGGTGGTCGAACAGCAGCGTCGGGGCCAGCCGCAGCCCGCTCGCGGCGTTCAGCCGGTTGCGCAGCTCCACGGCGGTCAGCGAGTCGAAGCCCTGCTCCAGGAAGCCACGCGTGGCCCCCACCGCCTCCGCGTCCGGGAAGCCGAGGACCGCGGCGGCCTGGCCGCGGACCAGGTCCAGCACGGCCTTCTCGCGCTCCGCCTCGGCCAGCCCGGCCAGCCGCCGCGCCAGCGAGG
>NZ_JAHLEM010000153.1 GCF_018883605.1 Streptomyces niphimycinicus | reverse complement strand
GCCGGGCGGGCCGCGTGCCGGGGCCGGGCTGCCCCGGACCATCCCCTTGCCCGGCGCGGCGGCGAGCCGCTTCGCGGCCGTCGCCGGGGCCGTGCTCGCCGGAGGCTATGTGGCCACGGTCGCCAAGCCGTTGGCGCATGCCGCGCTCAACCCCTCCCCGTACTTCCTTCAGCGTGCCGTCGGCAGCGGCATCCGCGCGATGATCCCGCTTCAGGCCGCGCTCGCCTCCCGCGCCGGGGCGCACCGGACGGCGGCGGGGCTGCTCGCGCTGCTGCCCGTCGCCCGTCGGCCGTCGAGAAAGGTCAGCGCCACATGAGCCGTGCCCGCCCGGAATCCCTGCGCTTCGCCTACGGCACCAACGGTCTGACCGACCTCCGTCTGACCGACGCCCTCGCCCTGCTCGCCGACCTCGGCTACGACGGCGTCTCGCTGACCCTCGACCATATGCATCTCGACCCGCTCGCCCCGGACCTCGCCGCCCGCACCCGCCGTGTCGCCCGCGAACTCGAGCGGTTCGGCCTCGGCGTCGCGGTCGAGACCGGTGCCCGGTACGTTCTCGACGCCCGGCGCAAGCACCACCCCACCCTGCTCGACCCGGACCCCGACGCCCGCGGCGCCCGTGTCGATCTGCTGCTGCGCGCCGTACGGGTGGCGGCCGACCTCGGGGCGCCCGCCGTGCACTGCTTCAGCGGGGTGCTGCCGCCCGGCGAGTCCGAGGAGACGGCGTGGCGGCGGCTCGCGGACGCCCTCGCGCCTGTGGTCGTCGCCGCCGAGGCGGCGGGCGTGGCCCTCGCGATCGAGCCGGAGCCGGGGCATCTCCTCGCCGACCTCGCCGGATTCCACCGGCTGCGCACGGCGCTCGGCGATCCGGCCGCCCTCGGCCTCACCCTCGACATCGGCCACTGTCAGTGCCTGGAGCCCGACCCGCCCGTCGAGTGCGTGCGCGCGGCGGCGCCCTGGGTGCGGCATGTGCAGATCGAGGACATGCGGCGCGGGGTGCATGAGCATCTGCCGTTCGGCGAGGGGGAGATCGACTTCCCGCCGGTCCTGGAGGCGCTGCGCGCCACGGGGTACCGGGGGCTCGTCGGCGTCGAGCTGCCCCGCCACTCCCACGCCGGACCCGAACTGGCCCGCAGCTCCCTGCGCTTCCTCCAGGACGCCGAACGGGCCGCGATCGAGGGAGGCGTCCGGTGCTGACCCGGACCGAGCTGCGCGCCGCCGTGGAGCGGCGACTGGACGAGGCAGGGCGCGCCTGGCTGGACCGGGCCCTGACGGAGGCGGCGAAGAGCGGGCCCCAGGCGGGCGATTCCGGCCCCGCCTCCGCCTCCGCTTCCGGTTCCGCCTCCAGCCCCGACTCCGGTTCTGCCTCCAGCCCCGCCTCCGCTTCCGGTCGCGCCTCTAGCCTCGCGCCCGCCCCCGCCTCCGGTCCCGCCCGCTGGGAGCTGGACTTCGCCTCCGCCGGACGCCACGTCCGGAGCGCCCGGCCCGCCCCCGGCGACCCCACCCCCCACGACCTCCCCGACGCCGCCCGCATCCTGCTCCTCCACGCCGCCGACGCGGACGCGCCGACCGCCGCGAGGCTGTACGCGCGGGGCACCGGCGCCGAGCGCCGCGCCGTGCTCCTCGCGCTGCCGTATCTCCGTCTCGACGCGGCGGACGCCGTCCCGCTCGTCGAGGACGCCCTGCGGACCAACGACACCCGGCTCGTGGCCGCCGCCGTCGGCCCGTACGCCGCCCGTCACCTCTCGCCGCACAGTTGGCGGCAGGCCGTGCTCAAGTGCCTGTTCACCGGGGTGCCCCTGACCGCCGTCGCCGAATGGGAGCGCCGGGCGCGCGGGGACGCCGAGCTGGCCCGCATGCTCACCGACTACGCCCGCGAGCGCACCGCCGCCGGGCGCCCCGTGCCCGCCGACCTCGACCGCGTACTGGCCCAGACGGCCCAGACGGCCCAGACGTCCCCGACAGCCGCGACGTCCCGGACAACCCCGGCAGCCACGACGTCCCCCACAACCCCGACGGCCCCCACCCGCGCCCTGACCCGCGAGGAGTCCTGATGCGCATCTTCGACCCGCATATCCATATGACCTCCCGCACCACCGACGACTACGAGGCCATGTACGCCGCGGGGGTGCGCGCCGTCGTGGAGCCGTCCTTCTGGCTCGGACAGCCGCGCACCTCGCCCGCCAGCTTCTACGACTACTTCGACTCACTCCTCGGCTGGGAGCCGTTCCGGGCCGCCCAGCACGGCATCGCCCACCACTGCACCCTCGCGCTCAATCCCAAGGAGGCCAACGACCCGCGCTGCGCCCCCGTCCTGGACGAGCTGCCGCGCTATCTCGTCAAGGACGGCGTCGTGGCCGTGGGCGAGATCGGCTACGACTCGATGACGCCCGCCGAGGACACCGCCCTCGCCGCCCAGCTTCAGCTCGCCGCCGACCACGGTCTGCCCGCCCTCGTGCACACCCCGCACCGCGACAAGCTGGCCGGACTGCGCCGCACCCTCGACGTGGTCAAGGAGTCCGCGCTGCCCATGGACCGCGTCCTGGTGGACCACCTCAACGAGACCACCGTCGAGGAGGCCAAGGACAGCGGCTGCTGGCTGGGCTTCTCCGTCTATCCCGACACCAAGATGGACGAGGAGCGGATGGTCGCGATCCTGCGCGAGTACGGGCCCGCGCGGGTGCTGGTCAACTCCGCCGCCGACTGGGGGCGGAGCGATCCGCTCAAGACCCGCAAGGTCGGCGACCTGATGCGTGCCGAGGGCTTCGGCGAGGACGACGTCGACCAGGTGCTGTGGCGCAACCCGGTCGCGTTCTACGGGCTCAGCGGCCGTCTTGACCTCGACCTGGACAGCGGGGAGACCGAGGCCACCGCCACCCACGAGGGCAACTCCATCCTGCGCGGCGGTGGCGCCCCGGCCGCCGCCCCGACGGAACGGTGAGGAGGACACCATGCGCTTCCGCCACCCCGACGGCTCCACCGTCCACCTCGCCTACTGCACCAACGTCCACCCCGCCGAAGACCTCGACGGCGTCGTGGAACAGCTCAGGCTGTACTGCGAACCCGTGCGCCGCCGCCTGGGCCGCGACCGGCTCGGCATCGGCCTGTGGCTGGCCCGGGACGCCGCCCGCACCCTGAGCGCCGACCCCGCCGAACTCCGCAAGCTGCGCACCGCGCTGGACACCCGCGGCCTGGAAGTGGTCACCCTCAACGGCTTCCCGTACGAGGGGTTCGGCGCCGAGGAGGTCAAGTACCGCGTCTACAAGCCCGACTGGACCGATCCGGAGCGGCTGGAGCACACCACCCGTCTGGCCCGGCTGCTGGCCGCGCTGCTCCCCGACGACATCACGGACGGCTCCGTCTCCACCCTGCCGCTGGCCTGGCGCACCCCCTTCGACGCCGAACGGGCCCGCGCCGCCCGCCGCCACCTCACCACCCTCGCCCAGCGGCTCGACGCCATCCAGGAGCTCACCGGCCGCTCCGTGCGCATCGGCCTGGAGCCCGAGCCCGGCTGCACCGTGGAGACGACCGGGCAGGCCATCGAGGCGCTCACGGCGCCCGGCGGCCCGCCCCTGGACCGTATCGGCGTCTGCCTGGACACCTGCCATCTGGCGACGCAGTTCGAGGACCCGCAGACGGCCACAGATGCGCTCACCGCCGCCGGGGTCCCGGTCGTCAAGGCGCAGCTCTCCGCCGCGCTGCACGCCGAGGACCCGGGGCAGCCCGGGGTGCGGGAGGCCCTCGCGGCGTTCGCCGAGCCCCGCTTCCTCCACCAGACCCGCACCCGGGCCCCCGAGGGCGGTGTGCAGGGCACCGACGACCTCGACGAAGCGCTCGCGGGCGGGCTCGGCGACACCGCGCCCTGGCGGTCCCATTTCCATGTGCCGCTGCACGCCCCGCCCGAACCCCCGCTCACCTCCACCCTCCCGGTGCTGGCCGACGCCCTCGCCCGGCTCGTCGGCGGGCCCGCCCCGCTGACCCGCCACCTCGAAGTGGAGACCTACACCTGGCAGGCGCTCCCGCCCGAGCTGCGCCCCCGCACCCGCGACCGGCTCGCCGACGGCCTCGCCGCCGAACTCGCCCTCGCCCGCGACCTGTTGACCGACCTCGGCCTCAAGGAGCTGCCATGAGCGACCTGAGCGACAGGGGCAGCCCCACCCCCACCCCCCTCCTGGTCCTCGACGTCGTCGGCCTCACCCCACGGCTGCTGGACCATATGCCGCGCCTCAAGGCCCTCGCCCGCTCCGGCTCCCGCGCCGCGCTGGGCACCGTGCTGCCCGCCGTCACCTGCGCCGCCCAGTCGACGTTCCTCACCGGCACCACCCCCGCCGAGCACGGCATCGTCGGCAACGGCTGGTACTTCCGCGAGATGGGCGAGGTGCTGCTGTGGCGGCAGCACAACGGCCTCGTAGGCGGCGACAAGCTGTGGGACGCCGCCCGCCGCGCCCACCCCGGCTACACGGTGGCCAACATCTGCTGGTGGTACGCGATGGGCTCGGACACCGACATCACCGTCACCCCACGCCCCGTCTACTACGCCGACGGCCGCAAGGAGCCGGACTGCTACACCCGGCCCCCCGCACTGCACGACGAACTCACCGCGGAGCTGGGCACCTTCCCGCTCTTCCACTTCTGGGGGCCGGGCGCCGATCTGGTCTCCTCGCAGTGGATCATCGACGCCACCCGCCACATCCTGCGGACCAGCCCCACCGACCTGGTGCTGACCTACCTTCCGCATCTGGACTACGACCTCCAGCGGTACGGCCCCGACGACCCCCGCTCGCACGCCGCCGCCACCGAGCTCGACACCGCCCTCGGCCCGCTGCTCGACGATGCCACCGCCCGCGGCCGTACCGTCGTGGCGCTGTCCGAGTACGGCATCACCCGGGTCTCCCGGCCCGTGGACATCAACCGGGCGCTGCGCCGGGCCGGGCTGCTGGAGGTGCACACCCAGGACGGCATGGAGTATCTGGACCCCGGCGCCTCCAGGGCCTTCGCGGTCGCCGACCACCAGCTCGCCCATGTGTATGTGCGCCGCGCGGAGGACCTGGACGCCACCCGCGCCGCCCTGGCCGGTCTGCCCGGCATCGCCGAACTCCTCGACGACGAGGGGAAGAAGGCCCACGGCCTGGACCATCCCCGCTCCGGGGAGCTGGTCGCGGTGGCCGCGCCGGACGCCTGGTTCACGTACTACTACTGGCTCGACGACGCCCGCGCCCCCGACTTCGCCCAGCTCGTGGAGATCCACCGCAAGCCCGGCTATGACCCTGCCGAGCTGTTCATGGACCCCAAGGACCCCTATGTGCGGGTGCGGGCCGCCACCGCGCTGGCCCGCAAGAAGACCGGGATGCGCTACCGCATGGCCGTCGTCCCGCTCGATCCGTCCCCGGTGCGCGGCAGCCACGGCCGCCTGCCGGACCGCGAGGAGGACGGGCCCGTCCTCCTCTGCTCCCAGCCGGGCGCGGTGCGCGGCCAGGTGGCCGCCACCGACGTCAAAACCCTGCTCCTCCGCCTCGCCGGCCTGACGAACGCAACCGAAGGAGACACCCCGTGAAGAGGGCTCAGGAACACCCCGAACTCGCCGAGACGCTCCGCCGCCGCAGATTCCTCGGCGTCGCCGCGGGTGCCACGGCCGCCACCCTGGTCGGCACGGCCACCGCCACCGCCGCCCAGACCGGCACCTCGGCCCAGAGCGGCACCTCGGCGCAGAAGGGCCGGGGCGGCCCGCTGGTGCCCCGCGGCCATCTCGGCATCCAGCTCTACACCCTCCGCGACCAGGTGCAGTCCATCGGCTTCGCCCAGGTCTTCAAGGAGCTGGCCCGGTACGGCTACGACCAGGTGGAGTTCGCCGGATACACCCAGGGCACCGGCGACATCACCCTGGGGCAGCTCAAGCGGCTGATGCGGGACCACGGGCTGCGCGGTATCGGCAGCCACGTCGGCTACTACTCCGACGACCCGAAGGCGTACACCTTCGCCACCAACCTCACCCAGGTGCTGGACGACGCCGAGGCGCTGGGCCTGCCGCATGTGGGCACCGCCTCCGGGCCCTGGCGCTACGGCTCAACGGTGGACGGCTGGAAGCGCTGCGCGGAGGAGTTCAACACCTATGGCGCGGCGGCCAAGGCGCGCGGAATGAAGTTCTACCAGCACAACCACGCCGAGGAGTTCTCCTTCGCCACCGACCGGCCGGACGTGCGCCTGTACGACGTACTGCTCGCCGAGACCGACCCCGAGCTGGTCCATCTGGAGATGGACATCTACTGGGCGTATGTGGCCCAGTACCGCTTCGGCAAGAAGGCGGACGGCTCCCCGGCGCCCTTCGAGCCGCTCGACTACGTCCTGCGCGCCCCGCACCGCTATCCGCTCTTCCACGTCAAGGACGGGGAACACGACGAAACCGCCACCGACGGCTACCGGATGGTGGACGTCGGTGACGGTGACATCGACTACCGCCGCTTCCTGACCGCGGTCGGCAGGACCCATGGCGGGCGGCGTGACCACCACTGGATGGTGGAGCACGACCAGCCCGCCGATTCGCTCACCACCGCCCGCCGCTCCGCTCGCTATCTGCGGTCACTGCGGTGCGGCGGACGGGGCTGAGCGAGGGTCCCTCGCGGCGGCGCTAGACGGCCTCGCGGCTGATCGGCTGCGGGTTCGGGGCGATGCCCCGGACCCGTGGCCGGCCGGGTTGCCGCAGCAGCAGGGCCACCGCGGCGGCCAGCATGGAGATGCCTCCGGCGAGCGCGTACGCGCCGTCGTAGCCCCAGGAGTCCACCACCATCGACCCCAGGCCACCGCCGAACAGCCCGCTGATCAGCTTTCCGCTGTACACCAGGCCGTAGTTGCTGGCGTTGTAGTTCTCCCCGAAGTAGTCCGGGGTCAGCGCCGCGAACATCGGGTAGAAGGCGCCGCCGCCGAATCCCGAGAGGAAGGCGAAGACGAGGAACAGCGCCTCGCTGTGGATGTTGCCGGCCCAGATCACCCCGAACTGGGCCAGGCCCAGCACCACGATGACGAACACCAGGGTCGTCTTGCGCCCCCACAGGTCCGAGAGCCAGCCGACCACTCCGCGTCCGACACCGTTGATGACGGACATGATGCCCATGGACGAGGCCGCCACCAGCGGACCGAAGCCCACGTCCTTGGCGTAGTCGACCTGGAAGGAGATGCCGAAGATGGACACCCCGGCGGTGAGCACCAGGGACACCCACATCAGCGGCAGCATCCCGGTCCTGATGGCCTCCTTGGGCGTGTACTGCCGCGTCGCCGGCGGGTTCTTCGCCAGACTCGCCGCGCTCTTGGCGTTGCCGCTGTAGCTCAGCGGGTCGATGTCGGCGGGCCACCAGTTCTTCGGCGGGTCCTTGAAGAACCAGGCGCAGATCGCCACGACGATCAGCACATAGACCCCGATGAGGTCCAGGACCTCGTCGAAGTTACCCGTGTCGAACCAGTAGTTGAAGATGAAGATGAACGGCAGCGCGCCGTAGGCGAACCCTCCGTTGACGAACCCCGTCTTCGCCCCGCGCCGCTCCGGGAACCACTTGCCCACCATATTGATGCAGGTGGCGTAGATGAATCCGGAGCCGAGCCCGCCGATGACGCCGAAGCCGACGATGGCGGCGAAAACGTTGTCCAGGTGGGCGAGGGCCACGAACCCGATCAGACACAGCCCCGACCCCAGGAACATCGCCGCGCGGGCGGTCAGGATCCCCTTCTCCCGTAACCACCCGGCCGGGAAGGCGATCCCCGCCTGGAAGAACACCCAGACACTCAGGATCCAGAAGGTGTTGCTCTGGGTCCAGCCGTGCGCGTCCGAGAGCGTGTCCTCGGCCGAGCCGTACGCGTACTCGGACACGCTGATGGCCATCATCGCGATCCACGGCAGATAGACCATCAGCTTCCGGCTGTGGCCCAGGATGTCGCGGTCCGTCTCACCGATGCGATACGTGCGTCCCTTGCTGTCCTGCACTTCACGGAAGGGGAGGGCCCCCTCCGGTCGTTCTGCTGTGCTCATGTATGTCGTCCCCTTGGCTTCGAAGGAACCCGGTCAGCGGCCCCTGTCCAAACTCTTCGTGCTCCGGGAAACGTGGTGGCTAGGTGAGCAGCCCCGCCGACCTGGCCCAGCGGTACTTGGCACCCAGGACTGCCACCGGCTTCTCGGTGGTGTACGGATAAGCCACGACCCCGCGCTCGAAGAGGTAGGCGCACGCCTCCTCGACCTCGGTGTCGCCCGCGAGCGAGGCCACCACCGGTTTGGCGATGCCCCGGGCGCGGAACTCCTCGACGACCCGCGCGGTCAGCTCGGCGAACACCATCGGCGGGGTGACGATGGTGTGCCAGTAGCCCAGGACCAGTGAGTGGATCCGCGGATCCTTAAGGCCCAGCCGGATGGTCGCCTCGTAGGTGGACGGCGGTTCCCCGCCGGTGATGTCCACCGGGTTCCCGGCCGCGCCGAACGGCGGGATGAAGCGGCGGAACGCGGCGTCCAGGTCGTCCGGGATCTCCATCAGCGACAGCCCGTTGTCGACGATCGCGTCCGACAGCAGCACCCCCGAGCCCCCGGCGCCGGTGATGATGACGACGTTGTCACCCTGTGGCGTGGGCAGCACGGGCAGCGCCCGCGCGTACTCCAGCATCTCGTTCAGGCCCGGCGCCCGGATCACCCCGGCCTGCCGCAGGATGTCGTCGTAGACCGCGTCGTCCCCGGCCAGCGCGCCGGTGTGGGAACCGGCCGCCTTCGCGCCCGCCGCCGTACGGCCCGCCTTGAGCACCACCACGGGCTTCTGGGGCACCGTGGCGCGCGCCGCCTCCACGAAGGCCCGGCCGTCCTTCAGATCCTCCAGGTGCATCGCGATGCACTGGGTGCGGTCGTCCTCACCGAACCAGGTGAGGAGATCGTCCTCGTCCACATCCGACTTGTTGCCGAGGCCGACGATCGCCGAGACACCGGTCTTGGTCGTCCGGGCGAAGCCGAGGATCGCCATCCCGATGCCACCGGACTGTGAGGTGAGCGCCACCGGCCCCTTGACGTCGTACGGGGTGCAGAAGGTGGCGCACAGGTCCTGCCAGGTGGAGTAGTAGCCGTAGATATTGGGTCCCAGCACCCGCACCCCGTACTCCTCGGCGATCTCCACGATCCGCCGCTGAAGCTCGTGTTCACCGGTCTCGGCGAAGCCGGACGGGATCAGCACGGCGTTCGGGATGCCCTTGCGGCCGACCTCCTCCAGCGCGGCGGGCACGAACTTCGCGGGGATCGCGAAGACCGCCACATCCACCTCGCCGGGGACGTCCGTGACGCTCTTGTACGCCTTGCGGCCCAGGATGTCGTCGGCCTTGGGGTTCACCGGGTGGATCTCCCCGGGGAAGCCGCCGTCGATGAGGTTGCGCATCACCGAATTGCCGATCTTGCCCTGCTCGTTGGAGGCACCCACCACCGCCACCGAGCGCGGCTGCATCAGCCGGCGCATCGCGCTCAGGATCTCCTCGCGCGAGTAGCGGCGGCGCTCCTGCGGGGCGGGGTCCCCGATCAGCAGCCGCACATCGGCGGCGAGCACCCCGCTCGCGGTGGCGAACACCGGGTTGAGATCGACCTCGGTGATCTCCGGGAAGTCCGCCACCAGCCGGGAGACCCGCACGATCAGATCGGCGAGCGCCCCGCGGTCCACCGCCTGGCCGCCGCGCACCCCGCGCAGCACCTCGGCGGCGCGGATCCCGTCCAGCATCGACAGCGCCTCGTCCTCGGTCGCCGGGGCCAGCCGGAAGGTGATGTCCTTCAGCACCTCCACCAGCACCCCGCCGAGGCCGAACGCCACCACCTTCCCGAAGGTGGGGTCGGTGACCGCGCCGACGATGACCTCCTGCCCGCCGTCCGGGACCATCTGCTGCACCTGGACGCCCTGGATCCGGGCCTTGGGGTCGTAGGAGCGGGCGTTGTCCACGATCGCGGTGAACGCGCCCCGCACCTCGGCGCAGGAGGCCAGCCCCACCCGGACCCCACCCGCGTCGGTCTTGTGCAGGATGTCCGGGGACACGATCTTGAGGACGACCGGGAAGCCGATCCGGTCGGCGAGCGCCACCGCCTCGTCGACGGTCTCCGCCAGCCCCTCGGCCGGGGTCGGGATGCCATACGCGTCGGTGATCCGCTTCCCCTCGGGAGCGGTCAGCGCCGTGCGCCCCTCGGCGCGGGCGGCGTCCAGCACCGCGCGCACGGCATCGTTGTCATACGTCACCGTCAGATCACTCCGTCCGTCTTGAGCAGCCGCACTTCCTCGTCGCCGAGCCCCAGCTCCCCGACGTACACCTCTTCGTTGTGCTCACCCAGCAGCGGGGAGCGCTCGACCTGGACCGGGGAGTCGGAGAGCTTCAGCGGGGAGCCGACCGTGGTGAAGGAGCCGCGCTCGGGGTGGTCGACCTCGACGATCATCTCGTTGGCCGCGAGCGACGCGTCCTCGACGATCTCCTTGGTGGACAGGATCGGCCCGCACGGGATGTTGTGGGCCGTGAGCTGCTCCAGCACCCCCCATTTGGGCAGTGTGCTGGACCACTCCTCGATGAGCTGGAACATCTTGGCCAGCTTCGGCAGCCGTGACTCCGGCGAGGCCCACTCCGGGTCCTCGGCCAGCTCGGGGCGGCCGATGAGCCGGGTGATGGGCTCCCAGCCGACCGGCTGCACGATGACGTAGACGTAGTCGTTGGGCCCGCCGGGCGCGCATTTGACCGCCCAGCCGGGCTGGCCGCCACCGCTGGCGTTGCCACTGCGCGGCACCTCGTCGCCGAAGTCCTCATTCGGGTACTCGGCGAGCGGCCCGTGTGCCAGCCGCTGCTGGTCGCGCAGCTTGACCCGGCACAGGTTGAGCACCGCGTGCTGCATCGCCACATTGACCCGCTGGCCGCGCCCGGTGTGGGTGCGCTGGTAGAGCGCGGCGAGGATGCCCGCCACGCAGTGCACCCCGGTGCCGGAGTCGCCGATCTGGGCGCCGGTGGCCAGCGGCGGGCCGTCCTCGAAGCCGGTCGTGGACATCGACCCGCCCATGGCCTGCGCGACCACCTCGTACGCCTTGAACTTGGTGTACGGGCCCTCGCCGAACCCCTTGATCGAGGCGTAGACCAGCCGCGGATTGATCTCCTGGATGCGCTCCCAGGAGAACCCCATACGGTCCACGGCACCCGGACCGAAGTTCTCCACCAGCACATCGCTGCGGCGGATCAGCTCGGTCAGGATCTCCTTGCCGCGCTCGGACTTGGTGTTGAGGGTGATGCTCCGCTTGTTGCAGTTGAGCATCGTGAAGTAGAGCGAGTCCACATCGGGGAGGTCCCGCAACTGCTTGCGGGTGATGTCCCCGGTGGTGTTCTCCAGCTTGATCACATCCGCGCCGAGCCAGGCGAGCAACTGGGTGGCGGAGGGACCGGACTGCACATGCGTCATATCGAGGACGCGAATGCCCGTCAGAGCTTGATTGGCCTGGGCAGCCTGGGACATGGTGGCGGCTCCCTACTTGTACATGGTCTGGTTCATGGTTCCGGGGGCGTAGGCGTCCGGGTCCACCCAGACGTTGATCAGCGACGGCTTGCCGGACTCCCGGGCGCGCCGCAGCGCCGGGCCGATGTCCGCCGGGTCGCGGACCTCCTCGCCGTAGCCGCCGAGCATCCGCGCGAACTGGTCGTAGGGCACATCGCCGAGGGTGTTGCCGATCCGCTCCCGCTCCTCGCCGTACTTGGCCTTCTGGCCGTAACGGATCTGGTTCATCGAGGAGTTGTTGCCGACGATGCCGACGAACGGCAGGTCGAAGCGGACCAGCGTCTCGAAGTCCCAGCCGGTCAGGGAGAACGCGCCGTCGCCGAAGAGCGCCACCACCTCCTTGTCGGGGCGGGCCTGCTTGGCGGCCATCACGAACGGCACACCGACGCCGAGCGTTCCCAGTGGCCCCGGGTCCATCCAGTGGCCGGGCGATTTGGGCTGGACGACCTGGCCGGAGAAGGTGACGATGTCGCCGCCGTCGCCGATGTAGATCGAGTCCTCGGTGAGGAAGTCGTTGATCTCGCCGACCAGGCGGTACGGATGGATGGGGGAGGCGTCGGAGCGGAGGCTGGGCAGCCGCTTCTCGATCGCCTTCTGCTCGGCGGCGCGCAGCTCGTCCAGCCACTCCTTGCGCTTGCCCGCGCCGCCATTGATGCGGCCCGAGGCGGCCTGGGTGACGGCCGAGAGCACCAGCCCCGCGTCGCCCACGATGCCGAGGTCGATGTCCCGGTTCTTGCCGACCGTGCGGTAGTCGAGGTCGATCTGGACCACGGTGGCATCGGGGGAGAGCCGCTTGCCGTAGCCCATCCGGAAGTCGAAGGGCGTGCCGACGATGACGATGAGGTCGGCATTGGAGAACGCGTAGCGGCGGGAGAGCTGGAAGTGGTGCGGATCGCCGGGCGGCAGTGTGCCGCGCCCCGCGCCGTTCATATACGCGGGCACATTGAGCGTGCGCACCAGCTCGATGGCGGCGTCGGTGGCGCGGGTGGTCCACACCTGACTGCCCAGCAGGATCGCGGGCTTCTCGGCCTGGACCAGCAGATCGGCCAGCTTCTGGACGGACTCGGGGTCGCCGGCGCTGCGGGTGGAGGCGCGGTAGTGCCCGGCCTGGGGGATACGGGCCGCCTCCACCGGCACCTTGGCGTCCAGCACATCGCGCGGGATCTCCAGGAAGGAGGGCCCGGGGGCGCCGTGGAAGCACTCGCGGAAGGCCATGGATACCATGTCGGCGGCGCGGGCGGTGTCCGGGACGGTGGCGGCGAACTTGGTGATCGGCGCCATCATGTCCACATGCGGAAGGTCCTGGAGGGACCCCATCTTGTGCTGGCTGTGGGCGCCCTGGCCGCCGATGAGCAGCATGGGTGACTCGGCGCGGAAGGCGTTGGCGACGCCGGTGACCGCGTCGGTGGTGCCGGGACCGGCGGTGACGACGGCGCAGCCGGGCTTGCCGGTGATCCGGGCGTAGCCGTCGGCGGCGTGGGCGGCGACCTGTTCATGGCGTACGTCGATGACATCGATGCCTTCGTCGACGCAGCCGTCGTAGATGTCGATGATGTGGCCGCCGCAGAGGGTGTAGATCACCTCGACGCCCTCTGCCTTGAGTGCTTTGGCGACCAAGTGCCCGCCGGAGATGACGTCCTGGCTGTCGTCGGGCATGGCGAATCGCGTCCCTTCGTAGGGGTCGGTACGTGCCTCGCGGATGGATCAACAGGATTGCATACAGTCGACGTTATCCTGTATGAACTTTGTTATCCCACCATCGGCCGAGCGATGTCCAGGGGGCGTGCGCCACTCGTTCGATCCAGCGCTGGATCAAGCGCTGCTGACCGGTCATCAGGGAGCTGGCAATGGACCTGTACGAACACCAGGCACGGGAACTCCTCCAAGAAAACGGCGTGTTGGTGCCGCGAGCCGAGGTCGTGGACACGGCCGAAGCCGCCCGCGCCGCCGCCGAGCGGCTCGGTGGCCGCGTCGTCATCAAGGCCCAGGTGAAGACCGGCGGCCGGGGCAAGGCGGGCGGGGTGAAACTCGCCGACGACCCGGCGGCGGCCGAGCAAACCGCACGCCGGATCCTCGGCATGGACATCAAGGGCCACCCCGTCCACCGGGTGATGGTCGCCGAACCGATCGAGGTGGAACGGGAGTTGTACCTCGGCTTCACCCTGGACCGGGCCGCGGGCCGCTTTGTGGCCATCGCCTCCGCCGAGGGCGGTATGGAGATCGAGGAGGTCGCCGCGCGCCGCCCCGAAGCGGTGGCCCGGATCCCGATCGACCCGGCCGAGGGGGTGACCGAGGCGACGGCCGCCGAGATCGCCGCCGCCGGGGGACTGCCGCCGGAGACGGCCGCGACCATCCGCCGGCTGTGGACCGTCCTGACCGCGTACGACGCCCTCCTGGCCGAGATCAACCCGCTGGTGGTCACCAGGGACGGCGCGATCGTGGCCCTGGACGGCAAGGTCACCCTGGACGACAACGCCCGCTTCCGGCAGCCGTCATGGGACGACTCCGACGACCGCGCCCGGGACCCGCTGGAGGCCCGCGCCGCGGCCGCCGGGCTCGGCTACGTCAAACTGGACGGCCGGGTGGGCGTCATCGGCAACGGCGCGGGCCTGGTGATGTCCACCCTGGACGTCGTCGCGGGCTGCGGCGCCCGCCCCGCCGACTTCCTCGACATCGGCGGCGGCGCCTCGGCGCAGGTGATGGCCGACGGGCTGTCCCTCGTCCTCGACGACCCAAAGGTGCGCTCCGTCCTGGTCAACGTCTTCGGCGGCATCACCGCCTGCGACGCGGTGGCCGACGGCATCGTGCGCGCCCTGGACACCGTCCCGCTCACCAAGCCACTGGTCGTCCGGCTCGACGGCAACAACGCCGCACGTGGCCGGGCCATCCTTGGCCAATTGGCTCATCCACTCGTCCACCAGGCCGACACCATGGACGGCGCCGCCGCGCGCGCCGCCGAACTCGCCGCGTAGGGGGCGCACATCATGGCCATCTTCCTCACCAAGGACAGCAAGGTCATCGTCCAGGGCATGACCGGCGCGGAAGGCATGAAGCACACCCGGCGGATGCTCACCGCGGGCACCGATGTCGTCGGTGGCGTCAATCCGCGCAAGGCCGGGACCCGGGTCCACATCGACGGCGCCGCGGTGCCCGTCTTCGGCTCCGTACGCGAGGCCATGGACGCCACCGGCGCCGAGGTGAGCGTCCTGTTCGTCCCGCCGCCCCACGCCAAGGCCGCCGTCATCGAGGCCGCCGACGCCCGGATCCCGCTCGCCGTCGTCATCACCGAGGGCATCCCGGTCCATGACGCGGTCGCCTTCCAGGCGTACGCCCGGGCCCGCGCCACCAGGATCATCGGCCCCAACTGCCCCGGGCTGATCTCCCCGGGCCGGTCCAACGCCGGCATCATCCCCGCCGACATCACCAAACCGGGCCGGATCGGGCTGGTCTCCAAGTCCGGCACCCTCACCTACCAGCTCATGTACGAGCTGCGCGACATCGGCTTCTCCACCTGCGTGGGCATCGGCGGTGACCCGGTCATCGGCACCACCCACATCGACGCCCTGGCCGCCTTCGAGGCCGACCCCGACACCGACCTCATCGTGATGATCGGCGAGATCGGCGGCGACGCGGAGGAGCGCGCCGCGCGATATATCGCCGACCACATCACCAAGCCGGTCGTCGGCTATATCGCCGGTTTCACCGCCCCCGAGGGCCGCACCATGGGCCACGCGGGCGCCATCGTCTCCGGCTCCTCGGGCACCGCCACGGCCAAGAAGGCGGCACTGGAGGCGGCGGGCGTCAGCGTAGGAGCCACCCCCACGGAGACCGCCGCCCTGGTGGTGTCCCTGCTGGCCGAAACCCCCGGCGACGCCGCGTGAGCTGATCCGCACCCGGTCCGCACCCCGGTCCGCGCCCCCGGTCACCGTCACGATCCGTACCGCCACCTTCCTCTCCGTACGGACACCCGCCCGGCAACTTCCCCGACTACCACCCGTTGCCCAGGTGATCACTCTCCGCGCCCATCCCCGCCGTCCCCCCAGGTCGGCCCGGGGGTGGGCGCCCGGCATACGCAGGTGAAACGCACTCCGAAACCTTGGTATCGTTGTCCATGTCGCCGCGGCCCGCCGCGGAGACACACCTT
>NZ_JAHLEM010000152.1 GCF_018883605.1 Streptomyces niphimycinicus | reverse complement strand
CGCCCATCCCCGCCGTCCCCCCAGGTCGGCCCGGGGGTGGGCGCCCGGCATACGCAGGTGAAACGCACTCCGAAACCTTGGTATCGTTGTCCATGTCGCCGCGGCCCGCCGCGGAGACACACCTTGTCCGGGTGGCGGAATGGCAGACGCGCTAGCTTGAGGTGCTAGTGCCCTTTATCGGGCGTGGGGGTTCAAGTCCCCCCTCGGACACTTACCATATGTACATGTATGAGCGGGTTGTGATTCTACGATCACAATCCGCTTTTGCATGTCGAGGGTCAGGGCGAGACCGAAGCTCTCGTACAGGGGGCGTTTGTGCTCGGAGGCAGTGGCGAGGAGCCGGTCGGTCATCGACCCGAGTCCGGAGACCATGTGCTTGATCTGATCCTCTGTGAGGATCTCGGGCTGGACTGCCGTCGCGGTGAGGAGATCTTGCTGAGCTGAGGCTTTCTCGCTCTGGGCCTGGTTGATCCATTCGGTGGCGAGCTTGGGGTCGGTCCCGGCGTCGAGTGCGGCCCGGTACTGGACGATGCGCCGATCGCATTCGGCAATCGTGCGCCGTGCCGCTGCGGCGGCTGTCGTGGTGGGTGATTCTGGGCTCTGGGCTTGTTGCATGGCTTGGAGAGTGGCCGTCAACTGTCCGGGAGCGAAGGTCTTCGCGATCCATTTGTCCAGTTCAGGGAGGATGACTTCCTCGCGCACGTAGACGGTAAGTGGGTGGTCGAGTGCGGCGTTCTTGGCGTATTCGGCGTTGTAGCGGCAGCGGTAGTGCGGCTTTCCGTTGTTGAAGGTGCCCTGCATCTTGCGCTGGCAGATGGCGCAGCGGATCAGGCCGCGCAAGGCGTAGCCGCGGGTGGTGGGGCGGGGTTTGCGTTCCAGGTGTGTCTGGGTGCTGCGGGCGTGGCGCTTGGCCTGGGCGTGGGCGAATGTGGTTTGGGAAATGAGCGGCTCGTGGACTGGCTGTGCCGACCAGATCCACCGGTCGGGGGTGTTCCAGGCCATTTTGGTGCGGTGGCCGAGGGTGACATCGTCGATGTCGAGGAGGACTTCGTCCTTGCGCTGCTTGCTCCATACTTCGTGGCCGGTGTAACGGGGATTGACGAGGATGGCGCGCACCGCGCCCTTGCACCAGGCGTGGCCCTCGCGATGCCGGTTACGGTCGCGGTCATAGGCGGAAGGGCAGGGGATGCCGTCGCGGGTCAGTCCTTCGGCGATGGCGTAGTACCCCTTCCCCTCGAGGTATTCGGTGAAAATGCGGACTACGACCCAGGCGGTGTCCGGATCGGGTTCGAGGCGGTGGAGGCGTTTGCCGTCGGCGGCTTTGGCCGGGTTGGGGTGGGGGCCGGCGTCGGTCAGCCGGTAGCCGTAAGGCGGTCTGCCGCCGAGGAAGCGGCCCTCGATCTTGGCTTGAGAGCCCATGGCGGTGCGTACGCGGATCTTGACGCGGTTGCGTTCGCCTTTGCTCATGCCGCCGAAGACGGACATGACGAGGTCGTGGGCTTCGTTGTCGGGGTCGATCGGTCCGCCGATTTCGGGGACCCACAGGGGGACGTTGAAGTGGGTGAACAGGGGGAAGGTGTTGCCGAACTGGTTGCCGTAGAAGGTGCGTTGGGGTTCGCCGATCACGACGGCGTCGAAGCCGCGGTGGGGGTCACGCAGGGCGGTGAGGAGGGCGGCGGCCTGGGGGCGGCGTTTCCACGGCAGTGCGCGGGAGTGTCCGGCGTCGAAGTATTCGGCGACGATTTCGCCTCCGGCGGGTTCGATGAGGGCGCGGGCGCGGGTGAGCTGCCAGTTGCGGGAGGTCTCCGGGTCTTGGAGGTCCTCGGTGGAGCAGCGTCCGGCGAAGGCGAAACGGGGCATGAGGGGGTCTTTCCTTGGGATCGCTTACTGCGCACGGTGGACGGTGGTCGTCCGTCGTACCTCTGGCTCGGCCCGGAGGGCCAGCCGTCCACCGTGTCTTCGCCCGGTCGTGGGTGGTCAGCCGCTGTGATGAACGGTGCGGCGCTGCTGGTACTCGTCGCGGATGAAGGCCAGCAGCGCTTTGGCGGCATGCGGGGTGAGCGGCACAGGACCGTCCGGGAGGATCACGGTCACCTCGGGCGGCTCATCCGCTTCCTGGCCCTGGCGCACTGCTGCTGGGGAGCTTGGGGTGGTAGCGGCCGGTGTCAGGGCTCGCCCGCTTCGTGTGCGCGCGTTCACAGCCTTGTCTTCCGATGGGATCGGGGGTAGCCGCAGCGACTGGTCCCGGCTTGCCGCTCGCGGCGAGTACACAGCGGCTGGGACATCGCTGAGGGCTTCTCGGGGCGGGTGAAGACGAGAACGTCCTCGTGCTGCACGAGGTGGAGGGGGATTCCTTGGCGGCGGGCGTCGCGGACGTTCTTCAGATGGAAGAACGAGGGACGAGCGATGAGCCGGCCGTCGCGGATGCCGGCGAGGAGAGCGACACAGCGCTCCGCCGGGACGAGTCCGGCGGCTTGTCCGGTGGCCAGGACGGCGGAGGGTAGATCGATGAGTTCGCCGTGGGTGCGCCAGGGCCGGGTGGTGACGACGACGGTGCCGCCCGGGCGCAGCACCGCCCGGCATTGGGTGAGGATTTTGGAGAAGCCGTCCAGGAGCTGGTCGGTGGAGACGTGGGCGAGGTTGTGCGGGTCGCGGCCGTAGCGGTAGTCCGTTTTGACCACGCCGCGCTCGCCGGTTTCGCTCGTGCAGTGGACCCGGCCATGGGCCG
>NZ_JAHLEM010000151.1 GCF_018883605.1 Streptomyces niphimycinicus | reverse complement strand
GAAGCCGTCCAGGAGCTGGTCGGTGGAGACGTGGGCGAGGTTGTGCGGGTCGCGGCCGTAGCGGTAGTCCGTTTTGACCACGCCGCGCTCGCCGGTTTCGCTCGTGCAGTGGACCCGGCCATGGGCCGATCGTCCGTATGGCGGTGAGGTGACCACCAGCGCGACTTTGCCGTGAAGGTCGGCATCGATGAGCTGGGTGAGTTGTCGGGCGTCGCCGCACACCACCCGGCCGTTGCCTTGCTCAACGTGCCGGATGTTGTGGGCGATGTTGGCCCGGGCGATCCGGGCCCAGCGGGACTCGTACTCGATACCGAGGGCGTGGCGGCGGTGGCGGATGGCCTCGACCAGGGTGGTGCCGATGCCGCACATCGGGTCCAGGACCAGCTCATCGGGTTTGGTGTAGGTGCGGATGGCGTGGGCGGCGATCGCGGGCAGCATCTTGGCGGGGTGAGCGTTCGAGCCGGACACGTAGCGGTCGGCGCGCTGGGCGGGGGCGGATGTGGGTGCGGTGTTCCACACTGATTCGCGGTCGGACATGGCGTGCCCCTTCGGTCAGGCGCTGTTGATCGCGGACAGCACGAGCAGGTCGGAGTGGATGAGTCCGGGCGGTGCGCCCTCGGGCGGGGTGGGCGTGATGCGGTCGCCGTCGGGGTGGCCGTGGATGATGACGATGTGCTGGAGGTAGCGGAAGCCGGCGGTGCGGGCGGAGGCGATGAGGGATCCGAGCGGGTCGGTCAGGCGTCCGGCGTCGCGGCGCTGTCTGGTGGCGAGGAGCAAGACGCCGTTACGGAAGAGGAGGCGATGGGCTCGGTGGAAGAAGCCGGACCAGCCGTTCTCCACCGCGCCCGGCATCTCGTCACAGGCGCGGACCGGTTCGTCGTCGGGGGCGGGGAGGGTGTCGGGGTGCAGTTCCGCGAGCAGTACCGGGGCCGGGCGGGCGCTTCTCCCGTCTTCGTGGGGAGCCAGGTAGGTGACGCGGGCGCGGGCGTCCATGCCCGGTTCGGTGTCGCGAATGTGGACCTTGATCAGGCGCGCGGGTGGGCGGCCGGGTCGGTGCGTGAACTCGGCGCGGATCTTGTCCAACGCCCAGCCGGGCAGCACCTCGCCGGGGGCAGAGACCCCGCTCGGGTTGTTCGAGTCAGGGGTCCACACGGTGGTCGGCAGAGGGCGGGATGCGCCGGGGTGGCTGGTGGTGTGGTGGTGGTCGGACTTCGTCATCGGCTGGTGGCGCCCGGGTACGGGGATCCGGCCGTCTGGTGCTGACGTGATCAATAGAGATTCAGGCTGCGGGACTTTGTCACTGCCTACCCGTTCAGCTTCTGTCATGCGCCCCGGCCCTTCCGAAGGATCGAACGCGCCGTGGCCGAATGGTCCGTCTGAATTCGCAGGTGGGAGCGGGTGCGAGCCGGTCGCGAGCCATGAGCGAGCCACCATGGGCGGGCCCGCGCACAGAGGTCGCTGCTGAAGTTCGAGCGCATGCCAGCGACAGCGGCCCACTACCCGTCGTGCCCAACATGGTCAGATGGATCAGCGCATGGCGCTGTTGCTGCTGACGGGCAGCGTCCCTGTGCGCGTCGCCTTTGAGTATCCTTCGTTCGGTACGGCCCTCTTGGTCGGAGTGGGCGTGGTGACGCTGCTGCACCTTCTCCTCAAGGATCGCTGATCCACGCAAGCGGTCATGTGCCTGCGGATCCTGAGCACGGACGCCAATTCAAGATTCTTCATGTTCGATTCCTGCTCGCTCTGTACGGGCCTTGGTCCTGTTCACTGCCGCCGAGCCGGAGGTGGGCCATCGCACATGGCGGTCCATGGGGCGGTGTGTTGTCCGGTGGTGGTGCGCGGGTGAGAGCGGACAGCGCAAGATGGCTCTGTCGCGATTTTCGTGAAACTTGAGATGTCGATCTTGGCGGCTCGTGATCATTCCAGGTGTCCGTTGATGATCTGTTCGCCGTCCTCTTCCCGCACTTCGCCCTCTTGCACGTCGAGTTGATCCGGGCGACGGGCCGTACCGTCCGGATCCAGGCGCGAGGGCGGGAGCCGTCGGCGGTCTGTCCCGGCTACGGCACGGTGTCGGAGCGGGTACACAGCGGCTACGAGCGGAAGATGTCCGACACCGCGATATCGAACCAGCAGACCGTCCTTCACCTGCGGGTTCGCCGGTTCTTCTGCGGCAGCTCGAACTGCCCGAAGAAGACGTTCGCCGAGCAGATCCCGGGGCTGACCTTCCGGCACGGCCGGTGCACCACGCTGTTACGCACCGTCCGGGAGGCCATCGCGCTGGCCCTCGGAGGCCGGGCCGGCGCCCGCCTCGCCGAGCTCCAGGCGATCGGCGTCGGCAAGGACGCGATGCTGCGGCTCATCCGTGCCTTGCCCGACCCCGAGGTCGGCCGGGTGCGGGTCTTGGGCGTCGACGACTTCGCACTCAAGCGCGGCCACCACTACGGCACTGTTCTGATCGACATGGAAAACCGCAGGCCAGTGGGCCTGCTACCCGAACGCTCCGCCGACGCGCTGGCCGACTGGCTCACCCGCCACCCAGGCGTCGAGGTCATCTGCCGTGACCGGGCCCGCTACTACGCCGAAGGCGCCGATCAGGGCGCTGCCGACGCGGTCCAGGTCGCTGATCGCTTTCATTTGTGGCAGAACCTGGGCGACGCCGCCGAGCGGCTCGTCGCCCGGCTCCGGCCGCAGTGGGTCCCGTCCCCGCCGGAGAAACCCGAGGTCACCGTGCCGGAGAAGCCCGAGGGACTGCGGGCCCAGCGCATCCGCGAACGTCACGCCGCGGTGCACGCCCTGATGGACAAGGGGATGGGCATCGGCGGCATCGTGGCCGAACTCCGTCTCGACCCGAAGACCGTCCGCAAGAACATGCGCGCAGCCACGGCGGACGAGCTGATCGGTGCCAGCCCCACCGGCAGGCAGAGCAGCCTCGACGGTCATGCCGCCTACCTCGCCGCCCGCTGGGCCGAGGGCTGCACCAACACCAGCCGCCTCCACCGCGAACTCGCCGACCGCGGACTGACCGTCAGCGAACGGACCGTCCGCCGCTTCCTCCTGCGGCTCCAGGAGAACGCCAAACCCACCACACGGCCGCCGGTCCCGAAGGTCCGGGAGGTGACCACCCTGATCCTCATCCACCCCGACAACCGGCCCGAATCCGACCGCGTCGTCCTCAAGGAACTCCGCGACCGCAGCAGCGACTTGGACGCCGCCTGTCAGCTCGTCGCGCGGTTCGCCGAGATCCTCGTCCACCGTCAGGGCCGGGAAAAGCTCAAGCAGTGGACCGACGATGCCGAGCAGAGCCAGCACCCTGAGCTGCGAGGCTTCGCTTCTGGGCTCCGCAAGGATTGGGACGCGGTCATGGCCGGCCTCACCCTGCACTGGAACTCTGGCGCCGTCGAAGGCCACGTCAACCGCATCAAGATGCTGAAACGGCAGATGTTCGGCCGCGCGAAGCACGACCTCCTCCGCAAACGCGTACTCCTCACCCGATGAAGATCAACAAGAGGGATCACGGAAATCGCGACAGAGCCACGTCGGCGTGTCCGTGGACACCTGCCGGGGGCGACGTACTGCGGGAGCGGGCCGCCGCGGTCCCGCTGATCCGGCAGCTGGCGGGGCCAGCCGATTGAGCCGGGAGAGAGGGCCGTGGTCTGGCGAAGACGGGGCGACCGCGCCTCGCCGATGCATTCTTTGAGTGGGCCGGGCCCGGCTGGACCCTGCATACGGCGTGGGCTGGTAGTCGTGATCGGCAAGTCAGGCCCGGGCCCCGCCGTGTCGGTGATCCACTCCTTTCCGTGCCCGCCTCCTTCTCCTGGGCGGGCGAACTCGCCACTGCCGAACCCAAGAAAGCCGCTACCGGCTGCAGCATTCCACCCCCTTGCCGCACCTCCCCGACCAGTTGACTGGCCAGCAGTCGTCTCCCCACTCCGATCCGAAGGACCGGGGAGAGTCCGGCCATCGCGTCGGGACTCCGCCCTGTCCGGGCAATGAAGTCGCCGCGACCCCTCAAGGGTTGATGATCAGCGACGCCCTCTCACCTAAACGGTAACGGCGAGGTTAAGAGGCAGGGATGTAGGACTCCTACGCCGCGCGTCACTACCGCAGCAGTGACGCGGCTTCCGGACTTGGACTTCGAGCTGAGATGAGGGGCTTACCGTCGCCGTCACCCCTGCTGCCATCCGAGTAAACGCCACAAGATCACAAGATCGCATTGAGTGAAGTTGTTGACATTTCGACCATCGAGCCGCCATTGGGCGGGGAACCGGCCATTCCATGCCTGCCCACTTAACGCCCCGTGTGATAGCTCGCAGCCATCAGTGCAGATCAATCCAGGAGAGCATCCGAACAAAGCTTCGGGGCCGCGACAGGGATCCCGCCACCCCAATTCAGGCGACCACTCGCCACGCCAGAAAACCATCTATAGTCACCCCGTCGCAGTGCACGCACGTTCGAAACTGCG
>NZ_JAHLEM010000150.1 GCF_018883605.1 Streptomyces niphimycinicus | reverse complement strand
GTGCAGATCAATCCAGGAGAGCATCCGAACAAAGCTTCGGGGCCGCGACAGGGATCCCGCCACCCCAATTCAGGCGACCACTCGCCACGCCAGAAAACCATCTATAGTCACCCCGTCGCAGTGCACGCACGTTCGAAACTGCGAACGCCACGCAAGGCTGCAATCGATCTTCAAGGTTGGAGGAGCATGCGTAAAACGATTGGTGCGCTGAGCAGTGTGGTCGCCGCGCTTCTCGTCTCGGTAGCCGTCGCGCCGAGCGCCCAGGCGAACGGGAACGAGGAGAACATCATGAGCATGGAGGTCTGCAAGGACCCCTATGCCTCTAAATTCAAGCTCCACCTCTACTACAACTCGGGACAGGGTGGAGCCTACAGAAACATCGGATACAGCGTGTACGACTTCAGCGCCGTAAAGATCGGCGGCAGTGACCCCACGGTCCACGTCATGAAATTCTGCTCACTCGGCGTCAGCAACCCATGGCCCGGCTCCGGGCAACGGCTTAAGAACAATGCTGCCTCCGGCGAGAACGAGCACTACAAGTACATGGCCCGGGTGTATTTCAACAGTGGCTACAAGGGCGCTCAGGACGCAATGGGCCCTGGGCAGCACATAGATCAGTTCAGGCACGTCAAAAACAACAACGCTTCATTCCGCTGGACCTCCTGACGGTGGCGGAAGCAGAGGGGGGAAAGATGAGCGGATCCAAGAGGACCATCGCGAAGGTCGCGGTTCCCGTTGTGGCAGCCGTAACGGTGGGCGCTGTGGCATACGCCGGGAACCTGGCAAGCACGTCACCGATGCATGACAGCACGTCATCGGCCAGTGCGGCGGACAGCGCCCACGCCTCGAGGGCGGAGGTGGGCGACCCGGGAAATCCGGCAACCTGGCGGCTGCCGATCGAGGCATACCTGCCGGCGAAGGCAGACACCCGGCTCATCGCGGCCACCCGGGACAGTCTGATCGACGAGTGCATGAAAGCCGCGGGCTACGACCAGTGGACGCCGGCCCCCGACCTTCCCGAGATAGGCGGCAAGACGCTCACCGACTGGCGGTACGGGATTCACGATGCCGGGCTGGCGGCCAAGCGCGGATACCACCCGGACGCGGCGGAACAGCGGGCATACGACGAGGCCCAGGAGGCCGGCGCGGTCGATGAGTCCGGCGCCGACGACACGACACTCAAGGGGTGCGTCGCGCAAGCCGACGGGAAGGCTCCCTCGGCCCAGCCGGACGCTCTTGCCCAGCAGATCAGCGATGACTCCTACCTTGAGTCGATGAACACACCGAGCGTGGTCGATGCCTTCGCCAAATGGTCGTCGTGCATGAAGGCGCGGGGCTACTCGTACGCCAAGCCGATGGATGCAGGCGACGACTCGCGCTTCTCCGATCCGTACAACGTGACGGATGAGGAGATCGCCACAGCGAAGGCGGACGTGTCATGCAGAAGCACATACAACGTCGAGAAGGTCTGGTTCGACGCGGAGGTCGCTCTTCAGCAGACCGCCATCGCCAAGAACCAGGCGGCGCTGGATGAGGCAAGGAAGACCATCAAGTCGGCCGTAGCCAAGGCGAAGTCCGTCAATGCCGTCCAGTAGACCCGTCACCGTGGAGTTGATGTGCGAAGACGATTAAGATCGACGGCCGTCGCCATGACCGCCGCGCTCGCCATGGGCGCGTCGCTCTTACAGACTCAGGCGGCCTGGGCGCAAGGAGGGGAATCCGGCGCCAAGGCTCCTTCGGATCCGCCGCGAGCCGTATCAGAGAAGAATGATCCTGCGTCGGTCTCGCCCGAAGACCGTACCCGCATCCTCGGCAACGGCTGGCAGAAGTCCGCGGACCGGACCTGGACCACCAGCGGTGACGCTGACGGTTTCCACATCCTGACGGCCGAGAAGAAGGACGGCTACGCGTGGCGGACGGCCGCGACCCTCGCCGAGCCGGGGTTCGATGCGGACGCATGGATCGGAAACGCGTGCGTGACCGCCTCGGGCAGGCGTGTCGTCGTGGTATACGCGCCACGCACCTTCACCAACAAGGCGCAGCTCATGGCCCGCGGCGGCTTCACCGCGATCGTCGATCTGGAGACGGGAGAAGTCTCCAAACTCGGCCTGCAAGCCTCTCTCTCTTACTACAACCCCGGCTGCGGAGCCGGGGAGACCGCGGTGCTCACGCAGTCCGGCGGTGAGGACAGGGCGGCGACTCGGCTGGTGCGGGTCGACGCCGTGACCGGCAAGCTGGAGAAGCCCGTTGAGGTACCGGGCCAGCTGACCTCGGCCGTACCTGTGTCCGGTGGCGGGATCGCCGCGGCCGCGGCCGGGCAGGTAGTCAGCATCGGTGACCGGGGCAAGCTCACTACCCTCGCCACCACCTCGGCGGTACCCTATCGGCTGACTCCCGATGCCGAGGGCGGTGTGGTCTTCCTCGACAAGACCGCCAAGGGCACGGCGACAGTGAAGCGGATCGCCCCTGCACAGACAGGCTCACCCGGTGCCAGGAACCGCGCCTCTGTGCTCGCAGAAGGACCGTTGACCAAAACGGGTATCACGCGCAGCGCTACGGGACAGGTGTTCGTCACCGGCGCCACCCGGCAGATGTCCGATCGACTTCCCTCTTCGGTGCGGCGTCTGGCATCAGCCTCCAAAGAAGCACAGGTTTCAACGCGCGCCGAAGCCCTGGTGACAAGGACGGCATGGGCCGACAGTAAGAACTCCCGCAACCCGCATCCCGATGCCGCCTCGGCCCGACCGGTTCGCGTAGCCCTCACGGTGCTCGGTACAGGAAAGAAGCCGTCGTTCTCCGTGAACCCGGCGAGCACATCCGGTGCGCACGCGGGCGAGGGGAGGCAGCCGTCCCCCGCACTGCGGGCGCCGACCGGCACGGCACGGCACGGCCTGCGCGCCGCGTCGCCCAGCGACCCGGTCGAGAGCGAGAGCGAACGGACCTGCTCGGTACCGCGCAACGATCCGCGCAACCAGGCCATGCAGCCCAAGCCGCGGCAGGTCGAGTGGGCCGTTGACCAGCTCATCCAGGACAACCTCGACAACGCCATCCACCGACCGGCGAACTGGAAGAACCTGGGGATGCCGGCCTACTCTCCGGGCGACTACTTCACCCAGAGCGGCTTGGTGGGCGGCGGCCACGTTCCCGCACAGGTGATGCTCGGTGTCACCATGCAAGAGTCCAATATGTGGCAGGCATCCCGGATGGTGGTACCCGGTGTCACCGGCAATCCACTCATAGGCAACTTCTACGGTATCTCCTATGCCTCCAATGGCCAGCAGCCCGACCCGTGGGCCATCAACTGGAGTAAGGCCGACTGCGGATACGGCATCACCCAGGCGACCGACCGTATGCGTTTGTCCGGCAAGGAGAAGCCCGGCGAGGGTTCTTCCCTGCGATACGAAGTGCAGCGCGCCGTCGCTCTCGACTACACCGTGAACCTGGCGTACGGCCATCAGATCCTGACCGACAAGTGGAATGACACCCGTCTGGCCGGGCTCACCATCAATAACGGCGACGCCGCACGCCCGGAAAACTGGTTCTTCGCCCTCTGGGCGTACAACTCCGGTTTCCACCCACAGAGCGAGGCGAGCAAGCACGGTGGGGCGTGGGGTGTGGGCTGGGGCAACAACCCGGCCAACCCGGAATGGGATGCAGGGCGCAGCCCGTTCCTGTCCTCAAGCCCCCGTGATGCCGCCCACCCGCAGGACTGGCCGTACGAGGAGAAGGTCCTGGGGTTCGCCGCCTACTCCTTCGACGCCCTGGAGTCGCCCGGGAAGACCGTTGCCGCGTTCAGGCCCGCGTGGTGGACGAGCGACGGCTACCGGCAGAGTGTCAAGCCTCCGGAGGATCTGTTCTGCACGGTGGCGGACGACTCCTGTGATCCCTCCAAGATCAACGACGGAGCCGAGAACGAGCCCAACGCGGGGCCCTGCAAGATCGCTACCGGCAGCGATGACATCAAGTTCACCTGCTGGTGGCACAAAAAAGCTCAATGGAAGGACTGTTCCACCAGTTGCGGCAACGAGATCATACGCTTCAACACCTCATACCCTGAAGAAGCAGACGGCACCGCCTACCCGCCCAACTGCTCGGTGAACGCGACCGACAGCGGCAACGCGGCCCCGCCGAACACGCTCGTCATCGACGACACGACTGATGGGACTCCTTCGGTTCGACCCAACTGCCCCCAGCCCAAGGCAAACGCCGGAAAGTTCACCTTTGCTTTCGCCGGTGACGGTTCGGGGCTGTACCCCTCGAAAATGGACCTTCATCAGTTGGGAGCCGGTTTCGGTGGCCACTTCTATCTTGGCCACACCAGAACGCCCGGCGACAAGGGCGGAAAACTGAACGTCTCTGGCACCTGGCAGTTGAAGAACGCCCAAACCGGCTGGCATCGTATTGCGGTCCATCTTCCCGACCATGGCGCATGGGCGCAACAGGCTCACTACGTCATCAATCTGGGTGACGGGACCACAAAGGATCGCTATATCAATCAGGGCCGGAAAGCCAACAACTGGGTGTCTCTGGGTGTCTACAAGCTCAATGGTCGAGCCAGCGTGACACTCAGCACCGAAACCGAGGACGGCACCGGGGACGACGACATCGCCTTCGACGCGGTCGCCTTTCAGCCGCTCCCGGGAAAACCACGCGACATCGTCGCCGCCCTGGGCGATTCCTATTCCTCAGGTGAAGGATCCGGTAACTACTATACCGAGACCGACGCCGACTATGGGAAAGACACATGGAGTGCCTGTCGCCGCGGAAAGAATGCGTGGCCCCGAAAGATGAAGCTTCCCGGGCAATCCACTTCGGCTGGCGAACTCGCCGACGCCTGGTCCACGAACAGCGAACTAGGATTTGTCGCCTGCTCGGGAGCGTGGACCACGGATGTCGCGCGGCAAACGAGCGGCTACCTGGGCAGCAACGGAAGGGTGGTGAACCTGGATGGACAGTTCAGGGAAGCACCGCAAATCGACTCCGGCGTCCTCGACGAGAACACTACGATGGTCACCCTGTCCATCGGAGGAAACGATGCCGGCTTCCCCCAGGTGCTCAAGCAATGTGCGCTGACCGGCTGTCCTCCCGAAGAGGATATAAAGAAAAAGATCGATGCCGCTCAGTCCGGCGACCCGAACCGCAATATCGTCGGCGTCGGCCCCTTGCTCGAGCTGATCCGCGCCAAGGCGCCGAATGCCAAGATCATGGTCATGGGATATCCGCAACTCTTCGGCAGCATCGGCCTCACCTGCGTGACCGGCGTGGGTACCACAGGGGCGCAGATCCTCAACCGCATGGCCGTCTACATGCAGCAGGCCGAAATGAAGACCGTGGAAAGCCTCGGCGACAAGAACATCGTCTATGTCAATCCCGACCGCAGCTTCGACGGAAAACGGGCCTGTGACGACCCCGAGGGAATCAACAAGCTCGTCAAAGCGCAGAACGGAGATGGGGACTTCAAGTGCCTCTCGACGGACAGTGGATGCATCAGCAGGGAGAGCTACCACCCCAACAAGACCGGAACTTCCGCGTACGCTGACGCTATGCAGCAGGCGATCGGAAGTCTGCGCGAGGCGAACGACGCCCCGGACAGCAGGAGGCAACGCCCTTGAGGCGTGATCCCGGAATGGGACGCACCGCACCGTGGGCCAAGGCCCTCGGTGCGGTGTGCGTCCTCGCACTCATCGGCATCATCAGCGTGTACATCGGGCAGAAAAGGACGGCCCACCACAACAAGCAGACGGCCATCAAGGCATCCACCGACCTGGCCCATGCGTTCGGCCGCGCCATCCGGCAGAGTGGAAACACACCGTTCCCCTCGTCCGCCCAAGTTCACTTCACGCTGTGGCAGGTCTCGCGGACCGCAAACCTGGACTCCTACACGGTCCACGACGCCGTAGCCGAGGTCGTGGCCGCCTTCACCTCTCACTACGACGACGGCAACCCGATCGCCGGAGGACGGGGTCAGGTCACTCGCTGCTACTCCTACACCATCACCCCCATGCGCGCCCTGGGTGCCTCGGTAACGACACGCTCGCTGAAGGCTTGCCCCCGCCAGGGGCCGGACCTCAGAGAGCGGGAACTGGACACCGTCTACCGGAAGGCTTTCAAGGCCCGGGAACAGTTGGTCAGCGATGCCGGTGGCGGAGAGTTGACGTCCAGCGAGATAGCACACGCCGTTGGCCCCCACGCCCTGGTCGAACGGCATCGGCGGAGTGTCAGTATCACCCAAAGGTTCACCAACACCCAAAGGTTCACCAACACCCCGCTGGGCGACTCCCCTCATGTCGCGGCATGCCTGCGATTCGACGTAACCCTGGCCCCGGGTCGACCGGGGGTGCTGTCGTCCCATGACGTGTCGGAAGCAGCTTGCCCTCCGCCGCGCAGCCGCCAAGGCGATGGCCTCCATCCCCATCGTGACCGCGACCGTTGACCGGTGTGGCGGCTTGCGCCAGCCTTGCGTCACCCGTGGTTGGAGCCACCCGAGAGCCGCTGCCATCGATATGGGCAAGGGCCTGGTGTCGGCACGGACCCTCGAGGTTCTCGTGGAAGAGCGTCACCCAGCTGCGGAACTGGGTGACGCAGCACGAGATCGACGCGGGCCATAGGCCACGTTCCCTAGATCTCGGCCTTGTCCTCGGACCCGGCCTGGCGAACCATGGCGGCCAGGTCCTTGCTCGAGCGGACGACCTGGTCGATCCCCTCCCAGCCACGCCGTAGGAGGTGGCGGCGTGTCGTCGATGTCACGGCGCTCCGCCGCCGGCTCGACCCCGGGGACTACGGCAGAAGCAGCTCTCCCCGCAAGACCGGCGTGTACGTATGGTGCGTGTCGGTCCTCGGACACGTACCAATTCCCCACGGTTGTTCGTCGGCCGTGGGGATTTGTCGTTCTTCGAGCCGAGCGAGATCTCGGCGCGCACGGTCGCTTGCGCTGGAGCGTAGGTGAGCCGGAGCCCCAGCAGCCGGTAGATCTCGGCCTTGTCCTCGGCCTCGGCCTGCTGGATGACGGCGGCCAGGTCGCTGATGGACCGGACGAGCCGGGCGATCTCATCGCGGGACATCCGGGCGCCCGCCCCCTTCGACGACGAGCGCAGCTCAGCTTCGGCTCTGACTCGGCGGGCCTGCGTCTCGGCGATCCACTGTGTGACGAGGGTGGGGTCGGCGCCTGCTTCGAGGACGGTCCGGTGGGTGGCCAGCTTGGCATCGCAGTCCGCGATGACCGCGCGGGCAACTGCGGCGGCAGCAGGCTCTTGGTCGGGTGCCGCCGCGGTCGCCATGAGGTCGATGGTGTCGTCGAGCCGGTGCGGCAGAAACACTGTCGCCAGCCAGTTGTCGAGTGGCACGGTGATCCAGCTCTCGCGGAGGTAGATGTTGCGGGGGTGGTGGACGCGGTTGGCCAGGGCGTATTCCTCGGGGAAGCGGCAGCGGTAGTAGGCGTCGCCGTGGGACCACTGTCCTTGCATCCGCCGTGTGCAGATACCGCAGGTGATGCGTCCGCGGTACAGGTAGGGGTTGCGGGTGCGGTGCTTCTGGTGAGTGGTGCCGGGGCGCGAGCGGACCGCGAAAAGGTCCTGGACGCGCGCGAAGACGTCATCGTCGACCAGCGGAGTGTGGACGATCTTCTTCGAGACGATCCACTTGTCCTGGCTGTTCCAGCGCATGGCGGTGGTGTGGCCGAGGGTGACGTCGTGGATATCGAGCAGTGCCTCGTGCTTGTGCTGACGGTTCCAGACCTGGCGGCCGGTGTAGCGGGGATTGCCGAGGATCGCGCGGACGGCGCTTTTGGCCCAGGCGCGAGTATCGCGGTGGGGATTGCGGGCCCGGTCGTGGGCAGAAGGGCTGGGGATACCGTCGCGGGTCAGATCCTCGGCGATCGCGAAGATGCCATGCCCGCTGAGGAACTCGGTGAAGATCCTGGCCACGACCGGGGCGGTGTCCGCGCTGCCGCCCGGGGGCGGCGTTTCCAGGGCAGAGCACGGGTCTGGCCGACATCGAAGTACTCGGCAACGATCTCCCCACCCGCGGGTTCGATCAGTGCCTGGGCCCGGTTCAGCTGCCATAGGCGCGAGGCTTCCGGCTCTTGCTGGTCCTCGGTGGAGACGCGTCCGCAGAAGGCGAACAGCAGCTTGCGGCCGGCGGTGTGCACGGGTGCTGGCGTGAGTTGGTCTTTTCGGAGCCATGGGAGTGGGCGGTTGTCATCAGCCATCGGGGGACCCTTTCGGTCCTTGGCGGTCCTGGTGGTCCACCACCGATAGCTCGGCCTTCTGAAGAGAGCCAGCCCGCCCGGCGTGTCGGGTGAGCATCCGCAACAGGACCTCAGCGACTGGCCGGGTCAGCGTCGGGCCATCCGGCGGGAGAACCATCTGGAAGGCGTCCGGGGGCGTTTCGCCGCGATTTTGGGGATCATGATGGCGCGAGCATCGACGGGCTCGACCGCCGACAATCTGGGAGTCGACCCCGTGCTCCCGCATGCAGGGGCCAGTGCCGCCGCCAGCGCTGGGGTGCGGCGGGGCAATGCGGCCGCCGTGGGCGGCCTGGGCGCCGAGGCCCAGACCGCCCACCCCGGAACAGACACTGCCGGTCTGGAGG
Source organism: Streptomyces niphimycinicus (assembly GCF_018883605.1). GTDB lineage: Bacteria > Actinomycetota > Actinomycetes > Streptomycetales > Streptomycetaceae > Streptomyces > Streptomyces niphimycinicus. The sequence continues at coordinate 488 of NZ_JAHLEM010000150.1, read as the reverse complement.
TCGTCATCATGGCCGTCTTCATCACGGTGCGCGTCGCCATCCGGCTCGTACCGGTTCACCCTCTGCTCCGCTTGTCCGTCCGGCGGTAGTGGCAACGGCCTGTCGTCTGCCGAGTGGGGCGCTGGGAGCCGCCGGTACACGCTGTTGGCCGGGGCACACCGAGCTGTGCCGCAGAGGGGTCGGGGCGGGTGAAGACCAATACGTCCTCGTGCTGAACGAGGTGGAGAGGGATGCCCTGGCGGCGGGCGTCGCGGACGTTCTTCATTTGGAAGAAGGAGGGACGGGCGATGAGTCGGCTGTCGCGGATGCCGGCCAGGAGGGCGACGCAGCGCTCGGAGGGAATCATCCCGGCGGCGCCTCCGGCGGCGAGGACGGCGGAGGGAAGATCGATGAGTTCGCCGCGTGCTCGCCAGGGCCGGGTCGTGACGACGGCCGTGCCACCCGGGCGCAGCATGGTGCGGCATTGGGTGAGGATCTGGGTGAAGGCA
>NZ_JAHLEM010000015.1 GCF_018883605.1 Streptomyces niphimycinicus | reverse complement strand
TGGCGCAGCTCGGCGCGCTCGTCGGGGCCGTGGCGCTCGGGCCGGGCGGGGCGCGCTCCGGGCGGGCAGGGTTCTATCTCGCTGCCGTCGACGGGGTTGACGGTGAGCAGGTAGTCACCGGTGACGATGCGCGCGGTGCGGGCGGGAGGCCCGGCAGGATCGGACGAAACCGAGGACACGGAAGAAGCCGAGGAGGCCGAGGAGGCGGAAGAGGCCGAGGAGCCGGACGCCTGGCTGCCCAGCGGCGGCGTCGGTACGTCCCCCGGCAGTCCCGGCGGCGTGGGCGGGCGCGCTGGCGAGCCGGCGCCGGGAGCGTCCGCGGCATGCGGCGCACCGGACGCCGCACCCGGCCCGGACTCGTCCCGGCCGTGCTCCTGCGATCCGCGGTTCTTCGGGTCCATGTCCTTGCCCCCCAGATGCGTGGCGTGCTGTAAGGCTCCCCGGCCTGCCTTCGCTTCTGGTCCGGTGCCGCCGTAGGGAATGTGTCCGGCATCCACCGAACCCCGGGCCGGTATCACACGGCCTGGACCTGCTCACAGTATCCACCGCGCGGGAGGGGGCCCACGCCACCCCGGGTAACCCGGCACCCCCGGATATCCGGCCCGCGCGGCTCACACTCGCGGCAGTGACTCCGCCTCCAGCCCGCCCTCGATCGCCAGGATGCGGTGCAGCCGGGTGGCCACCAGCAGCCGCTGCATCTGGAGCGGCACCCCGCGCAGCACCAGCCGTCTGCCCACCCGGCCCGCGCGGCGGTGCGCGCCCATGATCACTCCGAGCCCGGTGGCGTCCCAGGAGTCCAGTTCGGTCAGGTCGAGAACGAGATCCCCGCCCCCGGCGTCCACAGCGGTGTGCAGGGCCGTACGGGCGTCCGCCGCGCTCCGGACGTCCAGTCGGCCCCCGACGACCAGCTCGGCGTGGTCGCCCCTGATGTGCATATGCGCTCCCCTATACGGTGCGTCGTGTCGTCAATGCGCCATTTCTGTCTACAGAACTGACTGCCTCTCACACGCGGAAGTTGCCGTCTGTAAGCGAACCGATACCGAATTCACCCAGGAGGGTGAGTTCCGGGCCTGGCGCCGCACCAGGGCCCTCAGTAGCGGTAGAAGCCCTCGCCGCTCTTACGGCCGATGTCCCCCGCGTCGACCATCCGGCGCATGATCTCCGGCGGTGCGAACTTCTCGTCCTGCGACTCGGTGTAGATGTTGTCGGTGGCGTGCAGCAGAATGTCCACGCCGGTCAGGTCGGCCGTGGCGAGGGGCCCCATCGCATGGCCGAAGCCCAGCTTGCAGGCCGTGTCGATGTCCTCGGCCGTGGCGACCCCCGATTCGTACAGCTTCGCCGCCTCCACGACGAGTGCGGAGATCAGCCGGGTGGTGACAAAGCCCGCCACATCGCGGTTGACGACGATACAGGTCTTGCCGACACCCTCCGCGAACTCCCGTGCGGCGGCGAGGGTTTCATCACTGGTCTTGTGACCGCGGACCAGCTCGCACAAACCCATCATCGGGACGGGCGAGAAGAAGTGGGTGCCGACGACCCGCTCCGGGTTCCGGGTGGCCGCGGCGATCTTGGTGATCGGGATGGCGGAGGTGTTCGAGGCCAGGATCGTATCGTCCTTGACCAGTTGGTCGAGGGTGCCGAAGATCTCCCGCTTGACCTCGATCTTCTCGAAGACGGCCTCCACCACGACATCCGCGTCGGCGGCGGCCTCGAGGTCGGTGGTGGTGGTGATCCGGCCCAGCGCCCGCTCGGCCTCCTCCGCCGCCAGCTTGCCCTTGGCGACGAACTTCTCGTACGAGGCCCTGATGCCGTCGGTGCCGCGGCGCAGCGCCTCATCGGTCACATCGCGCAGCACCACGTCCCAGCCGGCCTGGGCCGAGACCTGCGCGATACCGGACCCCATGAGTCCGGCTCCGATGACCGCGAGCTTCTTGGCCACGACACACACCCCTCTGTTCCGTCTGATCTGGTCAACAGTCCGATGTGCCGGACCTTAACGCCCGTTCACCCCCGCGGGCAGCCCCTCGTAACGCGCGTCACGGTGTGTTCTTCACCGCATAGTTGAGCACCGTGTCGCCAAGGAGCGACTCCATGACATCGATATCGCGGAGGGCGTCCTCGGCGACCGAGTCCACGCCGCCGCCCTCCGCGAGCCCGCGGATGATGGAGCGCAGGACGGCGTTCTGCAACCCGATGAGCTGGTGCGCGATGAACTCGGGCGTCGGGTCCCGCGGGTCGGCGGCGGCCTCCTCGCGCAGCGTGGCACCGAGCTGGTGGACGGTCCGGCCCTGGATGGCGAAGAGTCTGGCCATCAGCGTCGGGGACTTCACGATGACCTGACGGAACTGCTCATAGCCCTCGGTCAGCCCGACGTAGGGGTGCCGTTCGCGGATGTCCTGGCGCAGTTGGTCCATCAGCGCCCGCGCCGCCGACCGTCCGGCCGGGCGCTCGCGGACGAGCCGGGAGGGCCGGTCGACGACCTCCTCCTCGCGGTCGACGAAGAGGTCCTCCTTGGCCGGGAAGTAGTTGTAGACCGTGTTGACGGAGACCTCGGCCGCCTCGGCGATCTCCGCGATCGTGACCGCGTCGAAGCCGCGCTCCATGAACAGCCCGGTCGCGACGTCCGAGATGTGCTGCCTGGTCTGCCGCTTCTTCCGCTCCCTGAGTCCTTCCGCCATGGCCCCATCCTAGCTTCGCTGGGGCTGCTTGATTTTTGGGGTCATTGCAAAATTAGGGAGACCCTGTTTTTATGAGCCGCATGGCAGTCATCACGACGAACGGCCTCACCCACACCTTCCGGACCAAGCGCGGCCCGGTGACCGCCGTGCGCGGTATCGACCTGACCGTCGAGCGCGGTGAGATCCTCGGCTTCCTCGGGCCCAACGGAGCGGGCAAGACCACCACGCTGCGCATGCTCACCACGCTGCTCCCGCCCACCGGCGGCAGCGCCACCGTCGCCGGGCACGACCTCGCCCGCGATCCGGCCGGGGTGCGCCGGCGGATCGGATATGTGGCGCAGGCCGGCGGGGTCGATCCGACCGTCTCCGTACGGGAGGAACTGATCACCCAGGGGCGCCTCTACCGGATGGCCAAGGCCGAGGCGACCGCCCGCGCCGGGCAACTGGCCCGGGATCTGGGCCTGACCGAGCTGCTGGACCGCCCCTGTGCCGCGCTCTCCGGCGGGCAGCGGCGGCGGCTGGACATCGCCCTCGGCCTGGTCCACCGGCCCGAGATCCTCTTCCTGGACGAGCCGACCACCGGCCTCGACCCCGGCAGCCGCGCCGATCTGTGGCAACTGATCCGCGGGCTGCGCTCCGAGCACGGCATGACGGTCTTCCTGACCACCCACTACCTGGACGAGGCGGAGGCGCTGGCCGACCGTCTGGTCATCGTCGACCAGGGCCTGGTGGCCGCCGAGGGGACGGCGCGGCGACTCAAGACCGAGCACGGCGGCTCACCGGACGCCACCCTCCAGGACGCCTTCATCGCCATCACCGGGCGCGGCACCGCCCCGCGGAACCCCGCCCCGCTCGCCGTCTGACACGCAGTCACCGGATGCGCCCCAAGCGCCCCACGGAGGAAGGCCCCATGCCCCCGCTCATCGCCGACACGGCCCTGATATTCGGCCGCTACGCCCGCCAGACGCTGCGCTCCACACCAGCCCTGATCTTCGGGATGGTCCAGCCGCTGCTCTTCCTCGTCTTCTTCGGCCCGCTGCTCACCGATCTGCCGCTCGGCGGCCGGGCCGGCTCCTGGCAGACCATCGTCCCCGGCATCCTCGTCCAACTCGGCCTGTTCAGCGCCTCGTTCACCGGGATCGGGCTGATCCTCGAACGGCGTACGGGGGTCATCGAGCGGATGCGGGTCACCCCGGTCAGCCGGCTGGCGCTGCTCATGGGCCGGGTGCTCAAGGACGTCGCCCTGCTGCTGGTGCAGTCCCTGCTGCTGGTGTGCGTCGCCGTGGTGCTCGGGCTGCGCGCCCCGGTGCTGGGCGTGGCGATCGGCTTCGTCTTCGTCGGGGTGCTGACCGTCTCGCTCGCCTCGCTCTCCTACGCGCTGGCGATGCGGGTGGCGTCCCCGCAGGGATTCGCGCCGGTCATCAACTCCATCACCATGCCCGCGATGCTGCTGTCCGGGATTCTGCTGCCGATGTCGCTCGGGCCCCGCTGGCTCGACATCGCCTCGCACTTCGTGCCGTTCCGCTATCTCGTGGACGGGGTGCGGGCCGCCTTCGCGGGCGAGTACGGGGACGGGAAGATCGCGCTGGCCTCGCTGGTGGCCTCCGCGCTCGCGGTCGTCGCCGTCACCCTGGGCGCACGGCTCTTCCAGCAGGCCGGGGCGTAGGACCGCCGCGTAGGCTCGGCCCCATGGTCAATCTCACCCGCATCTATACGCGTACCGGGGACACGGGCACCACCGCCCTCGGCGATATGAGCCGCACCGCCAAGACCGATACCCGGATCTCCGCGTACGCCGACGCGAACGAGGCGAACGCCGCGATCGGAGTGGCCATCGCCATGGGCCGGTTGCCCGCCGAGATCGTCACGGTGCTGGTCCGCGTCCAGAACGACCTGTTCGACGTGGGCGCGGATCTGTGCACCCCCGTGGTGGAGAACCCGGAGCACCCTCCGCTCCGCGTCGAGCAGAGCTATATCGACAAGCTGGAGGCGGACTGCGACGGATTCCTGGAGGGTCTGGAGAAGCTGCGCAGCTTCATCCTCCCGGGCGGCACCCCGGGGGCCGCGCTGCTGCACCAGGCGTGCACGGTGGCGCGCCGCGCCGAGCGCTCCACCTGGGCGGCGCTCGCCGAGCACGGGGAGTCGATGAACGCGCTCACCGCCACCTATCTCAACCGGCTCTCGGACCTGCTGTTCATCCTGGCCCGGGCGGCCAACAAGGAGGTCGGCGACGTCCTGTGGGTCCCGGGCGAGAACCGCTGAAAACCACGGGCCCCGCCGGCCCGGCCGCGCGTGGCAGCGCGTTGCCGGGGCCGACGGGGCGGGGCGGGGCTCGTCGTCGTCTGCCCGTTACGGGGGTTAGCGAGCAGACGACGCGGAGCGCTCCCGCTTGGGAAAGAGCGTGTAGCTGAGCGCGATGAGCACATTGATGCCGATCAGGAAGAGCATCTTGGTCTGCCAGTCGCGCAGCGAGCCGATCTCGCCGTCGTCGCCGACGTACCAGATCGCGCCCTGGAGCAGAGCGATGGCGATGACCGCCGCCAGCACCCAGCGACCGGCCGTCTTCCACTCGTGCAGCGTCTTCGCGGCGCCGTACTTGGCCGGCTTGACCGGCGGCGGGCCGCCGAAGAAGCGGTGGGCCACCCGGGCGTCGACCCATTTGATCGTCGAATGGCCGAGGGCGGCCGAGTATCCGATGTAGACCGCGGCGAGGCCGTGCTTCCAGTCCGGTTCGGCGCCGTTCCGCAGGTCGATCACGGTCGTCACGAACAGCACCAGCTCCAGCAGCGGCTCACACAGCAGCACGGCGGTGCTGGCCTTCGGCATGTTCGCCACATACCGCAGCAGGAGCCCGATGGCCAGCAGCACCCAGAAGCCGACTTCACAGGCGATGATCAACGCGACAACCACGATGTTTCCTCTCTCCCTCTGCCCTTGGCCCCACCCTCTCCCGGCGATCAGGGCGCCCGCGTCGTCGTCGGCGATGAAACCCGGCTGCATCCTTCGATGTACGCCGCCGGGCCCTGGGCCCGGACCCAGGGGGGAGGCCCACCCGGCGCGCCACATGGTGTGATGGGTGCCATGCCGTCCCGTCCCCACCTGCCGCGCCCGCACCGGCATGACGTCCTGATCGCCCTCAGCGGACTGCTCGGCGGGGCCCTGATGTGGGCGCTGGGGGTGAGCAACAACCCTCCGTTCTTCCACACGCCCCGATCGCTGGCGCTGATCGCGCTGCTGGTGATCTCGGCGGTCGTGCTGCTGCGCCGCTCCAGGCCCCTCATCGCCCTGGGGGTGGGGACCGCCGCGCTCGGCGTCGACATCCTCAGCGGCGGGCTGTCCGTGACGTTCCTGATCTACACCGACCTGGTGTACGCGGCCGTCATGTACTCCGGCCCGCTCGCCGCCCGGCGCATCCCCCAGTTCTGCGGGCTCCTCACGGGGCTGGCGACCGTGGTGCCGCTGGCCATCTTCGGCGACCCGGTGACGCTGCTGATCGGCCCCTTCGTCGCACTGCTCACCCTCACCCCGGCGTGGACCGGGACGGTGGTCCGCAACCACCGTGAGGAGGCCGCGGCGGCCCGTCTGGAGGCGGAACGCGTCGCCCTGCTGGCCGAGTTGGACCGGCGGGAGGCGGTCGCCTCCGAGCGCTCCCGGATGGCGCGCGAACTCCACGACATGGTGGCGAACCATCTGTCGGCCATCGCCATCCACTCCAGCGCCGCGCTCTCCCTCAAGGACCCCGCCGCGACCGACGAGGCGCTCGGCGTCATCAGGGAGAACAGCGTGCGGGGCCTGGCCGAGATGCGCCGGCTGATCGGACTGCTGCGGGACCCGGGGGACACGGCGGAACCGGCCGCCATCTCCACCCTCGACGCGCTCGACACCCTGCTGGAGCAGGCCCGCGCCAACGCCCGCCCCGGCGGGCAGGACATCGTCCTGTGCGATGAGCGGCCGGCCGGCGGCGACCCGCTGCCCGCCCCGGTCGAGCTCGCCGCGTACCGCATCGTCCAGGAGTCGCTCACCAACGCCCTCAAGCACGCCGCACCCGGCCGGGTGGACGTGACCCTGGCGCACCGCGCGGACGGCCCGCTCGAAGTCAGCGTCATCAGCCCCTACGGCGACCGCTCGGGCCCCCGGGCGCCCGGCTCCGGCACCGGGCTGATCGGGATGCGCGAGCGGGTCAACCTGCTCGGCGGCACCCTCGACGCCGGACCCGTCACCGGACCCCGCGGCATGGTGTGGCAGGTGCGGGCGGCGCTCCCCCGGGGCGACGAGAGCGCTCAGAGTGTGCCATGACCCTTCGACGACCCTTCGACGACCAGGAGCCACTGTGACCCCGCCCGCCCCGCCCGCAGGTACCGCGTCCGAGCCGATCCGGGTTCTGGTCGCCGAGGACCAGAGCGCCGTGCGTTCCGGGCTGGTGCTGATCCTGCGGTCCGCCCCCGATGTCGAGGTGGTCGGCGAGGCGGTCGACGGCCTCCAGGCGGTGGAGATGGCCCGGGCGCTGCGCCCCGATGTGGTGCTGATGGACGTCCAGATGCCACGGCTGGACGGGGTGTCGGCCACCCGCCAGGTGGTCGCGGAACAGTTGGCCGATGTGCTGGTGCTCACCACCTTCGACCTCGACGAGTACGTCTTCGGGGCGCTGCGCGCGGGCGCCTCCGGATTCCTGCTCAAGGACAGCGAGGCGGCCGATCTGATCGAGGCGGTCCGTACGGTGGGGCGCGGCGAGGGGATGATCGCCACGGCGGTGACCCGGCGCCTGATCGCGGAGTTCGCCCGGCCCCAGGCCGCCCCCTCCCCCACCGCGCCCAGCCCCGCGGCGCTCGCCTCGCTCACCCCGCGGGAGCGGGAGGTGCTGGCCTGTCTCGGTCAGGGGCTGTCGAACGCGCAGATCGCGGCGCGGCTGACCATGGCGGAGGCGACGGTGAAGACGCATGTCAGCAGGCTGCTGAACAAGCTGGAGCTGCGCAGCCGGGTCCAGGCCGCGGTACTGGCCCAGGAACTGGGCGTGCGATAGCGCAAGGGCTGCCGTGGGTGCGGCGGGTGACGAGGTGGCTAGGCGACGTTGACGCGCTGGCCCGGGGGCGCGGCCTCCAGCCAGGCCAGGAAGCCGGTCAGGGCGTCCTCGCTCATGGCCAGCTCCAGTTGGGTGCCGCCGTGCCGGCAGGCCAGCACCACCGCGTCGGAGAGCAGCGCCAGCTCCTCCTCGCCCTTGGGGGTGCGCCGCTCCAGCACCTCGATCGAGGCGCGCTCCAGCATCCGCCGGGGCCTGGGCGCGTAGGAGAAGACGCGGAACCACTCGATGCGGTCACCGTTGTAGCGGGCGACCCCGTACACCCAGCCCTTGCCGCTGGTCTCGGATTCGCTTGCGGGTGGGTCCCAGCGCAGGGAACAGTCGAAGGTTCCGCCGGACCGCTGGATCAGCCGCCGCCGGAGACCGAAGACGAAGAGTCCCACCACCACCAGCGCGACGACCACGCCGCCCACAAGCAGAGCGAGGACCATCTTCACCGACCTCCTCGCGTCATCCGGAAAAACCGCACCTGCATCGCCTCAGCCGCGGACCGCTGAAAGGGCTCCAGCGAGGTCCGCGGCTGAGGTTTTCCGACCGTACGTGACAGGCTCAGTGCGCTCCCGCCACCGCACGCAGCCGGACGTCGGCGCGCCGCTCGGCGGCGGCGTCCGCCGCCGCCTTGGCACGCTCCAGCGCCCGCTCCGCGCGCTTGACATCGATCTCGTCGGACAGCTCCGCGACCTCGGCCAGCAGTGAGAGCTTGTCGTCCGCGAACGAGATGAACCCACCGTGCACCGCGGCCAGGACCGTCCCGCCGTCGACCGAACGGATGGTCACCGGGCCGGACTCCAGCACACCGAGCAGCGGCTGGTGGCCGGGCATGACGCCGATGTCACCCGATGTGGTGCGCGCGATGACCAAGGTGGCGGCACCGGACCACACACTGCGGTCCGCAGCGACCATCTCGACCTGTAGCTCAGCAGCCAACGTGGCTCCTCGGGTCTCTCCCCGCCGGGTCGGGCAGGGCTTTCGTCAAAGAATAACGGGCGTACGGAGAGGGGTGGGACCGGGCCCACCCCTCCCGCGGAGCTACGGGGCTCAGGAGACGCCCAGCTCCTTGGCCTTGGCCTTGAGGTCGTCCAGGCCACCGCACATGAAGAACGCCTGCTCGGGGAAGTGGTCGAACTCACCATCGGCGATCGCGTTGAACGCGGCGATGGACTCGTCCAGCGGCACATCCGATCCGTCGAGGCCGGTGAACTGCTTCGCCGCGTGGGTGTTCTGCGACAGGAAGCGCTCGATACGGCGGGCGCGGAAGACGGTGAGCTTGTCCTCCTCGCCGAGCTCGTCGATGCCCAGGATGTTGATGATGTCCTGGAGGTCCTTGTACTTCTGGAGGATCGACTTCACGCGCGAGGCGCAGTCGTAGTGATCCTGCGAGATGTAGCGCGGGTCCAGGATCCGGGACGTCGAGTCCAGCGGGTCCACCGCCGGGTAGATGCCCTTCTCCGAGATCGGCCGGGAGAGCGTCGTCGTCGCGTCGAGGTGCGCGAAGACGTTCGCCGGGGCCGGGTCGGTCAGGTCGTCCGCGGGGACGTAGATCGCCTGCATCGAGGTGATCGAGTGACCACGGGTCGAGGTGATGCGCTCCTGGAGAAGGCCCATCTCGTCGGCCAGGTTCGGCTGGTAGCCCACCGCGGAGGGCATCCGGCCGAGCAGGGTCGAGACCTCGGAACCGGCCTGGGTGAAGCGGAAGATGTTGTCGACGAAGAACAGCACGTCCTGCTTCTGCACATCGCGGAAGTACTCCGCCATGGTCAGACCGGCCAGGGCGACGCGCAGCCGGGTGCCCGGGGGCTCGTCCATCTGGCCGAAGACCAGCGCCGTCTGCGGGAGCACGCCGGACTCGGCCATCTCCTCGATCAGGTCGTTGCCCTCACGGGTGCGCTCGCCGACACCGGCGAACACGGAAACGCCCTCGTGCAGCTTGGCCACACGCATGATCATTTCCTGGATGAGGACGGTCTTGCCGACGCCCGCGCCGCCGAACAGGCCGATCTTGCCGCCCTTGACGTACGGGGTCAGCAGGTCGACGACCTTCAGACCGGTCTCGAACATCTCGGTCTTGGACTCGAGCTGGTCGAAGGCCGGGGCCTTGCGGTGGATGGACCAGCGCTCGGTGACCTCGGACTCGGCCTCGGGCTCGTTGAGGATCTGGCCGAGGGTGTTGAACACCCGGCCCTTGGTGACGTCCCCGACGGGCACGGTGATGCCGGCGCCGGTGTCGGTCACGGCGGCCTGGCGGACCAGGCCGTCGGTGGGCTGCATGGAGATGGAGCGCACCAGGCCCTCGCCGAGGTGCTGCGCGACCTCGAGGGTCAGGGTCTTCTTCGCCCCGTCCTGGGCCGGGTCGGCGACCTCGACGGTCAGCGCGTTGTAGATGTCCGGCATCGCGTCGACGGGGAACTCCACGTCGACGACCGGGCCGATGACCCGCGCGACGCGGCCCGCGGCCACAGCGGTTGGCTCAACAGTGGTGGTCATAGTGTCAGTCACTCCCCGCGGAGGCGTCGGCCAGAGCGCTCGCGCCACCGACGATCTCGCTGATTTCCTGGGTGATGTCGGCCTGGCGGGCCGCGTTGGCAAGCCGCGTGAGCGACTTGATGAGTTCATCGGCATTGTCGGTCGCCGACTTCATCGCCCGCCGGGTGGCCGCGTGCTTGGAGGCGGCGGCCTGGAGCAGGGCGTTGTAGATACGGGCCTCGACATACCGGGGCAGCAGGGCGTCCAGGACGTCCTCGGCCGACGGCTCGAAGTCGAAGAGCGGGAGGATCTCGCCCTTCTTCTCCTGCTGCTCCGCCGTCCCCTGGAGGCTGAGCGGCAGCAGCCGGTCCTGGACCGGGGTCTGCGTCAGCATCGAGACGAACTCGGTGAAGACGATGTGCAGCTCGTCCACGCCGCCCTCGGCCGTGTCCTTGAGGACGGCCTCGATCAGCGGGCCCGCGACCTTCTTGGCGTCCGCGTAGGTGGGGCTGTCGGTGAAGCCGCCCCACGACTCCGTGACCTTGCGCTCACGGAAGGAGTAGTACGCCACGCCCTTGCGGCCGACGATGTACGCGTCGACCTCCTTGCCCTCACGGATGAGCCGCTCGGTGAGCTCCTCGGCCGCCTTGATCACGTTGGACGAGTAACCGCCCGCCAGACCCCGGTCGCTCGTGATGAGCAGCACCGCGGCGCGGGTCGGGTTCTCGCTCTCCGTGGTCAGCGCGTGCTGGGTGGTGGAGCCCTTGGCGACCGCGCCCACCGCCCGGGTGAGCTCGGTGGCGTACGGAGTCGACGCGGCCACGCGGCGCTGCGCCTTGACGACGCGCGAGGCGGCGATCATCTCCATCGCCTTGGTGATCTTCTTGGTCGCGGAGACGGACTTGATCCGCCTCTTGTAGACCTTGGCCTGGGCACCCATACTCAGCCCTCGCCCAGCAGCTTGCCGTCCGAGGTCTCGAACTGCTTCTTGAAGCTGTCGACGGCCTCGCCCAGCGCCGCGATCGTGTCGTCGGACATCTTGCCGCCCTCGACGATGCCGGTCAGCAGCCCCTTGTGCTCACGGTGCAGGTAGTCCAGCAGCTCACGCTCGAAGCGGCGGACGTCCTGGACCGGGACGTCGTCCATCTTGCCGTTGGTGCCGGACCAGATGGAGACGATCTCGTCCTCGGTGGAGTACGGGGCGTACTGGCCCTGCTTCAGCAGCTCGACCATGCGCGCACCGCGCTCCAGCGACGCCTTGGAGGCCGCGTCCAGGTCCGAGCCGAAGGCGGCGAACGCCTCCAGCTCACGGTACTGGGCGAGGTCCACCCGGAGCCGGCCGGACACCTGACGCATGGCCCGGTGCTGAGCCGAACCACCGACTCGGGAGACCGAGATACCGACGTTGAGGGCCGGCCGCTGGTTGGCGTTGAACAGGTCGGACTCGAGGAAGCACTGACCGTCGGTGATGGAGATGACGTTGGTCGGGATGAACGCCGACACGTCGTTCGCCTTGGTCTCGACGATCGGCAGACCGGTCATGGAACCGGCACCCATGTCGTCGGAGAGCTTGGCGCAGCGCTCCAGCAGCCGGGAGTGCAGGTAGAAGACGTCGCCCGGGTAAGCCTCACGGCCCGGCGGGCGGCGCAGCAGCAGGGACACGGCGCGGTAGGCGTCGGCCTGCTTGGACAGGTCGTCGAAGACGATCAGGACGTGCTTGCCCTGGTACATCCAGTGCTGGCCGATGGCCGAGCCGGTGTAGGGGGCCAGGTACTTGAAGCCCGCCGGGTCGGACGCCGGGGCGGCGACGATCGTCGTGTACTCCAGGGCGCCGGCCTCCTCCAGCGCGCCGCGCACGGACGCGATGGTGGAGCCCTTCTGGCCGATGGCCACGTAGATGCAGCGAACCTGCTTCTTCGGGTCGCCGGAGCGCCAGTTGTCGCGCTGGTTGATGATCGTGTCGACGCACAGCGCGGTCTTGCCGGTCTGCCGGTCGCCGATGATCAACTGGCGCTGGCCGCGGCCGATCGGGGTCATGGCGTCGACGGCCTTGTAGCCCGTCTCCATCGGCTCGTGCACCGACTTGCGCTGCATGACCGTGGGGGCCTGCAACTCGAGGGCGCGGCGGCCCTCGGTCTCGATCTCGCCGAGGCCGTCGATCGGGGCACCCAGCGGGTCGACCACGCGGCCGAGGTAGCCCTCGCCGACGGCGACCGAGAGGACCTCGCCGGTGCGGTGCACCTGCTGACCCTCCTCGATGCCACTGAACTCACCGAGGACGACCGCACCGATCTCGCGCTCCTCGAGGTTGAGGGCGAGGCCGAGGGTGCCGTCTTCGAACTTCAGCAGTTCGTTCGCCATGGTCGAGGGAAGACCCTCGACCTTCGCGATGCCGTCGCCGGCAACGCTGACCGTCCCGACCTCCTCGCGCGAGGCCGCGTCCGGCTTGTACGCCTGGACAAAGTTCTCCAGCGCGTCCCGGATCTCCTCCGGCCGGATCGTGAGCTCCGCCATCTGGGTTCCCTGCTCTCCTTGTTGGGCCCGAAGTGTCTGACCACGGCCCAACTCGGGCCGCTTGCATGCTTGTTGAGTTGGTGGCTGTGTCAGCCGGCCATCCGACGGGTCGCCTCGTCGAGGCGGTCCGCGATGGTCCCGTTGATGATCTCGTCGCCGATGCGCACCGAGATCCCGCCGAGGACCTCCGGGTCCACGTCGAGGTTGAGGTGCATCTTCCGTCCGTACAGCTTCCCCAGTGCCTCGCCGAGCCGCTGCTTCTGCCGGTCGCTGAGCGGCACCGCTGAGGTGACGACCGCGACCGTACGGTCCCGGCGCTCCGCCGCCAGCCTGGACAGCTCGTCGAGACCCGTCTCCAGGCTACGACCCCGCGGGTGGGTCACCAGACGGATCACCAGTCGCTCGGTCACCTGGTCGGCCCGGCCGCCGAGCAGCTCGCGGACCAGCCCGGCCTTGGCCGCGACGGTCGCCCGCCGGTCGGTGAGCGCGCCCCGCAGCTCGGACGAGGAGGAGACGATCCGGCCGAACCGGAACAGCTCGTCCTCGACGTTGTCGAGGGCACCCGTCCGCTCGGCCGCCACCAGGTCGGCGGCGCTGGCCAACTGCTCCAGCGAGTCCACCAGGTCGCGCGAGCGCGACCAGCGGGACCGGACCAGGCCGGAGACCAGGTCGATGGACTCGCCGCCGACCTGTCCGCCCAGCACTCGCGCGGCCAGCTCGGCCTTGGCCTCGCCGGGCTGCGCCGGGTCGGTGAGGACCCGGCGCAGCGAGACCTCGCGGTCGAGCAGCGCGGTGACGGCGGCCAGCTCCTCGGCGAGCTTCGACGCGTCGACGGCGGTGTTGTCCGTCAGGGCGTCGAAGCGCTCGCGCGCGGCTGCCAGTGCCTCCCGGCTCGCTCCGTTCATCGGCCGGCCTCTGCCTTCGAGCCGTCGTTCGACTTGGAAGCCTTGTCATCGAGTTCGTCGAGGAACCGGTCGATGGTGCGGCTCTGCCGGGCCACATCCTCGAGCGACTCGCCGACGATCCGGCCGGCCAGGTCGGTGGCGAGCCTGCCCACGTCCTGGCGCAGGGTCTGGGCGGCCTGCTTCCGATCGGCCTCGATCTGAGCGTGTCCGGCCGCGATGACCTCTTCACGCTGCCGCTGGCCCTCCGCGCGCATCTCGGCGATGAGCGCGGCGCCCTGCTCCTGCGCCTCCTGGCGCAGTCGCGCGGCCTCGTGGCGGGCGTCCGCGAGCTGGGCTCGGTAGTCCTCCAGGACCTGCTGGGCTTCGGCCTGAGTGGCCTCGGCCTTCTCCATGCCGCCTTCGATCGCCTCGCGGCGCTCCTCCAGAACCCGGTTGATGTTCGGGAGGAGCTTCTTGGCGAGGAAGATGAAGACGATGGCAAAGGCGATCAGGCCGATGACCAGCTCCGGGATCGGCGGGATGAGGGGGTTCTCACTCTCCTCAGCCGCCACCTGTACCAGGGCGTTCACATCAGTGCCTTCCGTCTGTCGTGGTTAAAGCGGTCCGTTCAGGACTTGAAAAGGAAGCCCATGACGATACCGATCAGCGCGAGCGCCTCACAGAAGGCGAAGCCCATGATCTGGTTGGCGCGGATCAGGCCGGCGGCCTCGGGCTGGCGGGCCAGGGCCTGGGTGCCGTTACCGAAGATGATGCCGACGCCGACGCCGGGGCCGATCGCGGCGAGACCGTAACCGATCGAGCCGAGGTTGCCGGTGACGCCGTCGGCGGCGAGGGTCTGGAGAGCGGACATGCCGGTTCTTCCTTTGCGTTTCATGGGCCGGTGGGGGTTGGCCACCGGACGTCTGATGGTCTGGGAGCCAGGTCCGCTCAGTGGTGCTCGGCGAGCGCGCCCTGGACGTAGTTGCAGGCCAAGAGCACGAAGACGTACGCCTGGACAGCCTGGATGAAGAGCTCGAAGGCGGTCAGCAGAATCGTCATCACGAAGGACGCGCCCGCGTAGACGATGCCGATGCCGTTCAGCAGGTACCAGGTGCCGATGGTGAACATCAGCAGCAGCAGATGGCCCGCGAACATGTTGGCGAACAGCCGGACCGCGTGGGTGAAGGGCCGGATGATGACGTTCGAGAAGAACTCGATCACGACGATCATCGGCAGGATCGCGCCGAGCTCCTTGTCGTAGCCGGTGATGTTCTTCCAGCCGCCGACGAAGCCGTGCTTCTTGAAGGTCAGGTACATCCAGAGGATGTAGACGATCGCGGCCAGACCGGCCGGGAAGGCGATGATCGACGTCACCGGGAACTGGGCGACCGGAATGATCGACCAGAGGTTCATGATCCAGACGAAGAAGAAGATCGAGACCATGAGAGGGACGTACTTCTCGCCCTCCTTCTTGCCGAGGGCCTCATAGACCAGGCCGCGGCGCACGAAGTCGTAGCCCGCCTCGCCGATCATCTGAAGCTTGCCCGGCACGACCTTGGCGCGCGCGAAAGCGGCCCAGAAGAACCAGACGATGGCGACCGTACCCAGCAGGGCCAGCAGCATCGGCTTGTTGAAGTCAAAGCCGCCGACGGAGAAGAGCGGCTCGAACTTGAAGGAATGGAGTCCGGGTGCCGGGAAGCCGCACCCGTCGAAGATGTGGCAGTTCGTCTCGAAGGCGAGCGTCTGGTCAGGACTCACCGCGAGCTCCTTCAGCGTGGCGCATGGGTACGGCAACCTCGTTGTGTCGGCGCGGCACGCGGCCACGGAACGGCACTGGACTGGTCTTGCGGATGTGGGGGCGGCTGATCGGCACGTGGCCGAGTGGTATGTCGGGCATCAGCTGCATGGGCCGCCGATTCCGTCCCGTGGAATCCGGGGGTTCAGCTACCTGCGCCCGCTGTGCCTCAGATGGCACCGGACGATAGCAGGTGAGCGCACATGCTCTTATCCCGGGCCTACTTCTCACGGCGTGGACCCGGCGGGAGCGGACTTCTTCGCCCCCTCGGGCTTACGTTCGTCCTCGGCTTCGGGCTCCACATAGAGGATCTTCGCCTTCATATGCGCACGGGCCTGTGCGCCGACCCACACCAGGGTCGCCGCGAGCAGCGCGAGGGCGAAAGCCTTGACGTTGAACATCGTGGTGTCCTGGAACACCGCGAGCACGACCGCCACCAGCAGGAACTCGGTCATGAAAAGCACCATGCCCATGGCCTGGAACAGATGCGGGAGATGCTTCGCGGTGCGCTCCAGCACGATCAGCCCCGAACCCATCACCACCATGGCGACGAATGTGCCGAAGCCCGCGCCGATCGCTCCCTTGCCGCCTGCGAACGCGGCACCGACAGCGACGGCGACCACGCCGACGACGGCGGTGGGCACGGCGCAACTCAGGAGCGTTCTGGCGTCGTTGGACTGCATGAAGGGTTTCTCCGGCAAGTGTCGGAAGCAACGATTCGTCGTGGACGAGCGTATCCCCGGGAACAGAGGAGACCTCACGACGAAGAGCCGTCGCCCTACGGCCCCTCGGGTCTAAGCACCGGGTTTAGTGAACGGTATCACAAACTATTTGATGAGGTCTTTACCCTTCGGATGTGCTGCACGTCACACGGGAGAGTTATCGACTGTGTACCGTGCTGACGCCGTCCTGTGATCTTCGGTGCTCTCACCGGCCGTTCCCCCGCCGCATTTACTGGGGGAATCACCAGGGCGGCTACTGAGGTGTTCCGATCCTGCGGCGGTGGGTGAAGCGGGACCGGTCGCCGATCGCGGTGGCGCCGTTCACCCCACTGTTCGTCCCGCCGCTCGCGCCGCCGTTCAGCCCGCTGTTCGCCCCGCCGTTCAGCCCGGAGCCCACCGGCTCGGGCGCGGCCGTCTGCGGATCCGATGGCGCGGACCCGCCGCCGGCCACGGCCGCCACCGGCTCCGCGGGCGCCTCGGCGCCCTGTTCGGCCCGTGCGATCCGGTTGGCGCGGCGGTAGCGCGGCGGAACGAACGCCTCGGCCCAGCCCGGCACGCGCGGGGTGAACCGCGGCAGCAGCAACAGCACCAGCCCGACCCCGCTCAGCGCGACGATCGCGAGGACGAACCACACACCGGCCGAGTTCACCGAGTAGGCCACGGCGCCGAAGGCGATCAGCGCCGACCAGAAGTACATGATCAGGACGGCCCGGCTGTGCGAATGGCCGATCTCCAGCAGCCGGTGGTGCAGATGGCCGCGGTCCGCGGCGAACGGCGACTGGCCCCGCCAGGTGCGCCGGACGATGGCCAGCACCAGGTCGGCGAAGGGCACCGCGATGACGGTCAGCGGCAGCAGCAACGGGATGTAGACCGGGACGGTGGCGTGCACCGCGGCCTGCTCGGACCCCTCGAACAGCTTCATCGCGTCCGGGTCGACCTGGCCGGTGATGGAGATGGCACCCGCCGCCAGCACCAGCCCGATCAGCATCGAGCCCGAGTCGCCCATGAAGATCCGCGCGGGGTGCGCGTTATGCGGCAGGAAGCCCAGGCACATCCCCATGAGGACGGCGGCGAACAGGGTGGCGGGCGCGGCCGCCTCCAGGCCGTAGCCGTACCAGATGCGATAGGCGTACATGAAGAACGCGGCGGCGGCGATGCACACCATCCCGGACGCCAACCCATCAAGCCCGTCAACGAAGTTGACGGCGTTGATGGTGATGACGACCAGGGCGACGGTCAGCAGTGTGCCCTGCCAGGGCGTCAGCGAGACCGGTCCCACACCGGGCACCGGAAGCCACAGGATGGTCAGACCCTGGAGCACCATCACACCGGCGGCGATCATCTGGCCGCCGAGCTTGATCAGCGCGTCCACGCCCCACTTGTCGTCCAGCACGCCCAGCAGCCAGATCAGCCCGGCGCCGGACAGCAGCGCCCGTGGCTCGTTGGAGACCTCGAAGACGTCCTTGAGATTGGTCAGATGGGCGGCGACCAGCAGCCCCGCGCACAGCCCGCCGAACATGGCGATGCCACCGAGCCGCGGAGTGGGCTCGCGATGCACATCACGGGCGCGGATCTCCGGCATCGCACCGGCCGCGATGGCGAATTTCCGCACCGGCCCGGTCAGCAGATAGGTGACCGCGGCCGTGATGCACAGAGTCAGCAGGTATTCACGCACAGGCTGCCCCAGAGGTATCGCTGGCCATCACAGCCTCACACCTTATGCGTGTCGGACGCCTTGCGGTGAACGTACTTACAGACGTCCTACACCTTCGGATGGTTGCATGATTCGGGCCTCGTCCGGATAGGGCGGAAATCTCCCGGCCAGTTCCGCCACCTTTTCCCGTACCACGCCTTCGTCCCGCAGGACGGTTCCCATCAGGGCCGCTATCCGCTCCATTTCCGGCGCTCCCATTCCCTGGGTGGTCACCGCGGCGGTGCCCAGCCGGATCCCCTTGACGCATCCCCGGGGCTCGGTGGCGGATGCCAGCGCGCAGGTGTCCAGGACGATCCCGGCGGCCGCGCAGCGGGCCTTCGCGGTCCGTCCGTCCAGGCCCAGCGGGGCCGTATCGGCGGTGATCATATGGGTGTCGGTGCCGCCCGTGGCCACCGCGAGACCCTCCGCGACCAGGGCGTCCGCGAGCACCCGGGCATTGGCCACCACCCGCCGCGCATAGGCGGTGAAGGCGGGCGCCGCGGCCTCGCCGAAAGCCACCGCCTTGGCCGCGACGGTGTGCATCTGGGCGCCGCCCTGGGTGAACGGGAACACCGCCCGGTCGACCCGCTCGGCCAGCTCCGCACCGCACAGCAGCATTCCGCCGCGCGGCCCGCGCAGCACCTTGTGTGTCGTTGCGCACACCACATCCGCGTACGGCACCGGGGACGGCGCCACCTTTCCCGCGACCAGACCGATCGCATGGGCGGCGTCGGCGATGAGATAGGCGCCCACCTCGTCGGCGATGGCACGGAAGGCGGCGTAGTCCAGATGGCGCGGATAGGAGATGGAACCGCAGACGATCGCCTTCGGCCGGTGGGCGTGGGCCAGCGCGCGGAGCTGCTCGTAGTCGATCAGGCCGGTCGCCGGATCGACGCCGTAGCCGATGAAGTCGAACCAGCGGCCGGAGAAATTGGCGGGTGAGCCATGGGTGAGATGGCCGCCGTGCGGCAGCGCCATCGCCAGCACCGTGTCCCCGGGCCGCAGCAGCGCGGCGTAGGCGGCCAGCACCGCCGAGGAGCCCGAATGCGGCTGCACATTGGCGTGCTCGGCGCCGAACAGGGCCTTCGCCCGGTCCTGGGCGACCCGCTCGGCGATGTCCACGATCTCGCAGCCGCCGTGGTGGCGGGCGCCGGGATAGCCCTCGGCGTACTTGTTGGCCAGCGGCGAGGCGAGCGCCGCCAGCACGGCCGGCGAGGTGAAGTTCTCGGCCGCGATGAGCTGGAGGCCGCAGGAGACGCGGTCGATCTCGCTCAGGATGATCCCCGCCAGCTCCGGGTCCTGGCGGGCGAGCGCTCCGAAATCGGGGCCCCGGGGGGTGACGGCCATGGCGTGCTCACAGCCTTCGGAGGGGACGGCGGGTCGTCGAAGGTGGTCACCCCCAATGTAGGCCCCACACGCCCTCGTGGCGCGCCGTGAGCCCCGGGAAACCCCCGCCCGCGCGCCCCTGGGCCCCGCCAGGGGGGCTACGCGGGGGCGGGGACCCCCGTCAGGGCCGTGACGACCGGGTCCAGGGCCTGGTTGATCTCGTCCCCGATGGAGCGGAAGAAGGTGATCGGCGCCCCGTACGGATCGTGCACCTCGTCCGCGTCCTCGGTGGGCGCCAGCAGCCAGCCGCGCAGCGCGGCCGCCGCCTGCACCAGGGCGCGGGCGCGCTCGACCACGCCGCCCGCCTCCGCCGGATCGGGCAGCGTCGCGGGGTCTATGGCCCGCACCAGCCGGGTGAACTCCTTGAGCGTGAAGGTGCGAAGCCCCGCCGAATGCCCCATCGAGATGACCTGCGCCCGGTGGTCGCGGGTGGCGGTCAGGACCAGATCGGCGCGGATGACGTGCTCGTCCAGCAGCTCACGGCCGAGGAAGCCCGCCGGGTCGGCGCCGAAGTCGGTCAGGACCGTCGCGGCGTGCGCCTCCATGGGCGCGCCCTCATGGCCCCAGGTGCCGGCGCTCTCCACGATCAGACCGCGGGTGCGGACGGTGCCGAGGCGGTGCGTGAGGGCATGCCGGGTCAGCCGCTCGGTGATCGGCGAGCGGCATACATTGCCGGTGCTGACGTGGAGGATGCGGAAGGTGGCCTCGGGCTTCTTCTCACGGTGTTCCGCTATGCCACGCCCCTCAGGGGCTGTCAATTCGCCACCTCGAGGTCGGGTACGACCTCGCGGAGCTGCTCGGCGGTGAGCGCGCCCGCCCGGAGCAGCACCGGCACCTTGCCGGTGACGTCGACGATCGAGGAGGGCACGGCGGCCGGGGTGGGCCCGCCGTCGAGGTACACCGAGACGGAGTCCCCCAGCATGTCCTGGGCGGCGTCGCAGTCCTGCGGTGAGGGGTGTCCGGTGAGATTGGCGCTGGAGACCGCCATCGGGCCGAAGTCCGTCAGCAGCTCGATCGCGACCGGGTGCAGCGGCATCCGCACCGCGACGGTGCCCCGGGTCTCCCCCAGGTCCCAGGTGAGGGACGGCTGGTGCCGGGCGACGAGGGTGAGCGCACCGGGCCAGAAGGCGTCGACCAGCTCCCAGGCCATCTCGGAGAAGTCGGTGACCAGCCCGTGCAGGGTGTTCGGGGAGCCGACCAGCACCGGGGTGGGCATATTGCGGCCGCGGCCCTTGGCCTCGAGCAGATCGCCGACCGCCTCGGCGTTGAAGGCGTCCGCGCCGATCCCGTAGACGGTGTCGGTGGGCAGCACGACCAGTTCGCCGCGGCGGACGGCGGAGGCGGCCTCGCGCAGGCCGGTCTTGCGGTCGGTGGCGTCCCCGCAGTCGTATCGCCGTGCCATCTTTAACGGACCTCCTCGTACGTGGCCAATGTGTGGTGCGGTGCCGCCGTCACGGCATGGCCTTCCGCGCGGTGGCGAACCGGGGCCGGTTGTTCAGGTCGGGGTGGTCGGCGGCGTCCGCCCAGCCACGCTCCTCCGTGAAGATCCACGGCACCTGGCCGCCCTGGGTGTCTGCGTGCTCGATGACCACCACGCCCCCGGGGCGCAGCAGCCGGTGGGCGGTGCGCTCCAGGCCACGGATCACATCGAGGCCGTCCTCTCCGGAGAAGAGCGCGAGCTGGGGGTCGTGGTCGCGGGCCTCCGGCGCCACGTACTCCCACTCGGTCAGCGGGATGTACGGCGGGTTGCTGATGACGAGGTCCACCTGTCCGTCGAGCTCGGGCAGGGCCGTCAACGCGTCCGCGTGATGGAGAACGACGCGGGACCCCTCGACGTTCTTGCGGGCCCAGCGCAGCGCGCCCTCGTCCAGCTCCACGGCGTGCACCCGGGAGCGCGGCACCTCCTGGGCGAGCGCGAGCGCGATGGCGCCGGAACCGGCGCACAGATCGACGATGAGCGGTTCGACGACGTCCATCGCGCGGACCGCGTCTATCGCCCAGCCGACCACCGACTCGGTCTCCGGCCGGGGCACGAAGACCCCGGGTCCCACCTGGAGTTCCAGGTAGCGGAAGAAAGCGCGGCCGGTGATGTGCTGAAGGGGTTCGCGGGCCTCGCGCCGGGCGACCGCCTCCCAGTAGCGGGCGTCGAAATCGGCGTCGGGCACGCCGTGCAGCTCTCCCCGCTTGACGCTGTGCACAAAGGCGGCGAGCTCCTCCGCGTCGAAGCGCGGTGAGGGCACGCCCGCGTCGGCCAGCCGCTGAGTGGCCTGCGCCACCTCGGCGAGCAGCACGTTCACTGAATTCCTCCAGCCGGTCCGGACAAGAGCACGAAGCCTACGACGGTGGGTGGCTCAGCCCGCGGCCGCCAGCTTGGCGGCCGCGTCGGCGTCGACGCACGCCTGGATGACCGGTTCGAGTTCACCGTCGAGCACCTGGTCCAAGTTGTACGCCTTGAAACCGACTCGATGGTCCGAGATCCGGTTTTCCGGAAAGTTGTACGTACGAATGCGCTCGGAGCGGTCGACGGTGCGCACCTGGCTGCGGCGCGCGTCCGACGCCTCCCGCTCGGCCTCCTCCTGGGCCGCGGCCAGCAGCCGCGAGCGCAGGATGCGCAGTGCCTGCTCCTTGTTCTGGAGCTGGCTCTTCTCGTTCTGGCAGGAGACGACGATGCCGGTGGGCAGGTGGGTGATGCGCACCGCGGAGTCGGTGGTGTTGACCGACTGGCCACCGGGTCCCGAGGAGCGGTAGACGTCGATCCGCAGGTCGTTCGGGCCGATCTCGACCTCGACCTCCTCGGCCTCGGGCGTGACCAGCACACCGGCCGCGGAGGTGTGGATACGGCCCTGGGACTCGGTGGCGGGCACCCGCTGCACCCGGTGCACCCCGCCCTCGTACTTCAGCCGGGCCCAGACGCCCTGGCCGGGCTCGGTGGCGCCGTTCCCGCCCTTGGTCTTCACCGCGACCTGGACGTCCTTGTAGCCGCCGAGGTCGGACTCGTTGGCGTCGAGGATCTCGGTCTTCCAGCCGACGCGCTCGGCGTACCGCAGATACATCCGCAGCAGATCGCCGGCGAACAGCGCGGACTCCTCGCCGCCCTCCCCGGCCTTGACCTCCAGGATGACGTCCTTGTCGTCGCTCGGGTCGCGGGGGACGAGCAACAGCCGCAGCCGGTCGGTCAGCCCCTCGCGGGACTGCTCCAGCTCCTTGACCTCATCCACGAAGTCGGGGTCGTCCTGGGCCAGCTCCCGGGCGGTCTCGATGTCCTCCCCGGCCTGCTTCCAGGCGCGGTAGGCGGCGATCACCGGGGTCAGCTCGGCGTAGCGCTTGTTGAGCCGACGCGCCTCCCGCTGGTCTGCGTGGACCGCGGGGTCGGCGAGCCGCTTTTCGAGGTCGGCGTGTTCGCCGATCAGTTCCTCGACCGCCTCGAACATCGGGGGGCTCCCTGGGTGGTCTGCGTGGTGGTGGTGCGGAGATGAGGTGCCGGAAGGGCCGTGACGACAAAACGCCGGTCCGGTCGCCCCAGGGAAGGGGCGACCGAAGACCGGCGCCGTGCGGGTCGCTACTTCTTGGCGGACCCGGCATTCTTGCCGAAGCGGGCCTCGAACCGCGCCACGCGGCCACCGGTGTCGAGGATCTTCTGCTTGCCCGTGTAGAACGGGTGGCACTCGGAGCAGATGTCGGCACGGATGGTGCCGCCGCTCACGGTGCTACGGGTGGTGAAGGACGCGCCACAGGTGCAGCTCACCTGCGTCTCGACGTACTCCGGGTGGATCTCGCGCTTCAAGGGAATCTCCTAGGTTCGGGAGGGCACCGGGTCGACGGGCGGGATGCCTGTCGTGAACCGGGACCGACGATCCAGTTTGCCAGTACTGGCCGCATCTCCCAAAACCGGGGGCGGGGCCGGGGTATTCCCGGCCCCTCCCGGGGGCGCCGTCCGACTCCCGGGGGCGCTACTTGACGACCTTGCCCGCGTCGGTGGCGTCGCCCGCGGAGCCCTTGGTGGCCGAGGCGGGGACGGGCTGGTCGTTGCGGAGCGCCGTCCATATGAGCTTGGCCTTGCGCTCCATGGGCAGCACCCGGTCCGGGTTCTGCGGGTCGTACTCGACGGGCAGCGTGGTCATCTTCATATCGCCCGAGCCGATGCCCTTGAGGGATTCGGCGAAGCCCTTCAGCTTGCTCACCGAGGCCAGCTCGGAGTCGGTGGTGAGCGCCTTGGTGGAGGTGTCGGCGAGGTCGTAGAGCTTCTTCGGGTTGCCGAACACATCGACGTGCTTGATCTGGTCCAGCAGCGCCTTGACGAACGCCTGCTGGAGCTTGATCCGGCCGAGGTCGCTGCCGTCGCCCACGCCGTGCCGGGTGCGCACCAGGCCCAGGGACTGCTCGCCGTTCAGCGTGTGCGGGCCGGGCTCCAGGTCGAGGTGGCTCTTCGCGTCGTGAATCGGGGCGGTGGTGGTGAGGTTGACGCCGCCGAGGTCGTTTATGAGGTCCTTGAAGCCGGAGAAGTCGACTTCGAGGAAGTGGTCCATGCGTATGCCCGTCATGGACTCGATGGTCTTGATGGTGCAGGCCGGGCCGCCGGTCTCGTACGCGCTGTTGAACATCGCCGACTGCACGGCGGGCGTCTGCTGCCCGCCCTTGGTGGTGCAGGACGGCCGCTGTACGAGGGTGTCGCGCGGAATGCTGATGACGCTGGCCTTCTTGTGGCCCTTGTAGACGTGGACGATCATCGCCGTGTCGGAGCGCGAGGTGCCCTCGTCCGTGCCGTACTTCGCGTTCTTGCCGGCCCGGGAGTCGGAGCCGAGGACGAGGATGTCCATCGAGCCGTTGTCGACGTTCTTGGGGCGGTTGGCACCGAGGGCGGCGTTGACGTCGACGCCGGTGAGGTTGCCGTTCAGCTTGTAATAGAGGTAGCCCAGTCCGGCACCGCCCAGCACCAGCACGGCGGCCAGCGTCCACACCGTGTAGAGCACGGCCCTGCGGCGCGTGCTGGTCCGCTTGCGGCGGCGGCCCGATGTCACGCCGCGGGCGCGGTGGCGGCCCGGCGTCACCGGTGCGTTGCTGCTGTCCTCGGCCATGTGCTCCTCAGTCCTCTATGTGCTGCCCGAGTACCCCCTGCCGTCACGGTCAGGCGTGGCGTCGCGGTTTCGCGGTTTCCGCAAGTGGTGTCTGCCTGTGTTCCGGCCCCGTATTCCGACCTGACAGATGGAAGGCCGTGCGCCAGGGTTGCATATGCGCGATGGCCGGTTTTCGTCCGGGCCGCCGAGCGTTCCGTTCGTCCCCTTCGTCCGCCTTACCGCTCTGACCTGCACTTTCGCGGGCGATAACATGATCAGGACCGGTCCGTGGCCCGGCTTGCCGCTGTGGCTCACCTCTCATCGAACGCAGCGAGGCCCCCCGCGGTGCGGGGGGCCTCGGCTACGGAGCGTTCCGGCGGGTATCCGATCAGTCGCCGTTGTTGCCCGGAGTGGGCGTGGTCTTGGCGATCTGCATCAGGAACTCGGCGTTGGACTTCGTCTGCTTCATCTTGTCCAGCAGCAGCTCGATCGCCTGCTGGGAGTCGAGCGCGTGCAGCACCCGGCGCAGCTTCCAGACGATGTTCAGCTCCTCCGGCGCCAGCAGGATCTCTTCCTTACGGGTGCTGGACGGGTCGACGTCCACCGCCGGGAAGATGCGCTTGTCGGCGAGCTTCCGGTCGAGCTTGAGCTCCATGTTGCCGGTGCCCTTGAACTCCTCGAAGATCACCTCGTCCATCCGCGAGCCGGTCTCGACCAGCGCGGTGGCCAGGATGGTCAGCGAGCCGCCGTCCTCGATGTTGCGCGCGGCGCCGAAGAACTTCTTCGGCGGGTAGAGCGCGGTCGAGTCGACACCACCGGACAGGATGCGGCCGGAGGCGGGCGCCGCCAGGTTGTAGGCGCGGCCCAGGCGGGTGATCGAGTCCAGCAGGACGACCACGTCATGGCCCAGCTCGACCAGGCGCTTGGCCCGCTCGATCGCCAGCTCCGCGACGGTGGTGTGGTCCTCGGCCGGGCGGTCGAAGGTCGAGGAGATGACCTCGCCCTTGACCGACCGCTGCATATCGGTGACCTCTTCCGGCCGCTCGTCGACGAGGACGACCATCAGATGGCACTCGGGACTGTTGCGGGTGATCGCGTTGGCGATCGCCTGCATGATCATGGTCTTACCGGTCTTCGGCGGGGCCACGATCAGACCGCGCTGCCCCTTGCCGATCGGCGCGACCAGATCGATGATCCGGGTCGTCAGCCCGCCTGCCTCGGTCTCCAGACGCAGCCGGTCCTGCGGGTAAAGCGGCGTCAGCTTGCCGAACTCCGGCCGCCCGCGCCCGGTTTCGGGCGCCATGCCGTTGACCGAGTCCAGCCGCACCAGCGCGTTGAACTTCTCGCGGCGCTCGCCCTCGCGCGGCTGCCGGACCGCGCCGGTGACGTGGTCGCCCTTGCGCAGACCGTTCTTACGGACCTGGGCGAGCGAGACATAGACGTCGTTCGGGCCCGGGAGGTAGCCGGAGGTCCGGATGAACGCGTAGTTGTCGAGGATGTCGAGGATGCCCGCGACCGGGATCAGGACATCGTCCTCGGACACCTGCGGCTCGTTGCCGAAGTCGTCGCGGCCACGGCGGCCACGGCGGTCCCGGTAGCGACCGCGGCGGCCACGGCGGCCACCGTCGAAGTCGTCGTCGCTCTCGTCGGGGCGCTGCTGGGCCTGGCCGCGCCCGTCGCGCTGCTGACGGCCGCCGCTCTGCTGGCCGTCGTCGCCCTTGCCCCGGCGGTCACCGCGCTCGCCGCGCTCACCGCGGTCCCCGCGGTCGCGCTGACGCTCCCGGCGGTCGCCCTTCTGGCCGCGCTCCTGGCGGTCACCGCCCCGCGCGCCCTTGCCCTCGGCGGTGTCGACGGCGGCCTCGGCCTTACCGTCGCCCTTGGGCTCGGTCCTGGTCTCGGTCTTGGCGGAGGCGTCCGTACGAGTCTCCGTCTTGGTCTCGACAGCGGTGGCCGTGCCCCCGGCGTCGGGGGTGGTGGCGGGCGCGGTGGCGCGGCGACGGCGGCGCTCACCGGCCGGCTGCTCATCGCCCGCGGGCTCACCGGGCTGGCCCGGGATCTCGATCTGCTGCTGGGAGACGGCCTTCTCCTCGGCTTCGGCCTTGTCGGCCTTCTCCGCCTTCCCGGCGGACTTCGAGGACTTGGCGCTGCCGGCCTTCTCCTCGGCGTCATCGCCCGTACGCGTCCGCGAGGTGGCGCGGCGCTTCGGCTTGGTCGCGCCTTCCGCGGCGGACGGGCTGCTCTCGGAGCCCTCGGCGGAGCCGGAGCCCCCGGCCTGCTTCTCCTTGATGACCTCGATCAGCTGGCCTTTGCGCATCCGTGCGGTGCCCTTGATGCCAAGGCTCGAGGCGAGCTGCTGGAGCTCGGCCAGGACCATGGCATCAAGGCCGGTGCCCGAGCGGCGTCGCCGCGGGGCAGCGCCAGTGGCAGCACCGGTGGCGGGCGCGGAAGCGTCCGTGGCGGGCGCGTTGTTGCCGACACCGCTGTCGGAGGTGCCGGAGGCGTTCACGCCCATCAGATCGGTGGTGTCGCTCACGAAGGGTCCTTCCCTGGAGCGGGCGTCGGCCTGTCTGGCTCGGCGACCGGTTGTGCTGTCCGGCTGTGGTCCTTCCGTAATGGACCGGGCCGGGGCGGTGGTCCGCCGGGGTACGGCGGAGAGATCAATTCATGGTTCCGACGCGGTGGAGGGTTCACTGGGATCCGCCACGCCGATTCCGGAGCGTGCTCGCTACTGCTCAGGCAGGCTGCTCAGGCAGTGGGGGAGGCTCCCGGAAGAAGGGTGGTCCCGGATGGGGACACTGAGCACCTCGCCTCCGAAGAGATCCAAGAGGCATCAAGTGCTGACTTGAGGTTAACACTACCGGATCCAACAAACATTCCCCCTTTCCAAGACCGGCTATCGAGTTTTCCCGGGTCCGGGATGCCCCGGACCCCGGTGTCAGGTGAGCGGCAGGACGCTCGCCCCCCCGGCGTCGAGAGCCAGCCGGTTGGCCGCCCACCCCTCGCCCGCCAGTCGTGCGACCTTGTCGGCCGCACCGTCCTCGACCAGCGCGAGCACCGTGGGGCCCGCACCGGAGATGACCGCGGGGACGCCGTCCGTCCGCAGTCGGTTCACCAGGCTCACGCTCTCGGGCATCGCCGGAGCACGGTATTCCTGGTGCAGCCGGTCCTCCGTCGCCGCGAGCAGCAGCTCGGGACGCCTGGTCAGGGCCTCGACGAGCAGTGCGGCCCGGCCCGCGTTCACCGCCGCGTCCACATGCGGGACGGTGCGCGGCAGCAGCCCGCGGGCGGTCTCGGTGAGCACCGGCCGGCCAGGGACGAAGACCACCGGAACGATGGAATCCGCAGGGTCCATCCTGATCGCGCGGGCGGATCCCGCGTCCGTCCAGGCGAGGGTGAAGCCGCCGAGCAGACAGGCGGCGACATTGTCGGGGTGGCCCTCGATCTCGGTGGCCAGCTCCAGCACCGCCTCGTTGTCGAGCCGCTCGGCGCCGCCTATGGTCACCGCGCGCGCGGCGACGATCCCGGCGCAGATGGCGGCGGAGGAGGAGCCCAGGCCCCGGCCGTGCGGGATGCGGTTGGCGCAGACCACTTCGAGGCCGCGGGGCTGCCCGCCCAGCAGGTCGAAGGTGGTGCGCAAGGAGCGCACGAGCAGATGACTCTCGTCGCGCGGCAGCGTCTCGGCGCCCTCGCCCGCGATGTCGACGTGCAGACCGGAGTCGGCCACCCGGACCACCACGTCGTCGTAGAGGCCCAGGGCCAGGCCGAGGGCGTCGAAGCCGGGACCGAGATTGGCGCTCGATGCGGGGACGCGCACTCGGACGGCGGCGGCGCGGAACGCTGGACCGGCCATCGCTCGATGACTCTCCTTGTGGTTACGTGCGATTGCTCGAAGAGGTACGGAACACCGCGGGGGCCGCGACACGTACGGCGACGCCGCGCAGAGGCGAGCGCTCTGCGTCGGGGCGGATTCAGTACAGCCTATCGAAGGAAGGTTCTGTGGCGACATAGGGCGCACGGGAGGCGCACGATGCGTGTCGCGCTCCCTGCAACCATCCGCGACCACTCTACTGGGTCGCTCCGCGCGCCCTCGCGCTACTCTGCCACCACTTGAGTGGATCTTTAGGGTACGGCCCGGAGGGGGCCCGGCGAGCCGCCGAGCGGCGGCCCGCCGAAACCCTCATCACCCCAGGTCACGACCCTCTGCGGAGCCGGGCCGGGACATACCGTGCCGAGTCCCTCGCGGGGCCGGATCAGGCCAGCCCGAGCCGTACGGCCGCGGCGTCCGCGTCCACCGGGACCACGACCGGCTGCGGCGCACCCGCCACCGCCCAGTCCGGGTCCTTGAGCCCGTTTCCGGTCACCGTGCAGACGATCCGCTGGCCGGGGTCGACCAGCCCCTGCTCGGCCGCCTTCAGCAGACCCGCCACGCTCGCCGCGGAGGCCGGCTCCACGAAGACGCCCTCCTGAGCGGCGAGCAGCCGGTAGGCGGCGAGGATCTGACGGTCGGTCACCTCGTCGATGAAGCCGCCGGACTCGTCGCGTGCCTGCTCGGCGTAGGTCCAGGAGGCCGGGTTGCCGATGCGGATGGCGGTGGCGATGGTGCTCGGCTCCTTGACCGGCTCACCGCGCACGATCGGCGCCGAGCCGGACGCCTGGAACCCCCACATCCGGGGCGTACGGGAGGCGCGGGCCTCGCTGTCGGCGAACGGCGCCGCGTACTCCTGGTAGCCCTTCCAGTAGGCCGTGATGTTGCCCGCGTTGCCCACCGGCAGCACATGGACGTCGGGGGCGTCCCCGAGCATGTCCACGATCTCGAAGGCGGCGGTCTTCTGCCCCTGGATCCGGGCCGGGTTGACCGAATTGACCAGCGCCACCGGGTACTTCTCCGACAGCCCGCGCGCCAGCGTCAGACAGTCGTCGAAGTTGCCGTCGACCTGGAGGATCTTCGCGCCGTGGACGAGCGCCTGGCCCATCTTGCCCAGCGCGATCTTGCCCTGCGGGACCAGCACCGCGCAGACCATCCCGGCCCGTACGGCATACGCCGCCGCGGAGGCCGAGGTGTTGCCGGTGGAGGCGCAGATGACGGCCTTGGCGCCGGCCTCCTTGGCCTCGCTGATGGCCATCGTCATCCCACGGTCCTTGAACGACCCGGTGGGGTTGGCGCCCTCGACCTTGAGGTGCACATCGCAGCCGGTGCGCTCGGAGAGCACCTGCGCGGGAACCAGCGGCGTACCGCCCTCGCGCAGGGTGACGACGGGCGTCGTCTCGCTCACCGGGAGACGGTCGCGGTACTCCTCGATGATGCCCCGCCAGCCGTGCCACTGGCGGGTGCCGGACATTCGGGGCCCGGCGTCGGCGATTGCGTTCATGATTTCCCTTACTCTCCGCTCACCCTCTGTTCGGCCTCAGAGCGGCCGCTACCCGGCCTCTACTCGCCCTCGACCCGCATGATGCTCGCGACATCGCGGACGGTGTCGAGCCGGCGCAGCGCCTCCACGGTCGACGACAGCGCGGCGTCGCTCGCGCGGTGGGTCACGACGACGAGGGACGCCTCGCCGTCCTTCCCCTGCTGGCGGACCGTATCGATGGACACGCCATGCTCGGCGAAGACTGTGGCGACCTGTGCGAGAACTCCCGGTTTGTCGGCGACGTCCAGGCTGATGTGATAGCGAGTGATCACATCGCCCATCGGGCTCACCGGGAGCCTGCTGTAGGCGGACTCCCCGGGTCCGGTGGCCTCCGCCAGCTTGTTGCGGCAGGCGGCGACGAGGTCGCCGAGGACGGCCGAGGCGGTCGGCGAACCGCCCGCGCCCGGTCCGTAGAACATGAGCTGCCCCGCGGCGTCGGCCTCCACGAAGACCGCGTTGTACGCCTCGCGGACGGAGGCGAGGGGGTGGCTCAGCGGAATCATCGCCGGATGCACCCGCGCGGTGACCGAGCGGCCGTCGGCGGCCCGCTCGCAGATCGCGAGCAGCTTGACGGTGCAGCCCATGCGCTTGGCGGAGGCGATATCGGCGGCGGTCACCTCGGTGATGCCCTCGCGGTGCACATCGTCGAGGGTGACCCGGGTGTGGAAGGCGATCCCGGCGAGGATCGCGGCCTTGGCGGCGGCGTCGAAGCCCTCGACGTCGGCCGTCGGGTCGGCCTCGGCGTAGCCCAGGGCCGTGGCCTCGTCCAGCGCCTCGCTGTAGCCGGCGCCGCTGCCGTCCATCCGGTCCAGGATGAAGTTGGTGGTGCCGTTGACGATGCCGAGGACCCGGTTGACCTTGTCGCCCGCGAGCGACTCGCGCAGCGGCCGCACCAGCGGGATCGCCCCCGCGACCGCGGCCTCGTAGTAGAGGTCCGCACGGCGCTGCTCGGCCGCGGCGTGCAGCGCCGCGCCGTCCTGGGCGACCAGCGCCTTGTTGGCGGACACCACGCTCGCGCCGTGGTCGAAGGCGGTGGTGATGAGGGTGCGGGCGGGCTCGATCCCGCCGATGACCTCGACCACCACATCGATGTCCCCGCGCTTGACCAGGGCCGTGGCATCGGTGGTCACCAGCTCCGCGGGCACCCCTTCCCGGACCCGGCCGGGGCGCCGCACGGCGATCCCGGCCAGCTCGACCGGGGCCCCGATGCGCGCCGCGAGATCGTCCGCGTGCGTCGTCATGATGCGCGCCACCTCTGAGCCGACCACACCACAGCCCAGCAGCGCCACTTTCAGCGGACGCGTACGCATCATCCGACCTCGTTTCTCATCCATCGCGTTAGGCATCAGCGCGTTAGTGCACCAGTCTCAGGCACTGGACGGGATTTCCTGTCCCAGGTCCAGTATCCGAGATCCTTTTCTCGCTAGCCGACATCGAGCCGCAGGAGATCTTCCTCCGTCTCGCGCCGGACGATCTCGCGCGCCCGACCATCCCGTACGGCGACGACGGGCGGCCGGAGCGCGTGGTTGTAGTTGCTCGCCATCGAGCGGCAGTACGCGCCGGTGGCGGGGACGGCGATCAGGTCGCCGGGCGCCAGATCGGCGGGCAGGAAGGCGTCCCGTACGACGATGTCGCCGGACTCGCAGTGCTTGCCGACGACGCGGGAGAGCATCGGCTCGGCGGTGGAGGAGCGGGAGACCAGCGCCACGGAGTACTCCGCGTCGTAGAGCGCGGTACGGATGTTGTCGGACATCCCGCCGTCGACGCTGACGTACGTCCGCAGCCCCGGCAGCTCCTTGACCGTACCCACCTCGTACAGCGTGAAGGCGGTCGGCCCGACGATCGCCCGCCCCGGCTCGACCGACAGCCGCGGCACCGCGAGCCCGGCCGCGTCGCACTCCCGGTGGACGATGTCGCGCAGCGCCTTGGCGATCTCATGCGGCTCGCGGGGGTCGTCCTCCGAGGTGTACGCGATGCCGAGGCCGCCGCCGAGGTCGATCTCGGGCAGCTCGACGCCGTGCTCGTCCCGGATTTCCTTGAGCAGCCCGACGACGCGGTGGGCGGCCACCTCGAACCCGGACGTGTCGAAGATCTGCGACCCGATGTGCGAGTGGATCCCGATCAGCTCCAGCCCGTCCAGCTTGAGCGCCCGCCGTACGGCCTCGGCGGCCAGCCCGCCCGCGAGCGGAATGCCGAACTTCTGGTCCTCGTGGGCGGTCGCGATGAACTCGTGGGTATGCGCCTCCACACCCACGGTGATCCGGATCTGCACCCGCTGGTGCCTGCCGAGCCGCTGGGCGATATGCGCGACCCGCGCGATCTCCTGGAACGAGTCGAGCACGATCCGCCCGACACCCGCCTCGACGGCCCGCTCGATCTCACCGGTGGACTTGTTGTTCCCGTGCAGCGCGATCCGCTCGGCGGGCATCCCGGCGGCGAGCGCGGTGGCCAGCTCCCCGGCGGAACACACGTCGAGGTTGAGCCCCTCCTCGGTCAGCCAGCGCACGACGGCGCGGGAGAGGAACGCCTTCCCCGCGTAGAACACGTCGGCGTCCTCCCCTTCTCCCTTCTCCCCCTTCTCCCCCTTCTCCCCCTTGAACGCCTCCCGCCAGGCCCGGCAGCGGGCCCGGAAGTCGTCCTCGTCGAGGAAGTAGCCGGGGGTCCCGAACTCCTCCGCGAGCGTCTTGACGTCGATCCCGCCGACGGTCGCGACACCGTCGGCGTTCCGGCCGACGGTGCGGGACCACACGCGGGGGTCGAGCTGATTGAGATCGGCGGGCGGCGCGGCGTAGTGCCCCTCGGGAAGGACATCGGCGTGGCGGGGCCCGGCGGGGTGGGCGGAACGGCTCATGCTGTCTTCGCTGTCTCTCTCAAGGTCTTACACAAGGTCTTACAGATGTTCGGGTGCGCTGATGCCGAGCAGATGCAGGCCGCCGGCGAGCACCGCTCCGGTGGCATCGGCGAGGGCCAGCCGGGAACGGTGGACGGCCGAGGGTTTGAGCTCGCCTGCGGGGAGGGCCGGGCAGGCGTCGTGGAACTGGAAGAAGCCATCGGCGAGGGCGACGAGCTGCCGCGCGAGCCGATCGGGCGCACGGTGCCGGGCGGCGGCCTCGAGGGTACGGGGGTGATCGGCGAGGAGCGCGAGAAGGGCGGCCTCGGCGGGGTGGGCGTAGGCGCCGGGCCGGGGCGTGATGCCCAACTGGCCAGCGTTCCTGATGAGGGCCCGGGTGCGGGCATGGGCGTACCGAACCCGGAAGAGGGCGTTGTCCTCCCGCTGGGACAGAAGATGGTCAGGGTCGAGATCGGGCAGATCATGCCCGGCGGGCCGGAGCAGCGCCCAGCGGGCGGCGTCGGGCCCGAGGCGGGTGAGCAGATCGCGCCCGGAGACCGGAACGCCCCGTACGACGGGCCCCTCACCAGGAACAACGACTCCCCCGGTGGCATCGACAAGCCCCCGCACCACATGACCGACGAGCGCGGCCCGGACCTCATCACCGGCCCCGAGCGGAACCGACACCCCGCCGAGCGAGTCCCCGTACCCATAACGGAGCCCCTGGGACAGCACGTCCCGCACGAGCTGAGCATGGGAGGTGCCCTCAAGGGTGATGTTGAGAAACCCAGGAGCGGCGACATCAACGCGAGCGATCCCAGGAGCGCGAACAAGCCGCCGCCGCAAAACCTCGGCGATAACGAGCGCATCCCCCTCACGCTTGCTCCCCCTGGCCCCCTTGGCCAGCAGCAGGGCGACATTGGTGGCGTAATCCCCACACCCGGGCCGAGGAGGAGTCCGCACCTTCACCCGCTCCGGCACGGCAACGCACAGCTCGTCGTCCTCAACGGCACGACGCACGGTGTGCAGCACAGTGCGGGAGAGCTGGGCGGGAGTCACGGGACCAGCGTATGGGAGGAGGGGGGTGCGAACGCGAACCGGTTTCGCCCTTCGGACGAGCGCACGAGACGCACCGGCACGAGCCAAAGCCGAGACCCCAGCCCACAGGCGACGGGTCGGCCCTGGGGCCCACCACTACCCGGTGGGCCCCACAACCGGCTCGGCATCACCAGGAGCCGCCGCACCGGCCGCCCCCTGCCGCATCAGCCTCCGCACGAGCTCGACAAGATCGACGGGCTCGAACGGTTTCGCGAGGAAGGCATCGACACCCAGCGCCTTCCCGCTGTCCATCTCGTACTGCGTACACGCACTGATGATCGCGACGGGCACATGACACGTACGAGCATCAGCACGCAGCCTCGACGCCGTATGCAGCCCATCGAGTCTGGGCATCACGACATCGAGAGTGATCACATCGGGCCGCACCTGGTGAACGATCTCCAGGCACTCGGCACCATCGGCCGCGGTCACGACCTCGAAGCCCTCCAGCTCGAGGTTGACCCTGATCAACTGCCGGATGACCTTGTTGTCGTCGACGACAAGGACCCGGCCGGACAAGCCAGGCACACCCTGAAGAGTAGGCGCGCAGCCACGACCGCGTCCGGGTTTTCCCCACTTCCGCCCCGTGCGAGGGACCTTTCCCCAAGACCCCTGCACCCCCACCTCCACATGCGGTATACGCCCCTCCGCTCCCCCGCCCACCACCTCCCGATAACCGTTCATGACCACCCTCTGCGAGCTGATAGTGTTCTACCTGTCGCCGCGAGACAGCAGCGACAGGCCCCCGTAGCTCAGGGGATAGAGCAACGGCCTCCGGAGCCGTGTGCGCAGGTTCGAATCCTGCCGGGGGCACCTCGCAGAAGGTGCCAGCAGACCCCGCCATCAGCCGAGACGCTGAGCGCGGGGTTTTTGCATGCACGCAACCGGAGCCGCCAATGGCAGTCTCATGTGATCACGCAATGCCCGCGGGATATCTTGAAGACTCAATGCGCACGTCACATGCGGTTCAAGCGGGGTGTCTACGGCGCCGCCTTCTTCAGCTACCGTCGGCAGGGTCGCTCCAGATCGCCGAAGGGTTGGACGTCGACCAGACAGCAGGGGACTCTCGCTCCAGGACTGGAGGCTCCTCTCTGCCAGGCACAGGCTCGCCATCAATGACGCACCCGAGAGACACCTGCACGTAGCCCAAATAGTTGCACACGTCTCTGATCAACCGTTCACGATTCTGGCCTCCGGCCCCACGCCACCCCGCGTCGTAGACAAGGCGCACCAATATTCGGTATCGCTCACGCATCTCGGCGTCCGTGATCGAAAAAAGTTCGGTGAACATCCCACGGCGGACGGATTCCATCGACTCAGCGCAACGTGCTCGCAGCACGACCTCGCCCTGACCGCCGAGGGAGCGGCGGAGCTGCGCGGCTTCGGCGAGGGCTCGGGCGGCGCCAAGGAGCAGGAGAAGTCGCTGCTGTCGGAGCTGATCGAGAAGTTCAACGACAAGTTCGGCACCGACTTCACCGATCAGGATGTGATCACGCCGTTCTCGGAGGCGAAGGCCGACCCGAAGGTCCGCGCCGCCGCCGTCAACGACGAGGAGAACTTCGGGCTCGTCTTCGATGAGGTATTCGAGGACAAGATGGCCGAGCACATCGACACCATCGCCGACATGGGACGGCAGTACTTCAGCCACGACGACAGCTTCAAGCAGTCGCTCAACCAGACTGCGCGCCGGGCTGCTTGGCGGATGATCCGCCGGGAGGAGAACATCGACGACGAAGCGGCTTGACACCCACGCCCGGCCTCCGCCCCCTCCCAGCGGCCAGCTTCGCCCCGTCAACCGCCCTGGCGGAAAGGGAGGCCCGCGATCACGGATGTTCCGCGCGTGGGGCGGGGCCGGACGGTCCAAGCGGTGGCGAGGCTGTCGACAAGGATCAGACCCCGGCCGTTCTCGGCGTCGAGTCTGGGTGGGCCAGTGCGGGCTTGCCTGCGCCGGGGTCGGAGACGGCGAGCCAGTAGTGTCCGTCGGCGGGCCACAGGACGAGTTCGATGCAGTGCTCGTCCGCCCAGCAGGCGCCGTGACAGACCGCATTGGTGACCAGTTCGGAGGCCAACAGGCCGAGGTCGTCGCCGAGGTGAGGACGAAGGACCTGCGGCAGCGACTCGGCGACGGCGTGGCGGGCCCGCCGCACGGAGGTGGGGCGGGCGGGGAAGCGCCAGTGGGCGGGTACGAGGGGGATCTCGGGCATGGCGAACTCCATTGCTGTAGTGGGGGATTCGAGGTCGCCGGTGGCCTGCCGCCCTGGCCGCGAGCGCACCCGTCCAGGGCAGGCGGGCATACTCACGCGGTGCGCTTCCGGCATTGCGGTGTGTAGCGTGCGCGATACCGACAGTAGAGCAGGTGGTGGTAAATTTTCCACAGCATCAAGAGAAATTCACCACGGAGGGGGTGCGACGGCCTCCGTGTGCGACCGAGCGGCCCCTCCGGATGGAAGGAACCCCATGCCCCCGAGAACGACCCCTACGGAACGGCAGAAGCGACTGGGGAGTGAGCTTCGGCATATCCGTACTGCGGCAGGCATGTCTGCAGAGTCCGCGGCGGGCCTACTGGGTGTGGACCGAGGCAAGATCTCCAACATCGAGTCAGGAGTCCGGGGCATCAGCGCCGACCGCCTACGCACACTGGCCTGCAACTGCGATGTGACCGATGAGGCATACGTCGAGGCGCTCGTCGAGATGGCCGAGCTGGGTACAGGCTGGTGGGAGCGCTATCGAGGCATCCTGCCCCAAGGCCTGCTGGACATCGCAGAAACGGAAAGCAACGCTGTACGCATGCGCGGCGCCAACACCGTGCATGTGCCGGGCATGCTCCAGACATCGGAACAGGCGATGGCCATCTTCCGAGCCGCAGTCCCCGCCCTGCCCGAGCACGAGGTTGCCCTGCGACTTGCGCTGCGCTCGGAACGCCAGCAGGTGATCACCGGCGACACGGCGATCCCGTACGTCGCTGTCATCCACGAGGCCGCACTACGGATGCAGTTCGGCGGTACCGACGTGGCCCGTGCCCAGTTGGAGCACCTGCTGGAAGCCTCTGTGCGGGACAACGTCACCGTGCTCGTCATCCCCTTCGCCCACGGCGCCTTCCCTGGGGCCGGGCAGACGGTCGTCCACATCGAGGGCCCCGTACCGCAGCTCGATACGGTGCAGGTGGACAGCTCCCACGGACCCACCTTCCTCCACGCCGAGGGTCAGTTGGCGAAATACCGGGCGCAGTTCGATCTGTTGGAAAGCCTGGCTCTGCCGCCAGAGCAGTCCCGAGACTTCATCCGTGACATCGCACGCCGACTATGAGGAGCAGCAATGCCCGACATCACCTGGGAAAACCCCTTCTGCGCCGAGGGCAGCTCCTGCTTCCGCCTCGGTACGGACCCCGACGGCAACGGCTACATAGCCGTGTCCGGCCGAGAGGACCACTACCTCACCGACTCCCTCGAAGCCCTGCGCACCCTCATCACCGACATCAAGGCCGGCAAAGCCGACCACCTGCTGTAGGGCCCCGCAGCGCGCGCCGACGTCAGTGGGTACCGTGTACAGCGATCGACTGACGTGGCATCAGGGCGGCGACGGGGGCGCAACGCGTGGCGCAGGCAAGGCGAATCGGCGAGCAGGGCCGTTATGAGCTGATCGAGGAGATCGAGTCCGGCGGCATGGGCACGGTCTGGCGCGGCTACGACACCGTCCTGGACCGGGAGATCGCGGTCAAGCTCATTCGGCCCGATGTCGTCGCGACGCCCGCGCAGGCGCAGGAGTTCGCCCGCCGCTTCGAGCGCGAGGCGCGCGTCACCGCACGGATCGGGCATCACGGGGTGCCGCAGGTGTTCGACGCGGTTTTGGACGAGGCGTCGTACGACCGGCTGTACCTGGTGATGGAGTATGTGCGCGGGGTCTCCCTGCGCAGGGTGCTCACGGGCGCTGAGGACGGAGCGGCAGTGCTGCTCCCGGTGAGCTGGGCCGCGTCGATCGCCGCGCAGATCTGCACGGTCCTGTCGTACGCCCACGCGATCCCGGTAGTGCACCGCGACCTGAAGCCGGACAACGTCCTGATCGCCGCCAACGGCACAGTCAACCTGCTGGACTTCGGCATCGCGAAGCTGCTACGCACGGACGTCACCCGGCTCACGGCCACCGGCAACCTGATAGGTACCAGCCGCTACATGCCGCCCGAGCAGATCGATGGCGCGCAGATCACACCGCTGAGCGACCTCTACGCGCTCGGCTGCGTGCTGCACGAACTCATCGCCGGTGAGCCGGTCTTCAGCGGCGACAACGACTACCAGCTCATGCACCAGCACATGGACGTGCCGCCGACGCCGTTGCGCACCCTGCGACCCGAGGTGCCGGAGGACCTGGAGGCACTGACCCTCGACCTGCTGGCCAAGGCGCCCGAGCAGCGTCCGGCCGACGCGTACGCGCAGCGTCCGGCCGACGCGTACGCGGTGTACGAGCGCCTGTCGCCGCAGCTGCCGCAACCGGGTTCAGCGGCCGACCCCGTGATCTTCACCGACGGCGGCTCCCCTCCCCCGGTGCCCGACCCGACGGTGGTCTACCGGCAGCCGAACGCACCACTGCGGCGGGGCAGGCCACCCGCGCCCTCGCCCGAGCCACCGGCCCCAGGGCCGGTCCCGGCGCGTGGACACCACGCTGCGGGACGCGATCCGGGACGCCTACGCCCGGTCCGCGGACCTCGCGGAGAGCCGGGCGGTTCGCCTAGGCCGCGGACGCCCCCAAGGCGGCGATCGCCACGGCGACCACCGCCCTCGGCGCACACAACTCCCGGGTGCTCGGCCTGCGGCGGCAGCGCGCGGCGGCCCTCATGGCCGGTGAGGACTTCCGGCGCGCCTTGCCGGAGTTCGACGCGCTGGCCGCCGTCTACGCCCGTACGGCGGGACCGGCCGGCTACGACGCGCTGGAGTGCCGTCGGCACGCCGCCCACTGCCGGGCCAACCTGGGCCAGGCCACCGCCGCCCTGCGGGAGTTCCAGGAAGTCCTGGAGATCGTGTCCGACACGGGTGCAGATGCCTCGGAGACCGCTCTCGACCTGCGCCGCAGCATCGGCCTCCTACTCTTGTCCGAGGGCCGCCGCACCGAGGCCGAGGGCGTCCTCGACACCCTCCACGAGGACATGTGCGTCGTCCTCGGCGAGGACCACGAGGAGACCCTCGAGATCGCCGACCTCCTCGCCCGGCTGCGCCGCCCGGAGGGGCCGGGCCCCTCCTGACGTCCCGCCAGTGCCGTCAGGCCTCGCCCTCGCCCTCTTCGCTGTGGATGCGCTGAGCCAAACCCCACAGGCTCGGGCCATCCGCAAGGAACCAGCGAGCCGTCCCCTGGTTGGCCACCGGCCGCTCATCCCATTCGGCATCCGCCCACATCTTCGACACCAGCCCGGACGGCGAGTACCGCTGCTGCTCGAACAAGCCGGTGCCGTGCGCCTCGTACCACTCGGCGACGCTCTCGGCGGAGACCGTGCCCTGATAGGCCTCGAGCGGTGAGGGGCCCTGCGTTTTCCGGACAGCTTGATTGCTGTCCGGAAAACGCAGGGCCCCTCAGTGCACCCCCTGGTGGTGCCGTACAGCCAGAGGCGATCAGTGCTCTTGCAGCAGGGCCACCACGAAAATTGGGTCTTCAAAATTGAGCGGTACGGAGGTGTCTGGCAGGCTCGGCGGGTGGTGGCGCAGCGTGTCCGTAGCCTCTGGCTGTCCGCGTTGCTGGAACCGGGAGCCGAAAGGGAGGCTGCCCAATGACTCACTCAGTGAATCCTTGGGCTTCCTCGAGTCCTTCTTGAACGTAGTTCGGAAGCATGGCCTGAGCGGGACCACCTGGGGGCCAAACCCTTACACCATGCTGCGCAACGAAGTTCAGGGGGATTTTGGGGTTGTTGAGGTGGGGCCGCGCACCTCCGCCTCGACGAGAATCGATCTCGATCTGCTCCTGGAGCGTTGCTTCCCACTGGGAAAAATACGGCTCCAGCTTTCTCGGATGGATCTCGTAGATTGCTTCGGGAGTCGATTGGTCGAAAACCGCAACGATCCAGAGATGAACCGACCTGTAGCGATCAATGTTGTCGAGAGTGAGCGTATGTTCCGTAGTAACGCTAAGACTCTTCTTGCGCTCACCCTTGAAATTCATTCTTGCGACAGTTTTGATTTCATACTCACCTCCCAGCGCATCTGTTGCATCGTTGCCGACTCGCCCTCCCCCCTTAGTGAGATTGAAAAGTTCAAGTAGCAATAGTTCCTTGTAGCCCCCATCGTCGAACACGTTATGTATACGCCGCTCCGAGGCGTACCTCTGAAGCTGATGACCCAGTTCAACGATCTTGCGGATGTCACCTTGCGGGTGAAGTGGAGCGCCCTGACCTTCCGGGTCTCCCTGACTCGGGATGAGTTGATCATCAGTCACATAGGAACAGTCGCTCGCACCTAGATCAACGTCTACAGACTATGAGTAACAGGATGAGTGCGGAACGTGAGCATCCGGCGTTCGAGCGCGCACCTTCGGCCTGTCCGGCGTCCAAGTCGTCGTCTCCGACACCCACACCGGCCTGTCGGAAGCGACGGCGAGTCCCCACTCCAGCACCAGGGCGGCCATCCATTGTTGAAGCGGCGGCCGCCCTTCTAGCTACTCGAAGCGCCTACTCGGGCTCGGCCAGTAGACCCGTCTTCGGGTCGATGCTCCACCCGTCGTGCAGCAGCGTTGTCGTCGCCGTCTGCAAGTTGAGGTCCGCGACGCTCCATCCCTCCCAAAGCGCGCGGCGGAGCAGCTCCAGATACAGATGGCTAGGAGACGCAGAGGCGGCAGCACCAACCAGCTCGCGCGTCGCCGCAGCAACGGCCTCAGCCGTCGGCTGCTTGAACGAAGCCTCGGCGCCGTCCTGCGGAACCATCGTCAGGACAAGGTCGAGCGTAGCGACGTGCTCAAAACCCGAGGCCAGCCCCTTCACGGAGCGCTGCCCCTTGTTCAGGATGGCGATCTTCTCCGGCTCGATGCGCAGGCCGGCTGCTGCGACTGCTCGCTGGACTACTGCCCAGATCTTGCCCGAGGAGTTGCCGAAGACCATCGAGATGCGCCCGCCAGGCTTCAAGATGCGGCAGCAGTGCTTGAGTGACTCCGTCAGCAGCGTCTCGTAGCGGTCCGCCGTGCGCTTCGTGCCGGTGGAGCGATCGATCACCGCTTCCTTGCTGGCGTCCGTGAAGCCGTCCAGCCAGCCCTCCTGGAACAGAGCCATATCCGCGTAAAAGAGGTTCGAACCGAACGGGGGGTCCGTGAACACGTAGTCCACGCTCGCGTCCGGCAGGGACAGCTCCGCAGCGCTCTCCGTGACGTACTCCGCGGGCACCGTGTCCGCGTCCACATTGCGCGTGAACGCTTGCGTCCGGATCCAGTCATCAGCCTTCAGCACGGCGGTCGTCTTACGCTCGAAGAGCTCGAAGACGTTCCACTCGTAGAAGACCGGCGCGATGTAGTAGTTCTGGTTCGCGGCGTTCAGCGGGCGTTTGTGCGACCACTGATACCGCTTGCTTGCCCGAGTCAACGTCGCGGTGAACGCGAACAGCAGCTTTTGACTCAGAGCGCGGTCCTCAATCCCGTGGATCTCATCGCGCAGGGCCACCAGAGTGCGCAGGTTACGCGGCGAATAGAACGAAGCCACGGTCGTGTAGCCGCTCTTGCCCAGCGCAGACGCCCGGTACATCTCCCGGTCAGGCGTAATCTCAACGCGGGGGAAGTCCAGGCCGTCGACGTCGATGCTCGGCGCGGCGACCGCCGGCTGCTCACGCTGCTTCGG
This sequence comes from Streptomyces niphimycinicus, assembly GCF_018883605.1. Lineage (GTDB taxonomy): Bacteria > Actinomycetota > Actinomycetes > Streptomycetales > Streptomycetaceae > Streptomyces > Streptomyces niphimycinicus. The sequence continues at coordinate 58,523 of NZ_JAHLEM010000015.1, read as the reverse complement.
GGAGCACGCGCAGTTGACGTAGTCGACCACGGGCTGCTCACCCACGCGCTCGAGCTTGCTCGAAATGTGGGCCGAACAATGGGGACAGACCATCTTCGGCTTCGACCACTCCGCGGCCTCGAGCGAGTGGTAGTAGCTCACGGGCTTCTCACAGCCCGCGCACCTCACCAGGACGCTCCAGACAGTCTTCGCAAGCTGACCGGTTCCACCGCACCCACGGCAGGGGACCTCGTAGATCTTGCCGACAGCGTCCCGGGCCCGCTTGATGACGGCCTGCGCGGCCCTGGTGAACTCGTACCCTTCGACCATGCTTAGGTAGTTGGAGCCAATATGTCGCCCCAGCACAGAGATGTCCGACAGGCGTGCCTGGCGCCCGGTGATCCGCGCCGCGACCCCCGTCATCCCAGACCCGGCGAACGGATCAGCCACGACGCCGTTGGGCGGACAGTAAGCCTCGACGAACGGCGTAATAGCGGGCACAGGGACCTTCGTCAGGTAGGCGTGCGCGAGATAGGCAGGGTCACCACGACCCACCACGATCTCCTCAGCCGTACCCCCAACGTTACTCATAGTCTGTAGACCCATCGTCTGCACCGTCCTAACGTCCACACATCATGACGCATGCCTCCGACAAGCTCCGCCTCCAGCGGCAGCGCGGGGCGTTCGGCCACCGTGTACGGGAGCACCGTCTCTCGGCAGGCCTCTCGCAAGAAGAGCTCGCGGAAGCTGCGGGGATCCACCGCACCTACGTCTCTTCGCTGGAACGAGGTCAGCGCAACGTAAGCCTTGACAACATCATTGCCCTCGCGCGTGCACTCAAGGTCGATGCCGCACAACTACTCGAAGGCATTTGATGGGCTTCAAAGAAGACGCTGTTTTCGCTCGGTTCCTGAGCATGGGAGTCTACGCCGCCGACGCGGTTGCCCAAGACCTTGAGCTCAATCACGGGCACCGCATTATCAAGCTCGATCGGTTCGCCACGTCCAACAAGGTATGGCAGACGAAGGTCAAGCGCATGCGGCTACCCGACCTCCTCTGCGTTAGCTGTGGACGCCGTTTTGAGTGCAAGGGCAAGACGAAGCTTGAGATCATACTCTCCGACTCCAAGGTGACAGGCCGCACCTGGCGCGACGGAGGCATGTGCCCGGACGACGTCTTCGCCTTCGCGTGTGTCGACATGAAGACGAGCCCCGTGAGCGTGTCCAACCTTGTCTACGTGACTCGGCAGAGCCTGGAAGATGCTCTGGGTTCCTCTAAGGCGGGCAAGCGAAAGTCCGCGTCCGAGGGATCGGAATTGGATCGCCGTTGGCCGATGTGGGCCTCGGACGTTGCCGGTGAGGTCCTCACCGTCGACGACGACCTCAAAAAGCTTCGCGTCACGAAGGGCGCCAGCACCTATCTCTACTGGCAAGGTAGGAGTTGGGGCACATTCCACACGTTGGCAGCAGGGACGGCATTCGAGGCCGGCCAGCCGGTCGCGTTCTGCTTCCGTATGGCTGACTCGATCGCCTGTGCCGGGGACGGGTCCTGGAGCTGGAAGGAGGACCTTCTGTCAACTGACGACGACATTCGATTCCCTGCCGTCAAGGCCGCCCGGTTCCTCGGCGCAGAGCCCGTCGAGGACATGCTCATCGGCATAGCGGATGACGAGGTCAATGACCGGCTCCTGCGCCTCGAAGCGCACGCTAGCCTTGCCCCCACGCGCCCAGCGTCCGTCGCTGCGCTGCTCGTGCTCGCCGAAGGCGCTGACTCGGCCGACGAGGTGCGTATGGAGGCCGTGTTCTGCCTATCGGAGATCGACGCCGAGGAAGCCACGGAGGCGCTGTACTCGATTGCCAGCAGCACCAAGCCGGCAATTCCGGAAGAGGTACGTGCGGCTGCCGCCTGGGGGCTCGGGACTGGGGCTCGCAAGGCACCCGCCAAGCTCATGCACCTCGTCAACAATCCCAGCGTGCTTGTGGCGGCGCACGCAGCGGCGGCCATACCGTCGGACCTGCCCCAGGAGTGCCTGGACGAGCTCCTCGACTGGCTTCGCGCTGATGCTGATGACCTGCACCGGGCCGCTACGGCTGCGCACCTGCTGGCTGACCGCGACCTCGTCGCCGAGCTCGTAAATGCCCTCCCGGCGGCGCCGGAACGCGTTCGTCGGCTGATCGTCCTGGCACTCGGGGACGCCTCGCGTGAGGCCGTTTCTGGCCTGCTGAGCGGACTCGACGCTCAGAGCCGCGCCGGCATCGCCATCCTGTGGGCGAAGAGCGACGACTGGCTCCGTCAGCCGGACACGGACGGCATTCTCGACGCCCTGAAGCTTCAGACGCTTCGCCGGTAACAGTGGCTCGAACACTGCTCGGCGTCCTGGCCAACCCACTTGTCGGTGATGGTGCCCGTACCCGCGCCCGGGTCGCACTCGCGGGTGAACTGCCTCTCCGGATTACCAATGCCCCGATACCAGGTCGCAGATATGCCTAGGCATCCGCCACGCTGGCAGTGATGGATAGCCCGATAGCACCGGCAGCATGACCCTTGGATTCGGGGTTCGCTCAGATGATGGACCGGTTCCGGTGGCCCACCGTCTCAACCGAATTGCCCTGCGGGACAATTGACGACGAACGTCATGTGCTGGATGTTTCCCACTCGGTTCCACACGGAGTGGTTGCCGGTGGTGACGGATCCCTGGGCGCAGTCGCGCAGCCAGCCCTCCCCCGTTCCAACGGACGGGCCACGGAAGTCCGCGAGGCGGGTGAGGCGCCGCGCGGCGTCGCGGTTGACGGCATCGCGGTGTTCGCCGCGCTGTAGCGCCTTGGCCAGGAAATAAGAACGGGTGGTGGTGTAGCGGAGGATGCCCCACCTCGGTCCTCCGTTGCCCGAGACCGCGGTCTGGGTGACGTACCCGGCGGGGAGGATGCCGTAGTCGCCGTATTGCAGCAACGGGAGGTAGGAGCGCCCGCTGTGGTGGATCTCGTGCCACGTGTCCCAGTCCGATCGTGGCGACTCATGCCAGGCGCTCTCCAGGAAGCCCTCGGGCGGCTCGGGGAAGCCGCCTGCCACAACGAACACCGTCCGCCAGGGGGCGAGTGGGACCAGCACGTCGAGAGCCCGCAGAGCCTCTTTGGCGGCGTCCCTGCGGGAGGGCAGTACGGTGCCCAGATCAAGGAACAGGTCGACTGGGCCGATGGGACAAGCACGGTCGAGCAGTGCGCATAGACATGGGATGTCCCGGTCGTGCCACTCACCCGGGACCCGCACGCGTATACCCAGACCGCCGCCACGCCGCTGGGCTGCCGCGAGAGCCAGGGACTGCTGAGGGACGGGCCGACAAGGGCCGGTCACCGGGTGCAGGTTCCGCTGGGCCCACCACTCGGGCGGCAGGGTTTCGGCCAGGACAGCGGCCTCATTCTCGTCGGTGAACGGCGCGTCCAGCCAGGCCGACTGGTAACGGTGCGCGGTGGAAACGCGGCCCGCATCCTTGCGAAGTTCCACGGCCAGGAGGTCCGGCAGCATGCCAGTGCGGGGCGGCAAGGTCCACAGCGGGGCAACCCTGGCCTGAATGTCGGGCCGCAGCCCCCGGAAAGCGGCCATGGCATGCGGCCGGATGGGCAGCACGGAAACATACAGCGGCGCGGACATGGCAGCTCCCCCTCGGCGCAGACCGTGTCGTCTCCCGACCCTTACGGTGAATTGGGTTCCGGAGTCCGGAAAGGGCGCAAATCAGCCACGACGGCGTGCATGCGTCAGTGGCAAGGAGGCGAGGAGCCAGGGCCCGTGCCTCTCCGCTGATGTGCATCGTGCTCTCGCAGCGGTGTGGACCACCCGGAGCCACGTACGCGGCCGGGAGCGTGGCCAGCACCCGCAGCTCGCCGTGCGGCAGAGACACCGTTCTGGGGCCTTCGGCTGATCAGCGCCACCGAGCACCGTCCGGAACGGCTCAGCCGCTGCTTCAGCTAGTTTCTGTCAGCCGACTTTCGATTCTCTCCCGCACCACCACTGCGCGAGGATCGTCGAAGTCGGCTAGCAGCCTCAGTACCTGTGTCCAGTGTCGGTGGGCCTCTTCCGGGCTTTCGCCGAGTACCGCCGAGGCCAGGCCATCCAACGCCAGGGCCTGGTGCCACTCATCGCCGAGATCGCGGTGCGTCGAGGCGGCCTGGCGGTGGAAGTCGGCCGCCTCTGTCTGGCGTCCAAGGCGGCGGTAGACCTCGCCCACGCCCTGCCAGGCCAGCGCCTCTCGGCTGCGGTCGGCGAGGCGTCGGTGGAGTGTGGCGGATCGTTGGTAGGAGGTCAGGGCCTCGGCGTACTGGCTGTTCGCCTGCTGGGCATCGCCGAGGGTCAGCAGCCAGAACCCCTCCAGACGGAGGTTGCGGAGGGTGAGGGCGATGTCGAGGGCGGCCTGGGCCGAGGCCAGGGATGCCTCGACGTCGCCCTGTTCGCGTTGGACGTCGCTCAGCACACGCAGGATGTTGCCTTCGCCGCGCTGATCACCGAGAGTCCGGTGCGCTGCCAGGGCCTGGTCGATGACGGTCGCCGCCTCCGGAAGCCGCCCGGCGCGGTAGTGGGTGGTCGCGAGGTTGGACATCGCCGTGGCGGCCCAGTGGGCGGCGTCCTGCTCCTGGAAGGCGGAGATGGCCTGCTCGAAGTAGCGGGCAGCGGAGTCGAGTCGTCTGCCGCGGAGATGGTTCAGGCCGATCAGGTTGAGTGAGCGTGCTTCGCCAAGGCGATCGCCCAGGTCGCGCCGGATGGTCAGCGCGTTCTCGTGGGATTCGAGGCTTTCGGCTTGGCGGTTGATGCGGGTGTAGGCCATGCCGAGGTAGGTGTGGAGTGCGCCTTGTGCGGCGCGTTCCCCCAGCCGTTGGGCTGCCTCCAGCCCGATGCGGCCCACGGCCGGCCAGCTTGTGCCCGAGGCGGATGGGAACTGCGCGTTCCACAGGACGGTGGCCAACTGCCACGCCAGTCGGTCTTGGCCGGCGTCGGCCGCCGTACGCACGGCCTGGAGGAGGTTGTCGTGCTCGCGCTCGGCCCAGTCCACGGCGGCGTCGTACTCGGAGAACGTCAGCGGGCTGATGTCGTCCGGGGCGGGCGTGAGGGGCACGCGGTCCTCGGCGGGGTTGATCCAGCTCTGCGCGGCGTCGGCGGTGTGCAGATACCACTCCAGCACGCGCCGCAGAGCTGCCTCTCGCTCGGCCGGCGGCTCTTCGTGCTGGGCCTGGTCGATGGCGTAGGCCCGCAGAAGGTCATGGAACCGGTAGCGGTCCTGGGCGGTCTGTTCCAGGAGGTGTGCGCCGACCAGAGAGTCCAGCATCTGCCGGGACCGACTGATGCCGGCCGACCCGGCCAGGGCCGCGGCGGCCCGCAGCCCGAACTCGGGTCCGGGGTGCAGGCCCAGCAGGCGGAACAGGCGGGCGGCTTGCTCGGACAGGGCGCGATACGACCACGCGAAGACGGTGCGAACAGCTTCGGCTTCCTCGTCGTCGCCCGTGCTCAGGGCGTCCCAGAGGGCCGATTCGTCGCGCAGGTCGGCGATCAGGTCGTCCAGCCGTAGGTGGGGGTGACTAGCGGCGCGTTCCGCAGCTATCCGCAGAGCGAGCGGGAGGCGTGCGCACAGGTGGGCCAACTCGGCGAGCTGCCGTTCGTCATCGACCGGCCGGTATCCCGCGGTGACGACGCGCAGCAGGGCAACCGCCTCCGGCTCCGGCAGCACGCCGAGCGTGAGCCGGCGGGCCCCGTCGCGGACGGCGAGGCCGGACAGGCGGCTGCGGCTGGTGACCGGCACCAGGCTGTGCGCGCTCCCTGGCAGCAAGGGCCTGACCTGGCCGACGGTGGCCGCGTTGTCCAGGACGACCAGTACCCGGCGGTCGGCCAGTAACGAGCGGTATAGCGCAGCGGCCGCGTCGAGATCCTGCGGTACGGCTTCGGCCCGGACACCGAGCGAGGTCAGCAAGCGGTGCAGGGCCTCGCGTGCCGCGACCGGCTCTCCGGGGTCGTAGCCCCGCAGATTGGCGTACAACTGGCCATCCGGGAAGCGCTCCCGGACCTGGTGTGCCCAGCGCAGTGCCAGCGATGTCTTTCCGGCGCCGGCGGTGCCGGCGATCACGTATACCGAGACGACGAGCGGACCGCCGTCCTCGGTGGTGAGGACGGCGTTCAACTGGCCGAGCTCATCGGTTCGGTTGACGAATCCGCCCACGTCGGCCGGTAACTGGCGTGGGACAGGGCTGGAAGACCTCCCCGGGTCCGGTGTGCCCTGCGCGTGGAAGTGGATGCCTCCGTGGACACTTCTCGCCTGGACGACGTCACGTGAGGATCCCGACAGCTCGGAGTGGGTGCTGCCGAAGTGCTCGTCCTGTCCACCTGGCGATGCGATCGGTCTACTCCCTTCCCGCGTCGCTCAGCGTCGGCGGATCAAGGCGCGCCACCTCACGGTCGAAGTAGGAGATCACCCCTTCACCCACCGCGTAGAGCGCCTTGATGTAGTTCTCCCAGCGCTCGACGAGGTCACGGTCGGTGTAGCGGATCGCACCGTTCGCAACTCCTGCTTCGGTGTACAGGACTTGGAAGAGGGTGCGGCCGCCCAGCACCACCACTTCCGGAAGCGGACCGGTGTCCTCCGAGACGGTCACCTGCGCGGCGGGCACGACCCTGATCCGCTGCCCGTACTCCGCGCGCTGGCGCTGGGAGTGGAGTTCCCACTGCACATACGGCGTCAGTGGACTCTCGACCACCCGCACACGGTGAAAGACATATCCCCTGCGCTCGTCTTCCTGAGCGGTCGCGGCCAAGGTGTCGCGTCGGTCGGCGAGGAGCCGAAGCGCCTCCTCCCAGTCACCCCGGCGCAGGGCGTCCCGGCTCGGACTGCCCTGCTCCTCGAAGTGCTGTCGGCGCTCCAGTTTCCAGGAACTGCCGTTACGGACCGCGTCCTCCCGTTGCCGGAAGTCCTCCTTGTAGGCGGTGCGGGTGAGCCGATCGCCCTGCTCGGGAACGAGGACGGGGGCGAGGAGATCAAGCATCGGGGATGTCCTTCTTCGCCGCGCGGAGCATGTTCCCCGGGATGACGACCAGCCGCTCATCAGGAGCGAGGCTCACGCCCTGCGGCAGGCGGGGGCCGTAGACGGCTGTCAGATCCCTGCCGATCACAGCCACATCACCGTTGTCGAGCTGCCAGATGTCCGGACACTCGTCATTACCATCGGAGTTCCCGAGCTCTTCGGCCGACTTCCCAAGCCGACGCTCGAATAACGCGGACGGGTCAGCCTCCCAGGCACGGGCCATGTCTGCCTCCGGTCGAGGTGGTCGAGCACGCTGTGGCTACCCACTGTATCCAGGGCCACACCCATCGGTGAGAGGGTCGCCCTACGGCCGAGCCGCCGGGTGGTGGCACGGAAGCCGTCAGAGGCGGCTCCCCGTGCGGTCAGGCGCCGGTCGGCTCTCTTGCTGTACCCGCCGAAGTGCAGTGCATCCGGGAAAGGTGTTACACCCGGCGCTCCCACTGCCTGCGCGCCGTCGCCGTACACCAAGACCGTGGACGCGGCCCTTCGAAATTCGCCGACAGGCCTACAACGGACCGAGGTACTCCGCGAACAACCGGCCGCAGTCGGCCAGCAGCGGCAGGGCGTCCGGCGTCAGTGCCATTCCCACGAGGCAGGTCACGATGCCCACTATTGCGTGGACGGCACAGCTCAATGAATGTGTTCCTTCGTCCTGCCCCCACGCGTACGCCAACCTAGCGAACAAGAGGAGCAGGGCGGCCGCCATGGTGACGAGAAGTACCGCGCTCACGGGGAACAGAACGCGCCAGATGACTGCCACTCCCGGTTCGTGGGAGAACGTCGCTCTTATGGCCGCGCCTGCGACGGGCATCGGCAATCCGGCGGAGACGAAGAACAGGCGGCCTAGGAACCGTCGGCCGCGTCCCAGCGTGCGGGTGGCGCGCTGCGAGGTACTGGTCACCGCTCGCGCTTGAGAGCGCGGTGTCCCAGGCGCCGGGGAGCCGATCGAAGTCCCGGTGGCGACCTCAGGCGCCCGGTCCGGGACGACCGGGGGCGCGGGTTCGGTTTCACCTCGTACAACCCGACCGCCGTCGGGCCGCTCCTCACTCCCCCGAAGATCGTCGGCCAGAGTGCGCAACTCTTCACGAATCAATTGCAGTTCGTCATCGGCCGAGGCCAGGACTGTCTCGAAGACTCGCTGGTCGTCCGGCGCCGCCACCCCCTGCGCCGGCTGCCGACTCGCTGCGGCCGCCCTGTACCGCGACCGGGCCAAGAGGGCCTCGAGACGCTCGCGTTCCTGCTCGGCCTGCTTTTTCATCGCCTGGGCCTGCATCACACGCCACTCGGCGTCCCGCAGTTTCTGCTCCACCTCGCGCAGCGCCTCGCGGCGTCCTTCCATACGGGCCCGGCACGCCTCGTCCTCCAGTTCCTCGCATCTGCGGCGGAAGTGCTCAACAGCCAGGGTCAATTTCTCGATGACGTACTGCGTGTGCTGTTGAGCAGCTTCCGGGGTGACACGTAGGCCGAGGTGCCCTGAACCATCCTGGTCCCCACTCACATTGAGGTTGACGTGCATCACGGTCTGGTCTCGACCCGCCTGGTACACGCCAGCGCCCTCCGAAGCGGTACCCCACAAGTGGATCGCGCCAGTGAGAGGGTCTGTTGACTCGTTCATGCTCGATCAGCGGTAGTGGTTCACGGTCTGGTCACGTGCGGACTGGTAAACCTGCCCCTGGCCGCCGACGTGCGCCTCGAGGTGCATCGTTCCACTGATCACCTGGCCGTTCCGGTCAGAGTTCAGCTCACTCAGCAGGGACGACAGTGCGGCTGTGGCTTCCTGCCGCTGAGCCAACAGAGCGCCGAGACGGAGTTGCCACTCGCTTTCGATGTCGGCCTGCTCCCCGCCGGTGAGGAGAGCCTCACGCGACCTGGACAGAAGTCCATCGATTTCCTCCGCCTCCTGCGGCCGAAAGCGTTGCCAGAGGGATACAACACCGCGCCTGGCCTGCTCCCATGCGTCGGTGACCATCAGCGTCACGATGGTCGTACCTGCGGCTCCTGCAAGCGCCAGCACGTTCTGATCCACATGCTCCCCTTGATGTGACGGTGAGGTGCGGTGCTTCGGTCAGGCCCCCGGAGAGTGGGAGAGAGTAACCCAACTCCCTTGCGTGCTGCGACAAATGGGGTTACAGGGGCCGAAAACCCCGGCCCGTGCCCGCGAAGCGGAACGATTTATGATCTCTCCTACTGACCGACCGGCGGCACCCTGGTCCTCGACAGCGAGAGACTGGCCAAAGCCGTACTGCGAGACCGCGCGGTAACCGGCTGAGTCGTCGAGCCAGTCACCGACGCCGTCGCCCGCCACGCCGCCGCTCTCCTGGCCGACACGGGCACAAGTACGCCATCGACGCCATGTTCAGTGCCGCCGCCCTTGCCGTCTCTGGGCTCACAACAGTGCTCACCTCCGACCCCGAAGACCTCACGGCGCTATGCGGCGGACACATCACCATCATCAAAATCTGACGGCACACCCCTCGCGCTCTGCCGAATGTGCGCCAGGCGAGAGCCGACACAACGCCGGTCGTCCGGTCCGCCGCTGATGCGCTAGGGGCGACTGCCGTGCGGTGCGGGCGGAGCGCCGGTCGGCTACGTGCGCGCTCGAGTCACCGGCACCGGGACGGTCGTCTGGATCACCAGCTCACCGCCCATTAATGGCTCGCTTTGTCCCCATTTGCCGAGTTCCCCGCCGGGCACTCGAGCCTGCGAGAAGCGCTTCACTACAGCAGTCGGCCCATGCCATACAACGATTCCCAACCGGCCGTCGGACGCCCCAGGCTCCGGTCGTACAGGCTCGGCTTTCAGGGGCCGGTTGTGGGTTCACAGGCCGTGCTGGTCCAGGAGCCGCATCAGGTTTCGTTTGCGCTTCTGGTCGGCGCGCAGGGCGGTGAGGTATGTGGTGAACTCGTCCTGTGTACCCAGGCGGCGGTGGCAGTCGCGGATGCTCAGCAGCAGGCTGGTGAGCTGCTCGTAGATCGCGTTACCCGTCTGCTTCGTGAGGGCTTCGGCCAGGCGCCGGTAGACGCCGAGGGCGTCGGCGGGGCGGGCGGCACGGGCCTGGTCGGCGAGCGTGAGCCACTGTTGGTCGTGGGCGCCGGTCTCGGTGGCGGCATGCCAGGCCGCGTCGGTGTCCTTGTCGTCGAGCAGGGCGTCGATCAGGATCGGGCCGCCGTACCGCGAGTGCTGTTGCTGCTCTGCGTCGGCACGCAGCAGAGCCAGCGCTCCCTCACGCTCGGCCGGCCAGCAGTCCGCGGCCCGGGCGGCGGCTCGCAGTTGCTGGTACGCGAGCAGGGTGCGGCGGGCGCCGAAGTGGTCGCGGCGCAGGGCGACGGCATCGGGCATCCGATCCGCCTGCGCGTAGCGGTCGCAGAGGTAGTCGACGAGGGCGGTGTCGATGACGGCGAGGTCACAGGTGCCCCGGGTTTCCTGGATGCCGCGTTCCGCCCAGCGCAGGGCCTCGTCGGGGCGCCGGGCGGTGTCCAGCTCGTGGGCGATGACCAGGTGTGTGTGGCCGTTCGGTGAGAGGTCGGCCGCATGCACGGCGATCACCGCGTCCACGTCACCTCCCGCCTTGGCCAGACGCTCCATCAGGTACTTCTCCGCCCAGCCGCGGCGGTTCCCCCGCCACGCCTCGACCGCCGACTTCCGCAGGACGGCCATCCCCTCTTCGCCGAGGACGTCCTCGTAGTCGAGCGGATCGATGTCCGTGAGGCCGTCGTCCACGTCGCCGAGCGCATGACCGACCAGCCAGCGCGCGAGCTCCTCGGGGTCGGGGCGTGCCGCACGGCACGCTTCGAGGTGGGCGTCGGCGAGGTCCGCACCGACCTGCCCGAGCCATCCGTCCGAGTCGTCGACGCTCTCCACCGCGTCGGCGAGCAGCTTCATCGCCTCCCGCGCCAGGGTGATCGCGTCGTCGGCCCGGCCCGAACCGGTGAGCGCGCCGATCGCGGACACCGCCTGCCCGGCCTGATCGGCGTAGGCGCGGGCATCGGCGTACTCGACGTACCCGTACTGCGTGAACGGTGAGATGTCCAGCAGATCACGGATACGGGCCCGGACCGCGGCGAGGTCGCCGCGAGCGCTCGCGGCCCGAAGCTCCAGGCGGCGGCGCAACTGCCGGTCCTCGGCGATCTGTTCCCGTACGAGGGCGAGTAATGAGTCCTTGGACAGGGCGGACAGCCACCCGTCAAGGTCCTGCGCACGGTCCCGGGCCGCCTTCCGCTGCCGCGGCAGGCTCTCCCGCTGGGCGAGCACCGTCAGGCCGAGGGCGACCAGATGCTTGCAGAAGTTGCCCTCCATGCCGTACGGGCAGTCGCACTCTCCGGACAGCCCACCTGTCCCGTCCAGCGTCAGCTCCACCTCGTACCGCTCCGTGCCATGGACACTCGCGGTGACCCAGCCGTCACCGACCTCGACTCCGGACACCGCGTCCAGGTAGCCGAGCCCGCGCTCGTAGGAACGGGGGCCGGCCAGCATTTTGAGGTTCGCCTCAGTGAGGCCGCGCATGGTTCTTCCGCTCTGCCGTGGTTGTGCTCCGATGCACCGCCAGCCTAGGAGAGGCCAGGGGCGCGAGCTGACGACTTCGGCAGGCTTGGCCTCCAATCCCGGCACCTCAGTCGCCCGGATGTGTTCGGCGGCCCTGTGCGGAGCGGCGCCGCCGGTGATGAGCACCCGGGCTTCCGGGTTCCTTCTTGCCCCGGATTCAGCGAGATTCGCGCTACCCACCGGCAGGACCCGTGAGCGCCCTCCCTTGGCGTGGTGCCGCCGGGTTCCCGCAGCGCGGCTACCGCGGCAACCTGATATCCCCCTCCTGAAGCTCAGCCCCGGATCGCAGGTGTTCCCCGGCCGGCCTCGCGTCGGCGCGGTGGCGGGCCTACTCCATGGCCCGGCCCGCGGTGCGCATCAGTTCACGGATCTTGTACCCGTAGATCTCGGCGAGGTTCTCCCCGGCGTAGCACAGCACCTCGTCGCCGTCGTAGTCGCCCTCGCAGGCGTCCAGGCCGTCGAGTACGCCGAGAGCCACGGCCTCGGCCGCGTCGGGCATGCCCAGCGCCAGCCGGCGGCGGACATCGGCCTCGTGCTGTTCGATGACCGGCTCGATCAGGCGGCTCGCCGCCTCGGATACGTCGGTGTACCCGAAGCCGGGTCGGTGGCCGGTGGTCAGACTGTCGGCGTCCAGGGCGCGCAGGGCCTGCTCGACATCGGCCGCCGTCCCCTCCTGAAGGGCGGTCAGTTCGGTGCGTTCACGCGGAGCGAGCAGTCGTACGGCCATCTTGTCGGCCTCCGTGCGCAGTTCGGGCCGAGCGTCCAGCAGCCGGTCCAGAACGGTGGCCTTCTCCACGGCGGTGAGCGCGTGCAGGGCTTCGCGGGGCGTGCGGCGAGTGGTGGGCGGGGTGTGCCAGGGCAAGCGCCGTTCGACGGCGTGCAGGGCGAGTGCGACGGCATGTCGGCACAAGCGTCCTGAGGCCAGGGCGCACGGACCGTCGCATTCCGCCGTCAGTTCCCGCCCTACGACCTGCACCCACACGTCGCAGGCGGCGCCCGAGCCGTCCCGCACCAAGCCGCTGACGCCGCGCTGCTCACTCTCCGCCTCGATCACCGCGCCGTCGGCGAGCAGCGTCCGCCCCTCGGTGACCTCGGTGTCGTCGGCGAACGCGTGCACCGTCTTCTCGTCCACAACCACAGCCATGCGGTCATTCAAGCGCGCCCCCGCCCGGTGCGTACGGGCCGGTCCGTGCGCAGCGGCCGAAGCGCCGATCGTCTACGTGCCCGCGCGATTCACCGGGACGGCCGTCTGGATCACCAGCTCACCGCTCATCAATGGCTCGGTTTCGTCCCCAGCTCGGTTTCGTCCCCATGTACCGGGTCCTTCATGTACCGGGTCCTTCGCCGGGAGTACCTTGCACGAGGTGTCAGCAGAGCCCGCTACCAGTGACCTGTCAGGGCAGATGAGAACCGCACCTGTCCGCTGCTCCGTCGGCTACTGCCAAGCGCTGACCAGGTCTTCCGGACCCCAGTGTGCAGCTAGCGGGAGGCCGTTCTCGGTGCCGGAGCGGGAGACGGCGACCAGGGGGGTGTCCGGTTCTGCGCCGGGGACCGCGAGCATGTCCCGGGCCAGGGCGTCGTATTCGCGGCGGCCGAAGGGCCGGGATTCCAGCCATTTGACCGAGCCGATGAAGTGCACCGTGCTCGCCACCGGTTCGCGGTCGGCGCCGATCAGGTCGATCTCGGGGTTGTTCTGACGGTTCCACCAGCCGCCGACCGCCTCCGTATGGGGCCACCGGTCATCGGGGAGCAGGCGTAGCAGTGACTCGCGGATGATCGGCTCGACCGCGCGGCCTCGCCAGGTGGTCCAGGACCGTTCGATGCGTTCGAGGGCGAGATCCCCGCGGCCGCGTTCGATGAGCGGGATGGCCCGATGCAGGAAGGCCAGCCAGAAACGAAGGTAGGGGTCGGCGATCCGGTAGCGCTTGTTCTTGGTGTCGGTCTTGGTGGAGAGGGGAAGGTCGGTGGCCAGTATGCGTTTGGTGTGCAGGGTGTGCAGCAGCGGGGACAGGGTCCCGGAGGGCAGGGCGCCGGCGCCGCCGGCCCCCGCGGCGATGGCGGAGAAGGTCCGCTCGCCGCTGCCGACCGCCTCCAGGACCGCCCGCGAATGCGAAGCCTCGGGGAACTCCCCCAGCAGCGACAGTTCACCCGCGACCAGCAGCGGCGAGAGAGGGTTGGCCACGGCCTCGCGCAGGAAATCGGTGCACCCCATCCCTGGCCGCCACGACTGGACGATCTCGGGGAAGCCTCCGGTGATCAGGAGCGCGTCGACCGCGTCCGCCGCGTCCAGACGGGTCATCGCCTGCACATCGGCCAGGTGCAGCGGCCGTACGGTCATCTTCGTGGCCCGGCCGAAGAACGGACGGCCGTAGGACTGCAACGCCTCCATCACCGACATGTCACTGCCCACCAGGATCAGCAGAACCGGTTTGGCGGACAGATGGCGGTCCCAGACCGTCTGGAGCGCCCCTTCGAACTCCCGGTCCTGTTCCACCAGCCACGGCACTTCATCGATCACGGCGATGCTCGGGGCATCGCCGGGCACCGCGACGGCCAGGGACCGCAGCGCCTGGTTCCAGTCCGCGGCCTGGAGTCCGGCCACCAGCTCCGCCCCGGGCAGCGGGGACTGCGCGAGCGCGGCGGAGAAGTCCGATCGCTCGGCGACGGCGTTACGGCCCCGGGTCGCCTGGAAGACCACGTACGGAACTCCGGAACGGTCACAGAACTCCTGGACCAGGCGAGACTTCCCCACCCGGCGCCGCCCCGTCATGATCACAGCCTGGCCCCGGGTGGCCCCCGTACCTCCGGTCACCAGGTCCAGTTGCCTGGTCAGCAGGTCGAGGTCGGCAGCCCTGCCCTTGAACTCCATCCTTCACCTCAGGCATCAAACGTAGTTTGGACCTTACATAGATTGAATCTTACTTAGATGCTACCTCGCTTCCCTGGACAAGGCAGGCCGGGCCTCGGGGGCAACACAGTCGAATGTTGAACTATCAGCATTCCATTTCCGCAGGTCAGCCCACGAATCAGTAGAGCGCCGGAGAACCACAGAGAGCAGGGTCTCTGCGCCGTCTCCTTCTTCAACTGCCGTCCGCAGGATCTCTCCAGATCGCCGAAGAACTGGACGGCAGCCAGACGTCAGGTCAGTCTCGGTCGAGGGCCGGAGGCTCTTCGTGGACAGGCAGCGGCTCGCCATCTATGACAAACCCAAGAGATATCTGCACGTAGCGCAAATAGTTCCTCACGTCTCTGATCACTCGTTCGGGATGCCGGCCTCCCGCCCTACGCCTCCCCGCGTCGTAGACGAGGCGCACCAATACTCGATACCGCTCACGCATCTCGGCGTCTGTGATCGAGAAGAGTTCGGTGAACATCCCACGACGGACGGATTCCATGGCCTCAGCGCAACGCGCCCGTGCATGTTCACTCAGCCTGGGGGTTTCAAGAGCTACGTCCGGCAATGAGGGCAACCACGCATAGAGATCGGCCAAGCGTTCAAGGAGCTGCCTGGCCGCGCCCGCCGAGTTCTCCCGCTCTCTCTCGGCCTGGGCCAATTGCACACTAGCGGTATGTTGCTCAGCTGCTAGTTGAGCCTGTGCGCTGATCGTCTTGGTAGTTTGCCACCGCGCAACGAGTACGGTGATGGCGCCGCCAACGACGGTCCCCAGTAAGGCACTGAGCGCTTGGCTCATCAGATCAGTCCAGTCCGGCACACACGACATGATCCGCAGGTCGGCCTACGCTGAGCAACGGGTGCTCCCGCCTCTTCCGGAAAGTCCGGCGGCGTCGACCTGAGCATCGAAACGCAGCATGCGCCGCCCGACGACATCCGCGCCGAGAGCCCGGAGGCCGAAGCTGGCTGACCGCAGACCGCCCGGCTTCCCCAGGCGGTCTGTCGTCGCCCATCCGGGCGGCGCGCGTCCCCGATCATCCAGCCCGTCGAGGCGGATCATGGCGCGGAAGTGCAGAGCAGGCCGCGCCATTGGCTCCCGACGGGTGTGGACGGGGCCGAAGCCCGAAGCGGATTGACGCCGTCAGGTGTCCGTGACGGCGGCTTGGACGGCGGGTGTGGTCACTGCGACGCGCAGCGTCCCCTCGGCCGAGGGGACGAGCCGCGCCACCGTTTCGTCCTCTTCGTGGAATGCGAACAGGGCCCGCACCGGGGCTTCGTGGAGACGTGGCGTACGGTCCAGTTGGCGCTCTCGAGGTACGCCTGCGCCCGTCCGAGCGCGTCGGCTGCTTCCTCGACGGTGAGCGGGCCGGTGGACCAGTCGTGGTGGAGCCAAGTGCCGTCAGCGTCCTGAACGCTGCGCACGCCGTCACGAACATCGGCGGCAAGTTCACCGTCAAGCTGTACGACCAGGCCAGCCACGGTGCGGACTACTTCAAGGTGTATGTGTCCCGCCAGGGGTACGACCCCACCACCCAGCCGCTCAATCAGAACTACGCGATCAATGTCAGCACCTCCGGCTACACCGGCCGCCACGTCCTCTACACGATCTGGCAGGCATCGCACATGGACCAGACGTACTTCCTGTGCAGTGACGTGAACTTCGGCTGAGCCACATCCCACACCCGACCCCGCCGGACGCGACGTGTCCGGGTCGATGCCGCGGGCATCGCGGAAGTCGCCCGCGCACCCTGGTCCCCTATAGCGAGGACCGGCCAAGGCAGTGCCGCGAGCCTGCATGGTTACCTGTCCTACGACCGGGCTCCAGCGAGCCGACGGACATCGGATTCGGCGTAACGGGCAGCACTCATGCGATGTCGGAGACTTTGCCCAGCACCTCACGGAGGTCGTTGGTGAACGACATCCAAGAGGCGAGCTGCTTTACAGGCCCTTCGCGATCCAGCATCTGTAGGAGCCGTGCGCGGTTCTCGCAGAAGCGTGCCTGGAGCTTCTTCAGGCCACGCCCCTTCTCTTCGCTGGCCGTGGCGAGCGCTTGCCTGAGCAATGCCTTGGGATTCGGCACCGATTCGGCCTTGGCCGCCTTCGGCAGACCGAGTGCCACTCTGCCGTTGGGATTCCCCGCCACCTCACGGATCGCGGCGTGGTCAAGCAGCAGCCACGCTTCCAGCATCCGCACAGGGATCACCGGTACGTGTGCCAGACCCGGGCTCACTTGGGCCACCGCTTTGGCGATCTCCCGGCGGCGATGGTCCGCCGGATGACCGTCCGCATCGCGGTGGATGACGACGAGATCGTACGCGCGTTCGCCATCACTGAGACGCTGCGCGGCTCGTAGCTTGTCCTCGACCGAGTGACCGGGCTTGCTGGGCAGGCGATTCAGGTCGGGGACCGTCACGAGAATCTCCCTGCCCACGTCCGCGGCGATCGCCTCGATGTGAAAGCGCAGGCCGGTGTCGCTTGATCCCTCGCAGAGGTAGAGGGCGCGAACGGTCACGAGTCGCTCCCCTCAAGGGTCAGCCGAGCCTCTGGCGGAGTCGTGAGGTACGCGAGGATGTCGGCCACGGTGCCGTACCCCCTCTCGGCACCCCCGGCACGCCAAGTGCCGGCCAGGGGGCGCAGGCGCAAGCTGCGCGCCGTCTTACCGCCGGCCTCGGGAACGGTCGAGGTGTCAGCGATCAGCAGATCTGCGGGATCAACGAGTTGTACGACCCCTGGCGAGTGGGTGTTGATGAGAACCTGCCGGAAGGGATTGTCCTCATCAACCTGCTCATCGGCGTCCACCGCCAGGTCACGCACCAGTTTCACCATCGCGGAAAGATTGGCCGGGTGAATGCCGTTCTCGGGCTCTTCCATACACATCAGACCGCCTGCCTGCGGGTCCTCCAGTAGGACGCACAGCGCCAGGAAGCGCAGAGTTCCCTCGGACAGGCTGCGGGCCGGCAGCACCATGCCGTCGATCTCGTGCAGCTTGATCGTCAGCAACCTTCGCGTGTCGTCAGCCTCCACGTCCAGCGTGCGCACATGCAGACCCGACAGATCCGACAGGCGCCCCGCCACCCGCGAGTAGACACGAGCGGGGTCGTCCGACGACCTCTCCCGGGCGATCCGGTCCAGACACCGCGGCAGATGAAGACCGTCGGGCCGCATCAAACTGGGGTCGTCATAGCGGTCGGCGGTGCGCAGCGCGGAGGGTTCGAGAGCCAGCCGCCTCCAGGTTTGCATCTCACGCCGCGCCGCCAGGATGGTCGGATCGTCGTTTTCGTTGATCGTGGACAGCATGGTCCGCGGGGCCCGGCTCGCGGGTGCGGGACGCGGCTGGCCTCTGCGGCCCCCGTCGGCGTGGATACGGACGACCGCGTCGCCCGTGTCGAGAGTGGTGGAGATGTAGGGCGCGGCCGACCGGCGTCCTTGGATCACGGTATTCCGAAAGCCCTTGGCACTGTGCGGGAACCGCAGGTGTGATCCGGCGTCACGCGGTCTGATCTGGCTCAGGTCCTCGGACAGCAACGTCAGTCTGCCGCCCCGCTCCCCGCCCCTCGGGGGCTGGTATCCGAGCCGGAGCTCGTAGCGGAGGAACGTGGATGTCGGCTGGGCCAGTCGGCCGAAGTCGTCCTCCACCTCACCCGGAACAATCATCTCCGCGGCGAACGTCATCACGTGCTCGCCGGCCGCGTAACCGTTCCAGAACAGGTCCCGCGCGTCGCCGTGCAGCTCACCGTGGGTTCCGCGGACGGCCTGAGCCGCCTCGATCATGGAGTGGTCGGCGAGGAGACTCAGGAACTGGATCGCGTCGAAGACGTTCGACTTTCCTGTGCCGTTCTCGCCCGCGATGCAGGTGAACGGACCGAACTCAACCCTGAGATCGAGAAGGTTCTTGAATCCACTGACTTCAAGGCGTGTCAGCATGTGTCCCCCTTGATCATCCGGCCCTGTCGTCACCGTGGTACTGCGGTGCCCGGCGGTGTTCAGGCCGGCGCGCACAGAAATCATAGGGCTCAGGCCGTGACCGATCGTGCGCGTCGGTCGATGGCCGTCGACGCTCGGGCCTGTCGGGCTGGAGAGCTGGCAGGATGTATCCAATAGGACAGTGGATCGTGAACGCTGATGTTGTACGGAGGAGAGGTCGCCGCTGTGCCTCCGACTGACGGAGCCGATGCAGAGACGTCCTCGTTGGACAGGACTGGGCTCATGACCAACCTGCGCAAGCAGGTTCTGGCGCTGGAGGGCGACCTCCGTGAGCGCAGCGACAACGTGGAGCGCTTTCGCCGTCGCCTGAGGAACGCGTACGGACAGGCGAGTGCTTCCTCCCGCACGTCAGCCACATACGGAGTCTGGCGGAGCGAGCGCATCACGCAGGCCGCCGTCGCATGGGTCCTGGGCACGGTATTCGTGCGCTTCTGTGAGGACAACAACCTCATCCATCGGCCTTTTCTCGCAGGGCCTGGGGCTCGCTTGGTGGAGGCGGAAGGGCGGCACGAGGCATATCTCGCGGCGCACCCGGAGAAGAACGACCGGGACTGGTTGTTGGAAGCATTCACGCATCTGGCCCGTTCCCATCAAGCGATGGCCCGCATCTTCGACCTGGAGCACGGTCCGCTGGGGGAACTATCGCCCTCTCCCGAGGCCGCGGCCGCGTTGGTGGCGTTCTGGCGACGGCGCGGCAGCGACGGCTCGATCCGTTTCGACTTCACCGATCCTGAACTCGATACCCGTTTCCTGGGGGATCTGTATCAAGAGATCAGCGAGGCGGCACGGAAGACCTATGGGCTGATCCAGACTCCCGAGTTCATCGCGAACTTCGTCCTCGACCTCGCCACGGGCCCGGCTATCGCGGAGTTCGGCCTTCATGGTTTTCGCAGCATCGATCCGGCATGCGGATCGGGGACGTTCCCGATCGGAGTCTTCCAACGGCTGCTGGCCGCATGGCGACTGGCGGAACCTGAGGCCCCGGACCGCGAGCTGATCTTGCGATCGCTGGATTCCGTCCATGGCTGCGACCTCAATCCGTTCGCCGTCAGCATTACGCGCTTCAGACTGTTGATCGCTGCCGCCCGGGAGAGTGGCGAGCGGACCCTGGATCAGTTTCCCGACCACGTCATCAATGTGGCGGTGGGCGACTCCTTGCTGGAGGGGTCCGGCATGCCCAAGGAACTGTCCCTTTCTGTTTTCGGCGATATAGAACACGAGGGCGGCGAAACACGTGGGGACGTGCAAGAGTTTTCCGAGCACTGCCGCCTTTTGCGCCAGGGGTCATACCATTCGGTACTGGGAGAGCCACCCTATATCACCGTGCGCGACAAGGCGATGAACACGGCATACCGCATGCATTACACCTCCGCCACAGGACCCTTCCCTCTTTCCGGCTTCTTCACCGAGCACATGTTCCAGCTCGCGGCGCGAAATGTCACCACACGGCCTGGGTACGTCGGAATGTACACATCGAGCTCGTTCACGAAGCGTAATTTCGGAAAAAAGCTGATCGAGGAATTCTTTCCACGCGTCCGACTCACACATGTCGTCGACACCTCAGGAGTTTTCGTACCAGGCCATCGGACCCCCACTCTGGTCTTGGTGGGGCGCAATGATGACCCAGGCATGCGTGACGTACCGGTGCGATCGGTCCTCGGCGTGCGCGGAGAACCGAGGCAGCCGGTGGATCCGGCCCAGGGGATCGTATGGAAGGCGATCCTCGACCAGGTGGACCAGCCCGGCACCACCTCTGAATGGGTGAGTGTCCAGGACGAACCCCGTCAGCGCTTCCACCGCTTCCCCTGGACTCTCACGGGTGGTGGAGGAGCGGACCTCATGGACGTGCTCTCCCGCGCTCCACGCCAGTTGGCCGACGTTCTCGCCGCTCCGGTCGGCGTCCTCACCGACCCAGGGCGGCACGATGTCTTCACTCTCGACCGACCCTGGTTCACCAGGCATTCCGACTCGGCCGCGCTGGGTCGCGGCATGGTCACGGGCGACACCGTACGGGACTGGCGTGCGGGTGTGGCGGCGGACGTCTTGGCTCCCTATGACGCAAACGGCGGGCCCCTCCCCCCTGACCTCACCACCTCGTGGGGGAGGCATCTCTGGACGATGCGACAGGTTCTGCGTGCGGCCCCCGGGTCCCAGCAGCCATCGCGGGCCAGGCCCTGGTGGGCCTGGAGGCGCTGGCCCTACGGCGGGGCCCAGGGGCCGGCCATCACGTTCGCGTATGTGGCCTCACACAACCACTTCGCGCTGGAGGAGGACGGAATGGCATTCAGCCGAACCGCTCCGGTCCTGCAGCTGCCCTCAACCGCGGACGAGGAGGAATACGTCGCCCTTCTGGGAATCCTCAATTCATCAACGGCCTGCTTCTGGCTCAAGCAGGTCAACTCCAGCGCCGGATCCGATGGGCTGGGCATTCCGCTGCCGGGCGAGGAATGGGCGTGGTCCCGCACGTTCGCAACGGCGTCCTTCTCGCGGTTTCCGCTGCCTGCCGACCCTCCGCTCGACCATGCGAGGGCGTTGCACGCCCTCGGACGGAGCCTCGCTGCCCGTGAACCAAGCACCGTGTGTGCGCAGCAACGCCCGCTCGACCGGGACGCCTTGGATGCGGCCCGAAGTTCGCACGAAGAACTGCGTCACCAAATGATCGCTCATCAGGAGGAACTGGACTGGGAGGTATACGGCTCCTACGGACTGCTACCCGCTGACGACCAAACTCGCCTGACCATGCCTCCTGGTTCCGCGCTGCCTCCGCTGCGGCCCGGGGAGCGCGCCTTCGAAATCGTGCTGGCCCGGAAGATGGTCGCCAAAGAAGCAACGGACTCTTGGTTCACGAGAAACGGTGCCACACCCATCACCGAGCCCCCGTCACACTGGCCGTCCGCCTATCGGAAAATCGTGCGGGCCAGGATCGACGCCATCGAATCGCGCCGGGCCATCGCCCTCGTCGAGCGCCCGGAGTACAAGCGTCGGTGGTCATCGGAGCCATGGGAAAGGCGCGAGGAACGAGCGTTGCGCTCTTGGCTGCTCGATCGCTGTGAGGACGAACGACTGTGGTTCGAGCGTCGAAACGGCGCTGCTGTCCGCCCGCGCCCCCGGACGCCCGGCCAACTGGCTCGACAACTCGCTGACGATGCCGACCTGCGTTCCGTCGCCGCGCTCTATGCCACAGATCATCTGGACATGCGGGACGCGGCCCTCGGTGACGTACTGGGGGCAGTCCTGGCCACCGAGCATGTGCCATGCGTGTCCGCGCTGCGCTACAAGGAATCGGGGCTGCGCAAGCGCGCCGAGTGGGAACAGGTCTGGGAACTCCAGCGCAGCGAGGACAGGACGGGTGAGGCCCTCGGGATCCCTGTCCCGCCCAAGTTCAGCGCGATCGACTTCCGGCGGGCTGCCTACTGGTCGCACCGAGGCAGCCTGGACATCCCCCGGGAACGCTTCGTCTCCTATCCCGAAGGCGCCACCGAGGAGGGCGGTCCACTCCTTGGCTGGTCCGGCTGGAATGAGACGGACCGCGTTCACGTCCTGCTGGATCTGGTGAGTGAACTCATCCGGCGGCCCGACTGGACCGTGTATCAGCTGACTCCCCTCCTCGCGGGTATCCAGGAGCTGCTCCCCTGGGTCCGCCAGTGGGAGGCTCAAGAGGCCGAGGAATTCGAGCATCACCTGGACGAGCTGCGAACCTCTCATGGACTCAGCAGGCACGACGTTGCCGCCTGGCGGCCACGGAGAACGGTGCAGAGTCACATCAGGGGTTGACACCGAGTTCAGCCGACGACGTTGTCGCAGTGCCAGGTGAAGAAGGGCTCCCGGCTGGGGCCGTATTCGGCGACTGTCCGTCCTTCGAGGGCCTTGGCCGCCGCCGCGAGGTCCGGGGTGGTGTTGGCCTTGTCGCTCACGGCGATACTGCCGTCGCTCGTGACGTGCACGTAGCCGTGTTCGAAGAGCTCGTCACAGCCGAGGAGGCAAGCCGGCATGACATTGGCGAGTTGGAGGCGCTCTTCGCGGCTGGCGGCACTGCGACGCTTGATGTGGGCGGCGCGGATGAAGCGGACAGGGAGGGTGCGTCCGCACAGGGCGCACGTGGCCTGGTTGGCGCCCTTGAGGAGGCGCCTGCGGAGCTTGGCCTGCTCGCGCCGGACGAGCACCCGCGCGACCGCGTTTTCTTCCCCGTCGTGATCGATGCTGCCGTCCCCGGAACCGGGTTCCACTGGGGGAAGGGCATCGGCCAGATTCGTGACGACCGAGGTACCGGCCTGCAGGATCGCAACGCCTTGCTTGTTCGAGGACAGCCGGAGGGCTTCCATGCCGGCGGCGCCCAGAGCGCTGCCGTGGACGTCCTCCTCTTCGTCGAGGACATCGATGCCGATGCGCTCCGGGTACTCAGCGTCCGACCATACCGGCGCGTGCTCGACGAAGTAGGGGTTGGTGACTTGGGTGACGACGACGCGCCGGAGGCTGACATCGGCCCACTCTCCGGGCGGCACACGATTCGCGGGTCCCCCGTACCCGAAGACGATGAGGTCGCCCTCCTTCAGGGACTGGACAGCGGCGCGCGCGTTGGCACGGTCCAGGCCGCTGGTGTGCCAGCCCCAAACTCCACGGCTGAGTCCGATTTCCAGGTTGCCGCTCGACTTCTTGGAGACGTAGATGTACGCGGTCGTGGACATCAGCGCTCCATGCCCGGAGTAGCTTCCGCGTCTCCCGATGGCCACGGAGCACGGATGTCCGTGTTGACCAGCTCACGCAGCATGGCCTGCGTGTCCGGATCATCGGAGTACAGAACCGTCCCCGCCAGGCCACGGGTGAGAAGAACCTTGTAGGTATGGCGGATGAGTCTCTCGAATTCATCCGGCTTCGTTCGGGCGGCGACGGACGTGTCCTTGTTCTCCGCCTGGTTCCCGCGCCACTTGTTGCCGTCCCACACCAGATCCTTACCGAAGATGACCCCGTTCCAGGCGTACTCGAATCCCTGAGCCGTGTAGATGCAACCGATCTGGCCGAAGCCCGCCGGATCGGTGGCCCACAGCGGCGAAGCGGGCGCTCCATTCACTGATCGCTGACTATCGACGTTCCAGGGCCTGCGCCACTCACCGATGGCCACGTCGCTGACCAGGGTTCCATCGGCTTTCGGTTTACTCCAGCCCCAGCAGAAGCCTGCCGTCATGCGGGCGGTGAGTCCGGCCTCCTGCCGCACTCGGAGAAAATCCTCCATCTCCTTTGGGGAGTCGGCGACATATACCTGAAAATTTTCCTCATTGGTCCACGGCAGGGGCCCGCCGGGCTCAAGTCCCAGAAGACGAAGAATCCAGTACTCGTATGCGCGACTGCCGCCGCAGCGGAATTGCTCATTCAAGTCGACGCGTCGGACAATGTGTCCACGCGCGACGGCGGCATCACTGATCTTCTTGACGCTGCCCATTTCGAGAGGACGCACGCCCTGGTAGTCATCGAGCAGGAAGACCGGAACCCTGGCCGCGTCAAGGAGTTCATCTATTTGTCGACCTTTTCCGGTATGGGAGATTTCCCGGATTCGATGCGCCTCGTCACAGATCAAGACGTCGAGCCTGTTACGGTCGGCCGCCGAGAAGCTGTTGAAGTAATTGAACAGTTCCGCAATGCTCCCATTCCTCTTGCCGACCACCGTCCGCAGCGTCGTGGTGAAGGATCTGGAACCGGTGGCATGCACAACGCTTCGACGATTCCGACCCAAGTGCCCCATGACCTGCGCGGCGATGACACTTTTCCCGGAACCGGGGCCCCCCGAAACGACAATGACTTCTTTCGTATCGGACTGACTCGACAGCTCCACCGCGCGTTTGACCAGAGAGAACGCGACCTGCTGCCCATCCAGGAGCGTGAATTCGCCGCCGTCTATTATTTCGTCTGCGGCCGCATCCATCAGGGGGCGACTCGGCTCACGGGGACTGTCCAGCAGAAAGTCCGCAGCCGGGGCTCCTGGCGCTGGAGCGAGGCAGCGCCGCAGATGCTCCATCAACGCACCGCGCGTCGTCTTCGTGAAGAGCTGTGCGCGAGCATCGGGCAGCCTGAACAGCTCCGCAACGTCCTGGTCATCGGCATTGTGCAGGTAAGCGATCCCGGAAACATCATATTTCCCGGACTCCAGCACGCTGGTGAAATTCTGCAGGCAGTCACAATATCGGCGCACCTGGGCAACGGGGTGCAGTAGGGCCTGCTCATCGAGCTTGTCCACGAGGCACAGGTCGTCCGTGGACGGCACAAGCCTTGCCGCGCTCCACTGCTTCAGCTCCACGACCACGTAGGACGGCTTGCCTGTTTCCGGGTGCACGCCGGCGAGGACAGCGTCCGCACGCAGACTGGACAAGGGCAACTGCTGCTCGATCAGCACTTCCACCTGGCCGAGCCCGGCGTCACGGAGAACCTCCCCCAGCGCGGTGAGACTCTTCCCCCAGGACCGCCGCTCCCTGGAGGAAGGGCGCTTGAAGAGTGCGGATCGGTACCGCTCCGTGAGGTCCTCGACGAGTACTCCGGCGTTGATGCGGTCCAGCAGGGAAAGTCCGGACAGGCGGAGGAGGGGCACGGAGCGGTCTCCATACGGCTGAGGGGTCACATGCACATCACTGACGCACTGGTCGACGCAGCCCCGCGTCGCCTTGAACAGATAATAATATCAATAGCTGAGGCGTCGTCAGCCCAGAGCAGAAGCCCCCTCAGTCAGGGCAAAATGGAACCAATCGCACAAAGCAGGACCAGCACGGCCCACTCAGCCCCTCCCGCCACGGCGATCCCAGGCCCCTGCGGGCAGCAGGTCGCAGCGCTGCCGACTCCCACCTCGTAACCGATACGATCTGGGCCGGGGATATTGCTGCCGAGCAGCCGCAATCGGTACAGATCGACGACAGACACGAAGCGGGGATGGCGCATGCGGGACGGCCGGTGGGTCACGGTCACCGAATCCGAGTTCCAGCACGAGCGCCGGGGGCTGGAAGCCATCCGCGAGAAGCTCCCCGACAACGACCCGTGGCGGGCCTGGTCCAACTTCACCTTCACCGCGCACAGCGGCCACGTCAGGGAAGTGGACCTGCTCGTGGTCGCCCCCGGCGGGGTGTATCTGGTCGAGCTGAAGGACTGGCACGGCTCGGTCGAGTCTCGTAACGGCACCTGGCTGCAGACCCAGCCCAGCGGACGGCAGATCACCCACGGCAACCCGCTCCACCTGGCGAACAAGAAGGCCAAGGAGCTGGCGCAGCTTCTGGCTCAGGAGGGCGAGCGGGTGTGGGTCTCGGAAGCCGTCTGCTTCACCGACTCCTCGCTGAAGAACCGGCTGCCCGCCCACGACCAGCACGGCCTCCATACCATCCACCAGCTCGCCCAGATGCTGGCCGCGCCCCCTCACGACGAGCGCCGCCGCATCGACCGGACCCGGTCGCGCCGGATCAAGTCGACCCTGGATCGGGTGGGCATCGGCCGGAGCGACGCCGAGTACAAGGTCGGCCCCTACCTGTTGCACCGGAAGTCCTTCGACTCCGGCCCGACCTGGGCGGACTACCTGGCCCGGCACAGCGAACTGCCGGAGGCCGCCCGGATCCGTGTCTACCTGCGGGAGCGCGGCTCGGACGCCGAGCTGCGGGCCTCCGTAGAGCGCGCCGCGCGGCGCGAGGCCGCTGTGCTGCGGCGCTTCAAGCACCCCGGTGTCGTCCAACTGAAGCAGTACGACCCGTCCGGTCACTCGGCCGGGCCCGCGCTGATCTTCGACTTCGACCCTCATACGCTGCGCCTCGACGAGTATCTGGCGCAGTACGGCGAGAAGCTGGACATCCTCAGCCGGATGGCGCTGGTCCGGCAGCTCGCCGAGACCGTGCGCTCGGCCCACAGCCGCCGCATCTACCACCGCACCCTGGCCGCTCGCGCGATCCATGTGCTGCCCCGCGCCCGGGGCCGCGCCGCGAAGGCGGACGGTGAGGATGCGGCCTGGCTCACCCCGTATCTGCAGATCTCGGACTGGCAGGTCGCCGTCCAGCGCGGTCCGGGCTCCGGCACGCCGAGCAGCGGTGAGCGGTTCGCGCCAACCACGCTCTCCCGCGCGGGCGCCCATCTCGCGGAGGGCGCGGATCCGTATCTCGCCCCCGAGCTGACCGCGCTGAAGGCCGACCCCGTGGCGCTGGACATCTACGGCCTCGGCGTCCTCACCTACCTGCTGGCCACCGGCAAGGCCCCGGCCGCCAGCCAGGCCGAGCTGCTGGCCCGCTACGAGGCGGGCGAGGGACTGCGGCCGAGCGCCGTGGTCGACGGCCTGTCGGAGTACATCGACGAGCTGGTGCAGGCGGCCACCGCCTACCACGTCGACAACCGCCTGGACTCGGTGGATGACTTCCTGGAGATGCTGGAGGTCGTCGAGTCGGACCTGACCGAGCCCGCCCCCGCGGAGCCCGCACGGCCGGCCCAGCCCGAGAAGGACCCGCTGGAAGCGGTCGCGGGCGATGTGCTGGCGGGCCGCTGGGAGGTCAGGCGCCGCCTCGGTACGGGGTCGACCAGCCGCGCGTTCCTCGTACGGGACCTGACGGCGGGCCCGGAGGTGCGCTTCTCGAAGACCCTCGCGGTACTGAAGGTCGCCAACTCGGACAGCAAGGGCGAGATGCTCGCCCGCGAGGCCGAGATCATGGGACGGCTGCGCCCCGACTCGCGGATCATCCGCCTCGTCGAACCGGAACCGCAGCGCATCGGCGGCCGCACCGTCCTCGTCATGGAGTACGTCGGGAACGAACGCGAGGCCGACGGCGAACCGGCCACACCCGGAGAGCGCAGGAGCAGGCGGCGCGAGGAGACCGTCGCCCGCCAGCTCCGGGAGTTCGGCCGCCTGTCCGTGGACCAGCTCGAGGCGTACGGCGACTACCTGTTCGGCGCGGTGGACTTCCTCGAGGGCGAGGGCGTGTGGCACCGCGACATCAAGCCGGACAACATCGCCATCCGCATCCGCCCGAACCGCACCCGTGAGCTGGTGCTCATCGACTTCTCGCTGGCCGCCTACCCGGTGCAGGAGACCGGGGCCGGGACGGACGGCTATCTGGACCCGTTCATCGGCACGCTCACCGAGCGCTCGGTGTACGACGGGCACGCCGAGCGGTACGCCCTGGCCGTCACCCTGCACGAGATGGCCTCGCGGGAGCTTCCGGTCTGGGGCGACGGCAGGGTCTCGCCGCGCCAGACCAAAGCCGAGAAGGAGCCGTACCCGAAGATCGCGGCCGATGCCTTCGACCCGGCGGTGCGCGACGGCCTCGTCGCGTTCTTCCGCAAGGCCCTGCACCGGGACGCGGCCCAGCGCTATCCCGATCTGAAGCCGATGCGGGACGCCTGGAAGAAGATCTTCCTGGCCATGGACGAGGCGAAGCCGTCGTCGCGCCGCTCCCGTCAGCCCACCCCCGCCCCGGGCGGCGGGATCGGTACGGGCGGTACCGCGGGCGGTACGGGCGTCACCGGGGAGACGCCCGCGGAGGCCCGGGAGGCCCCGATCCCGGCCGCCGAGGAGGAGAGCGCCGAGCAGCAGCGCGACCGGCTGGCGGCCGAGGCCGACCGCGGGACCCCCATCTCGGCCTCCGGCCTCAGCCCGGCCGCCCAGTCCTTCGTCCACGGGCTGGACGTCAACGACGTCGGCGGTCTGCTCGACTACAGCCGCCACCAGCTCGTCAACGCGCCGGGCCTGGGCGCCAAGACCCGTAAGGAAGTCCTCCGCCGCATCAAGGAGTGGCGGCAGCGGCTCGCCGAACAGCCCGCCGCCCCGCTCACCCCCGAGGGACGCAAGGACGCGAAGGAGGAGCTGTCGGTCGCGGAGGCCGCGCTCGCCACCGCGATCGCGGAGAACGGCGACGCGGAGGGCCTGCCCGAACTCGCCCTACGCAGGGTCACCCTGGACACGCTCGCGACCATCTTCGTACCGGAGTTGAAGAAGGACGAGTCGAACCGCAACGAGTGCGAGATGGTGCGGCTGCTCCTCCGGCTCCCCGACGAGCGGGGCACCCTGCCCGACATCGGCGTCTGGCCCAAGCAGAAGGACGTGGCGAGCGCGCTGGGGCTGTCGGCGGGCCGCATCCCGCAGATGCTGAAGAACCAGCGCACCCGGTGGAAGAAGAACCCGGCGGTGCGGGTGCTGCGCGCCGAGATCCTCGGCCTGCTGCGGGACCTGGGCCGGGTCGCCTCCGCGGCGGAGATCGCCGACGCCCTGGCGGTGCGTCGCGGCACCCAGCTCCCGGAGCGCGAGCAGCGCCGGGCGCTGGCGCTGGCCGCCGTACGCGCGGTGGTCGAGGTCGAGCAACTCGTACCGGACGAGGCCGAGTTCCAGCACGCGCCGAACCGTGACGCGGCCGACGAGGGCATGGGGGCGGGGCTGCTGGCCCTGGAGGTCGGCCCCGACGACGCACCCGAGACCCCCTCCGGGCCCGGTCTGCTCCACTACGCGCAGAAGCTGGGCAAGGTCGCCGACCGGCTGGCGAAGCTGGACACCCTGCCGACGGCGGCCACGGTGCTGGCCGAGCTGGGCGCCATCGCGCCGCCGAGCCCGGCGGTGGAGTGGGACGAGCGACGCATCGTCGAGATCGCCGCCGCCGCCTCGCGCCGGGCCGCCGCGACGCCCCGCCTCGAGATCTACCCCCGCGACCTGCCGCTCGTACGGGCGCTGCGCCTCACCCAGGCCGGCCTGGTGCCGCGCATCCCCGGCATGCCGGACGAGCGGCAGCCGGGGCTGACACCCAAGGACATCCACGAGCGGGTCCGGGCGCGCTTCCCCGAGCTGTTGAACGAGCGGCGTGGTCACGCGCTGCCGACGGACGGGCCGCTGGCACGGGCGCTGCGGGAGGCCGGGTTCGACCTGGAGCTGAAGACCCGCGAGGGCCACGGGACGCTGCGCTACATCCCGCGCCAGCGCGACGGCCAGTCCACGTACCTGTCGTCGGACGCCGCCCGCCAGGCCACCGGCGTCCTCACCGCTCACCGCTACTCCGACGACCCGCAGCTCGCGGGCGCGGCGGTGGCCGAGGAGCGGCTGCTCACCTCGGCCCGCCGGGACGGCTTCCGGGTGCTGACGGTACGGACGGGGCTGGCGAGCCGCGCGGTGGACGAGCTGACGACGGACCGCTTCGGCGCGGAGGCGGTGTCGGTGACCGATCTGTTCTTGCGGGCCCTGCACGAGCAGGTGGACCCGCGGCCGAAGCCGACGTGGGAGACGATCCTGCGCGCGGACGCGGCGGAGCCGGGTTCGAAGGCGGCGATGCGGTTCGGTGAGTACGCGCGGACGAGTTGGGGCGCGGTGGAGCCACGGCTGCGGGAGCTCGTGTCGGGGGCGCGGGGGTCGGGCTCGGGGTCTCCTCTGTTGCTGACGGACGCGGGTGCGTTCGCGCGGTACGACGCGATGGCGGTGCTCGAACGGCTCGCCGACGCGGCGCGGGACGGCGGGCGCGGGCTGTGGCTGCTGTGCCCGCAGGGCGACCCGGCGCGACCTCCGAGACTGGGCGCGGTTGCTGTGCCGTACCAGTCGGGGCTGGGAGAATGGATCGAGTTGCCTGAGTCGTGGGTGGCCAACGCCCACCGGGCCGAGGCGTCGGCGGCGCGTGCGGGCTTGCCGGGGGATGGCTAGCGGCGGGGCGGGAGCCGCCAGGGCGATGGGCACATAGGGGACAACGGGGAACACGGGAGATGTGACGACGTGATTGACGCTCCAGCGCTGCGGACCGACCTGATCAAGCAGGTCAAGGCGATCGAGGTGGATCTCGCCAAGCAGGTCAAGGACGGGGAATCGGTCCTCAAACCGTTGCGGCAGGAGTACGAGAAGGCGGGCAAGGCGGATCCGGCGACTCCGCGGTGGAGTGCTTGGTTGGATGCGCGTTTGGGTTCGGCTGAGGGTGAGTTGTCGGCGGACCGCGTGGAGCGAGTGCGGGCGGCGGACGCTGTCGCGGGGCGGCTGCGGGCCGAGTACGACGAGGCCCGGAAGCTGGGGCGTACGGCGGCGACGTGGAACGCGTGGCTGGACGAGCGGGTCACGCAGGTCGCGGTGGCGTGGGTGCTGGGCACGGTGTTCGTGCGGTTCTGCGAGGACAACCGGCTGATCGCGGAGCCGTATCTGACGGGGCCGGATGCGGAGCGTCGGGACCTGGCGGAGGCGCGGTACGCGCAGTACGTGGAGGAGGACCCGGACCCGACGTATCGCGGGTGGCTGGAGCGGGCGTTCGAGGAACTGGGCGCGGGCCAGGCCGGGAAGCTGCTGTTCGACAAGCGGCGCAATCCGCTGTACCAGATTCCGCTGTCGCATGATGCGGCGCGGGCGTTGGTGGAGTTCTGGCGTGAGCGGGGTGAAGGGGAGGACGCTGACCGGCTGGTCCACGACTTCACTGACCCGTTGGATGAGAACGACCCCACGAAGGGCTGGGACACCCGGTTCCTGGGTGACCTGTACCAGTGGCTGTCGGAGTCGGCGCGAAAGACGTATGCGCTGCTTCAGACCCCGGAGTTCGTGGAGGAGTTCATCCTCGACCGGACGATGGATCCGGTGGTGCGGGAGCTGGGCGGCAAGTTCGGCGAGCTGAAGATGATCGACCCGACGTGCGGGTCGGGGCACTTTGTGCTGGGTGCGTTCCGGCGGATGGTCCGGCTGTTTGCGGAGCGCGAGCCGGGGCGGGATGTGCACGAGCGGGTGCGGGATGCGCTGAACGCGGTGCACGGGGTGGACATCAACCCGTTCGCGGTGGCGATTGCGCGGTTCCGGTTGTTGGTTGCGGGGATGGCGGCGGCGGGTGTGCGGACGCTGGCGCAGGCGGCCAGGTATGACTGGCCGATTCACCTGGCGGTGGGCGACTCGTTGATTAAGGCGCGGCAGCTTGAACTGACACTGCTGGGTGAGGAGTCGGGGGACCCGCTGGCGGGGTTCTCGTATGCGACGGAGGACGTGCACGCGCATCCAGGGATCCTTGAGATGGGGCGATATGACGTGGTGGTGGGGAACCCGCCCTACATCACGGTCAAGGACAAGAAGCTAAATTCTTTGTACCGGGAACTGTACGCATCTTGCTCGGGAAAGTATGCGCTCTCCGTACCCTTTGCTGAGCGATTCTTCCAGCTCGCGAAATCCGGATCACCCGACGGGCGCGGATACGGAATGGTGGGCCAGATCACGGCGACTTCCTTCACAAAACGAGAGTTCGGAACCAAGCTAATTGAGGAATATTTTGCCCACAAAGTCGAGTTGACGGAAGTTATTGACACATCAGGGGCCCACATTCCAGGACACGGGACACCTACAGTAATCCTTGTGGGACGACGCCGCCCTGGAAGCGTCCGCACAGACACCATTCGAACCGTACGCGGAATTCAAGGTGAACCAACAGCACCAGAGAACGGCAAGAAGGGCCTGGTCTGGCAAGCAATCGCCCAGCAGATCGACAATCCGGGATCAAAAAGTCAGTGGGTCTCTGTAGACGACTTGCCCCGCGACCAGTATTTCCGCAAACATCCCTGGATGCTCACTGACGGCGCCGTCGAACTCAACGAAAAAATCGAGGAAACTGGGCGAATCAAACTGAGGAGCGTTCTGGCTCGAGATATCGGTTTCGCCAGCTTCCCCGGGCAAGACGACGCGTTCATCAGCACTCCGGAGGCCCTCCGGCGACAGCGCATCACTGGTGACCTTGCCAGGAAACTCATCGTTGGGGAGGTAGTCAGAGACTGGGACTGCCATTGCACGGAAAGTGCTATTACACCCTACGATAACGACCTTAACCCATTGCCCTACGATACTGGCGCCCCCTGGGCGCGCCTACTGTGGAAGACACGGAGCCACCTCCGCTCCACTACCGACTTTGATGGCCAGACTCAGCATGACCTCGGTAAGGCGTGGTGGGGTTGGTATCGCTGGGTAGCTGAACGTTATCGCACTCCACTGTCGATCACCTTTGCTTTTGTTGCGACACACAATCACTTTGTGCTGGATCGAGGCGGGAAGGTATTCAAACAATCAGCACCCGTACTTAAACTGCGAGAAGGGAGTGACGAAAAGGAGCACTTCCAGCTCCTGGGAATACTAAATAGCTCCATTGCGGGGTTCTGGCTCAAACAAGTGAGCCACAATATGGGAAGCACCGTAGATATGGAAGGCGCACGACAGAGCACCTTCCCATTCGAAGATTTCTACCAATTCAACGGTACCCCCATGGGGGATTTCCCACTTCCTCCAGATTTCCCCACGGAGCTTGCGACTTCCATCGACGGCCTAGCTCAAAGGCTATTCACTGTCACCCCTACGGCTGTCGCTTCAGCGACGCCTCCTTCCGCCTCTAACCTGCACAAGGCGAGAGAGGCATGGGAGTCCACCCGTTCCCGAATGATTGCTCTCCAAGAAGAGTTGGACTGGAAGGTCTATTCCCTCTACAACCTGCATACCGAGGACCTGCGCGCCCCCGAAGCCGACGTTCCCGAACTCGCTCTGGGCGAGCGCGCCTTCGAGGTCGTACTCGCCCGTCGCGTCGAGAAGGGCGAGGCGTCCGACGAGTGGTTCAAACGGCACAACTCCACTCCCATCACTGAACTGCCCGACCACTGGTCCGACGCCTATAAGGCCGTCGTCCAGAAGCGCATCGACGTCATCGAAACCTCCCGTGCCATCGGCATGGTGGAGCGCCCCGAATACAAGCGCCGCTGGGCAACTGAGGGATGGGACGCACTCCAGGAGCGTGCACTCAAGTCCTGGCTGCTGGACCGGGTTGAGAACCACGAGCTGTGGTTCCCAGACGGACAGCCGACCATCCTCACCCTGGACCAGCTCGCCTCCGCGCTGTCCCTCGACGAGGACTTCGTGTCCGTCGCGGAGCTGCATGCGCCCCGCACGGAGCTGGCGACCATCGTCGCTGACCTCCTCGCCGAGGAGCACGTGCCGTTCCTCCCCGCCCTCCGCTACAAGCCCAGCGGCCTGAAGAAGCGCCAGGACTGGGAGCACGTCTGGGATCTCCAGCGGAAGGAGGACGCCGCCCCGGACGAGCCCGCCAAGCGGAAGATCCGGGACGCCATCCCCGTGCCGCCCAAGTACACCTCGGCCGACTTCCTCAAGCCGTCCTACTGGCGCGCCCGAGGCAAGCTGGACGTGCCCAAGGAGCGGTTCATCTCGTATGCGACCGGCGCGATCTCCGGGACGCCGGAGCTGTTCGGCTGGGCAGGCTGGGACCACCGGGAGCAGGCACAGGCGCTCGCCACGTACTTCACCAACCACGACGGGCTGTCCTCCGAGGAGATGACGCCGCTGCTCGCGGGCCTGCTCGAACTTCAACCTTGGCTCGACCAGTGGCACAACGACTTCGACCCGCTCTACGGCAGCTCTCCCGCAGCCTTCTTCGCGGGCTACCGCGCCACCCAGCAAGGCGAACACGACCTGACCGATGACGATCTGCGGGCCTGGCGGCCCGCCCCGGCCACTCGCGGCCGGCGCTCGGCCAAGGGCTGATCGCCTATCCCGATGTGTCCTCGCCGTCGCTGCACGGGGAGGACACATCGGCGTCTCGTACGGTCAACGGCGCGGTGGGATCGACCCGCAGCCCCGGGCCGTCGTCAAGCTCAAGCACGACAGTGCACCCGTCGCCGGACGCAGAACGCTCAGTGCCCACGCTTCGGACCGTCCGCCAAGCGCCCCACACCCGTACGCACTGACCCGGGCGGACCGCTGCCGCAGCGATCTCAGCCCCATCACGCTCAGGAGCGCGGTCCGGGGCCTGCAGCTCGGCCCAGACGGTTTTTCCAATCCCGCACGCGCGTTGCTCGAAACCCCAGCGATGGGCCAGCGCCTGCACGAGCATCAGTCCCCGCCCGCCTGTTTCGTCCTCACCGGGCGCCCGCACCTCGGGCTTCCCTTCGCCTGCGTCGCTGGCTTCCAAGCGCAGCAGGCTGTCTTCCGGCAGCCATTCGATCCGCACTCCGACCAGCCGGTCACGCGGCACACGCACTCGCATCGCATTGGTCACCAGCTCCGAGAGGACCAGCTCAGCCGTCTCGGCCGCCTGCCCGATGCCCCACTCACCGAGTGCGGAATGCAGTAACGCACGCGCTCTGGGCACGCTGCTCCGCCGACGAGGCAACCGGAACTTCACTTCGTATGCGGTGGAGTGCTCTGCCATGACGCCCCCTGGGGGTCGGTAGCTGTCGATCAAGTCCCTGTGAACTGGTGGCGGTTCGAACCGTCCTGAGCAGATTGCCCTCGCGACAGAGACTCGCGCAACGTTGCATGAGTTATCGCTTCTCGATTCACTCGTTCGTGCTACTTCGGGAGCCATCAAGCCCCCGGCCCTGATAGGTAGTGACGTATGCCAACCGTCAAACCCTCCACCGTGCTGGGACGCCAACTCGGCGACGAACTCCGCAGATTCCGCGAGAGCGCGGGCCTCTCCACCGCCGATGCAGCAGAAGTCCTCGACTGCACCAAGGGGAAGATCAGCCGCATCGAGAACGGTCACGTTCCCGTCCGCACGCCGGATCTGAACGCCCTCATGCACGCATACGACGTCGAAGACAGCGAGGCACGCGAGCGCCTCGCGGCATTGGCGCGCAGGGCCAATCGGCGGCGGCGCGACGGCTGGTGGCGTCAGTACGAGTCCGTGCTCGGCGACGCGTACCGCGACCAGATCGAGATGGAGGCCATCTGCGACAGCATCCGAACGTACGAAGTGCAACTCGTCCCCGGGCTCCTACAGACTGCGGAGTACGGACGCGCAGTGACGGTGGCCTCGCGCTCCTGGCAGACGCCCGAGGAGATCGAACAGTTCGTCCAGGTGCGGCTCACCAGGCAAGAACGACTGGTCGGCGAAACGCCCATGGACTTCTGGGCCGTACTGTCCGAAGGAGTCCTGCGGCAGCAGGTCGGCGGACCGGCCGTGATGCGAGCACAACTGGAGCACATGGCCGCCATGGCGGAACAGTCCAACATCACTGTGCAGGTGCTGCCGTTCTCACGTGGTGCGCACTCAAGTATGTTCGGGCCGTACCTACTTCTCAGCTTTCCGCAGTTGGCATCGCTCGACCTCGTGTTGTCAGAAACCCCGACCGGCAACATCTGGATGGAGCGGGAACTCGAAGTCGCTCGCTATCGCGAACTCTTCGACGATGCACGCACGGCAGCGTTGCCACCGACGGAATCGCTCGCTGTGATCCGTCGCGTCGCCAAGGAGTACCAGTCGTGAGCAATGAAACCGATATATCGCCAGACCTCATGGAGGCGGCATGGCGTACGAGTAGCTACAGCGGCGGGCAGGGCAACTGCGTCGAGGTCGCCGACAACCTCCCACACAGCGTCTTGCTCCGCGACAGCAAGCGTCCCGCCGGTCCCGTCATACGTGTCGGTCGGACGGCCTGGTCCGCATTCATCACGCACCTGCGCTGAGCGGGACCACAAGGCCGGAATGGCTGCCGGAGACGTCGACAACCTGTAGGCCACTCCCACCGGTCACTCCACCCCGTCCCGCACACCGGTTCCCTCCCCTACGCAAACCGTTACGATCGTGGACGGGCCACAGCCGCCGAACGACCGGTTCGCGACGACTGACGACAACACACCGGGGCCGCACGGAGACCATCCGTAACCGTCGCCGCCCCGGGCCAGGGGGGAGACCCTGCTGTCCAGGCCCACGCGCTCACGCGCACACCGGACGCAGGAACCAGGAGAAGCGAGACACAGATGGCCCCGAACGCCACCGGCACGGCACCTCTCCTCCGCGACGTCATCGACATCAAGACGTCGATCTCCACCTCCGACTTCGTGCTGAAGCTCGCCGAGGCCGTCACCGAGGAGGGTGCGGCCCGCGCCCTCCGCGACTACGTCGTCACCGAGCGCCTCCTGGAGAACTTCGACGAGGCCCTCAGCCTCATCAAGGCGTCCCTCGACGGGCACACCTCGAAGGCCGCCTATCTCCACGGCTCGTTCGGTTCCGGTAAGTCCCACTTCATGGCCGTCCTGCACGCCCTCCTCCGGGGCGACGCGGCCGTCCGCAGTCGCGGGGACTTCGACCCGGTGCTTACCAAGCACGAGTGGCTGGGCGCCGACGGCAAGCGGTTCCTCCTCGTCCCGTACCACATGCTCGGCGCGAAATCGCTGGAGCAGCGCGTCCTCGGCGGCTACGTCAGCCACGTCAAGTCCCTGCCCCAGCACAAGGACGCCCCCACCCCGCAGGTCTACCGGACCGACTCCCTCTTCGAGGACATCCGCTCCCACCGCCACCGCGTCGGCGACGAGACCTTCATCGCCGGGCTCGCCGACGCCCCCACCCCGGGCGCCACCGCCGACGACGAGGACGACGACGAGTGGGGCGATCCGTTCACCTGGACGCCGGAACTGCTCAACACCGCACTCTCCGCCGAGGAGCTGGACGGCGGCGAGGTGAACCTGAACCTGGTCAACCCCAGCACCCCGGCCGAGCTACGCGCGAAGCTCGTCCACGACGCGAGCGTGACCTGGTTCCCCGGGTTCGCCCGGCACGCGGCCGAGGACGAGCACGGGTTCATCTCCCTCGACGCCGGCCTCGCCGTCATCGCCGAGCACGCGAAGTCGCTCGGCTACGACGGGCTGATCCTCTTCCTCGACGAGCTGATCCTCTGGCTCGCCAACCGGATCCACGACCAGAAGTTCGTCTCCCGCGAGACCGACAAGATCACCAACTTCGTGGAGGGCGCCGACTCGCGCCGCGCCATCCCGATCGTGTCGTTCATCGCCCGCCAGCGCGACCTTCGCGAACTCGTCGGCGAGGAGACCTCCGGCGCCGCCGAAACCGCGATCCAGGACAGCCTGAACCTGGCCTCCGGCCGCTTCGACAAGATCACCCTGGAGGACCGCAACCTCCCCCAGATCGCCCACGCGCGCCTCCTCACGCCCAAGGACGCGGAGGCCGCCGCCAAGCTGGACGCCGCCTTCGCGAAGGTCAAGCGCGTGGGGCCTCAGGTCTGGGACGTGTTGCTCGGCTCGGACGAGGCCACGACGGGGGCCGAC
The DNA here is from genome assembly GCF_018883605.1 of Streptomyces niphimycinicus. Classification (GTDB taxonomy): domain Bacteria; phylum Actinomycetota; class Actinomycetes; order Streptomycetales; family Streptomycetaceae; genus Streptomyces; species Streptomyces niphimycinicus. Next base: position 21,070 of record NZ_JAHLEM010000015.1, on the reverse strand, counting down.
GAGGAGTCGTTCCGGTTGACGTACCCCTTCTCCCCCGCCTTCATGGACACCCTCGTCCACATCTCCTCCGCCCTCCAGCGCTCCCGCACCGGCCTGAAGCTCATGGGCCAGCTCCTCGCCGACCACCGGGACGACGCGACGCTGGAGAACCTGATCCCGCTCGGCGACCTCTACCCCGTCATCGCCGACGGCGGCGACAAGCCGTTCGTGGACAGCCTCAAGGTGGAGTTCAAGGTCGCCGACAAGCTGTACCGGACCAAACTGCGGCCACATCTCCTCGGGACGTACGAGATCACCGAGGAAGACGTCGAGCGCTACCAGCACCGCCGCGAGACCATCACCGACCCGCAGCTCCTCGAACGCTGCCGGGGCTTCGTCGGGGACAACCGGCTGATGTGCACGCTGCTGCTGTCCGCCCTCGCGCCCGGCGTGCCCGCCCTCCGCGACCTCACCATCCGGCGGCTCGGCGCGCTCAACCACGGCTCGGTCCTCTCCCCCATCCCCGGGGCGGAGGTCGGGATGATCAAGGCGAAGGTCGACGAGTGGGCCACCCACTTCGTGGAGATCAAGGCGACCGGCACCAAGGTCAACCCCGGTGTCCGGCTCGAATTGGCCGGGGTGGACGTCGACTCCGTCATCGCCAACGCGAACGTGAACAACAACCGCTCCAACCGCCGGGCCCTGGCCAGGCGGTTGCTGGCCAAGGAGCTGGGCCTGGAGGTGCACGAGCGGCTGGGCAGCGCGGATGATCTGGCCCTCGTCTGGCGCGGATCGAACCGCACGGCGGAAGTCGTCATCGGCGACGTCAACGACCCGGAGAACCTGCCCGACCACGAGTTCTCCCCCAGCCAGGAGGGACTGTGGCGGCTGGTCATCGACCTGCCGTACCAGGAGAGCGAACACGGTTCCGTCGAGGCGGTCAACCGGCTGCGCACGCTGCGCGAGCAGTCGGGCGCCGGGACCCGCACCGTGGGCTGGATCCCCACCTACCTGTCGGCCCCCCGCTACAAGGACTTCCAGAAACTGGTCGTCATCGACTACGCGCTGGCCGACCAGCGGCGCTTCGACACCCACTACGCCCAGCACCTGAACACCGACAACCGGGCGCGGGCCAGGGTGCTCCTCGAAGAGCAGCGGGAGTCCCTGATCAAGACGGTGACGGCGGCCTTCAAGCAAGCGTACGGCTGCGCGGACAAGAAGGCGTCCGACGTCGATGTGTCCTTCGAGGACCACTTCGAGTCGCTGCGCGACGTGCCCGACCTCAAGGTCTCCATCGGCCAGTCGCTGTCCGAAGGGGCCCGGCACATCGCGAAGAAGCTGCTGGCGCACCAGTTCCCCGCGCACCCCGACCTCGACCCCGACGGCACCCACACGGCGGTCACGCCCGCGCAGGCCCGTACCGTCTTCGGGCACATCCGGGCGGCGGCGGAATCCGCCGAGCGGCAGGTCGAGGTTCCCTCGAAGGACCGGCCCCTGATGCGGCGGATCGCCGCGCCCCTCGGGCTCGGCCAGCAGGGGGAGGTCTACTTCCGGCCCTCCAGCCGCTGGGTGGACCACTTCAACCTGCAGGCCCGCACCGACGGCGGTCCGGGCGACCTGAGCGTGGTCAAGCTGGCCGAGTGGATCGACCGGCCCGATCCGATGGGCCTCGACGGCTTCCTCGTCAACCTGGTCATCGCCTCGTACGCGGAGATGGACGACCGAGTGTGGGTGCGCGCCGGCTCGCTGCTCGACCCCGCGCCCGAACTCTCGGCCATCAAGCCCCAGGACGGCCTGCGCTCCCAGCCGCTGCCGGACGAAGCGGTCTGGGAGGAGGCGGGGCGCCGGTTCTGGGACATCTTCGGTGAGCAGCCCCCGAAGCTGCGCCGGGGCCGACTGGTCAGCCACTTCGCCCGGCAGATCACGGCCAGGGCCCGCGACTACAAGCCGCATGTGGACACGCTGGTCGAGGAGCTGGAGAAGCACGCGAAGCTGCTCGGCCTGGACGGGGCCGACGAACCCGGCACCGGCAGGCTGACCCTCGCCCGCCGCTCCCGCGACCTACTCAAGGAGCTGCGCGACCTCTCCGAGAGCACGGCGGGCGGTTCGGCGGCGGCCAAGCAGGTCATCACCACGTTCGCCGCCTTCGAGCTGGGCGAGGCGTCCGCCGGCCGTTACGGGGCCACGATCAAGCAGGCCAAGGCCGTCGCCGACGCACTGGTCGTCGCGGCCTGGGACATGCTGAAGCTCGCGCCCAGCTACGGGCCGCAGGGCGAAGCGGTACTGGAGGCGCTGCGCGGCGCGGCACGCGCCGATCAGCGCACGATGCGGCTCGAAGACGCCCTGCGGGACGCGCGGAAGTCCATCGTCTCGGTCATCGAGCGCAGCCAGGCGGCGGCCCGCCCGCAGCCGCCCACGGCCAACCCCACGGACCCGCCGGTCCCCGTGTCCCCGCCCGCCCGGCCCACCACGCCCGACGCGGTGAGCCTGAGCGACGACACCGCCCGGCCGCCGGTGTCCACCAACCACCCGCTGCCCGGCCCTCGTGCGGGGCGCCGGTCGGGCGGCGGACGGGCCAAGGCGTCCCAGGTGATCGCCCAGCTCCGGGCCGAACTGGACGAGCTGACGGCCACCGATCCCGACGCGACGATCGAGATCAGCTGGCGGGTTGTGGAATGAGCGGAACGAGGCGGGTGCGGTGACGACCACGACGATGAGCACGAGCGCGGGACCCACCACCAGTGCGGCACGGCTCAACTCCGCCACCATCTCCCAGTACCTGGCGTCCCAGCCCGGCCTGACCCCGGGCAAGCGCCGGGCCGTACTCCTGCGCGCCGCGCCGCGCTGGGACGGCCCGGCCGAGCTGGCGTGGGGCGAACACCGGCACGCGTCGGTGGCCACCGCGCCCTCACCGCTCGCCGCGTACGAGCTGGTGCTGGCGCACCAGGCGCCGGCGGCGCCCGGCCCCGACGTGCTGGTGGTGCTCACCGACCGGGAGGAGGCCGAACTCGGCCCCGACCTGCTGGCCAAGGCGCACCGGCACCGCGTCAACGTGGTGGACTCGTGGGACGTCGTGCGGGAATCCTTCGGCGCGGCCAGCGCCGACCGCTGGCTGGTCGACGAGACCTGGGCGGCCGAGGCGCTGCTGGACGCCACCCCGCCGGGCGGCTGGCCGCGGCTCCCGGGCGGGGTACTGTCCCGGGACAAGGCGCTCGGCGAACTCACCCTCCGCAGGCTCGGCATCGGCCGGTACGACCCGGACCGTGATCAGCAGCACAGCCTGTCCGCGAACGGCGACGAACTCGACATCCACACGCTGCTGAGGTGGTCGCTGGCGTCCGGAGGCCCGGACCGCTATCTGGCGCTGCGCGCCCCCGAGCGGGCCGGTATCCGCGAGTTTCTCGGCTCGTCGGACCAGGCGGGCCAGGCCGGACGGGCGCTGCTCGCCCTGGCCGAGGCCGAGCACGGGCCGGACGCCGTCGCCTTCGGCCTGGTCTGCGCCGCGCTGTGGGTGCACGCCGACGCGGCGGCGGACGCGGAGAACTACCGGGCCCGGGGGCGGGCCGAGCGCTGGTTCGGCGAGGAGCCGCCCGCCCACGGCGAGGCCCTGGACACGCTGGTGGCCGCCTTCGGCCGCGCCTGCGAGGAATACGTCTCCGGGCTGCTGCTGACGGGACGGTCGGCCCACGAGGAGCCGACGGCGACCGCGCGGCGCCTCTCCGGTTCCGTACGCGACCGTGCGGCCTCGCTGGCGCGGCAGTTCGGTGCAGAGCAGGCCACCCGTACGAGCCCTGTGCTGGCCGCGGGGCTGGAGGCCCGCTTCACCGCCGTCGGGGAAGCACTGTCGGCCGGAGAACAGGCGCGGATCGCGCAGGCGGTGGCCGCGCTCGACGACCATCGGCTCGCGCCCGAACCCGATGCCCGTCCCCGTATCGAACGGGCCCGCATGGCGCAGCGGCTCACCCGGTGGCTCGCGACCGAACCGGCGACCGGTGGCGAGGCGGAGAGCGGAAGCGTGCGGGCCGGGATCGGACGGCACGTCACCGACACCGGCTGGGTGGACCTCGCGCTCGACCACATCGAGTCCGGCGGGGACCCCGAAGCGACGCTGAAGTCCGCCTACGACGCCCTGGGCACCTCCGTACGCGCCCGCCGCCGGGACATCGACCGGCACTTCGCCCGGTCCCTCGCGGCCTGGACGGCGGGCGGCAGGCCCCCGGAGGACATGCTGACGGTGGAGACCTTCCTGCCGAAGGTCGTCGCCCCCGTGGTGAAGTCGGGGAAGCGCCGGGTGCTGCTTCTGGTCCTCGACGGGATGAGCGCCGCCATCGCCGCCCAGCTCGGCGAGGAACTGCGCGAGCACTGGGTGGAGTACGACCCGCTGCCCAAGGCGAAGGGCACCCCGGTACGCCGGGCTATGGCCGCCGCGCTGCCCACCGTCACGGCTGTGTCGCGCACCTCTCTGTTCGCCGCACGTCTCATGAGTGGTACCCAGGCCGACGAGAAGCGGCTCTTCCCGGAGCACCGTTTCTGGGGTGAGGAGGAAGCCGCCGTCTTCCACAAGGACGACCTGCGTGGCGACACCAGCGGTGCGCCGCTCGGGCCCGAACTGCACGAGGCGCTGGTCGGTGACCGCACGCATGTCGCCGTGGTGCTCAACACCGTCGATGACCGGCTCGCCACCGAGCAGAAGCTCGGCGACGGCGCATGGCGGCTCGGGGACATAGGGCGGCTGCGGGACTTGCTGCACTTCGCCGCCTCCCAGGGCCGGGCCGTGATCCTCACCAGCGACCACGGCCATGTCATCGACCGGCACGGGGCACGGGTCGAGGCCGACCCCGACCGTGTGGAGTCGGCCCGCCACCGCTCCGGCACGGGCCCGCTCGCCGAGACGGAGATCGCGCTCTCGGGACCGCGCGTGGTCGCGCCGGAGCCCGGCGGCGAGATCGTCGCCCTCTGGGACGCGGACTCCCGCTACACCTCACACAAGGCCGGTTACCACGGCGGCGCCTCCCTGGCCGAGGTCACCATCCCCGTCCTGGCCTTCCTGCCCTTCGGCGCCGAGCCGCCGAGCGGCTGGCGTGAGCTGGGCAGCCAGCAGCCGCCGTGGTGGCCGCTCGACACGGCAGCCGACGAGCCGACGCCGGCACGGCCCGCCGTGGCGCCCGCTCCGGCGAAGAAGGCGTCCAAGCGGGCGAAGGCGGACGCCGAGCTGGCCAGGAGCCACGACTCGCTCTTCGACGTGACGCTGGTCCCCTCGGAAGGGGAGGACGCCCTGCTCTCCGCGCAGCCGGTCTCACCGGTCTCTCCGGATGACGCACTGGTCGAGGGGCTGATGGCATCCGAGATCTTCGAGGCCCAGGTGGACCTGCTGGCCCGCAGGCCCCGACCGCCGGAGCTGGCTCGGGTCGAGAAGGCCGTACGGGCTCTGCTGGACGCGGGAGGCACCCTTCCGGTGACCGCCCTGGCACAGCGCATCGGCCTGCCCGCCTCCAGGGCGGCCGACGGCTTCGCGGCCGTACTGAGGCAGCTGCTGAACCACGACGGGGTGCAGGTCCTGGAGACACTGCCGGACGGCAGGACGGTGCGGCTGCACACGGGTCTACTTCGGGACCAGTTCGAGCTGCGGTGATGGGGTGAAGCCTGCCGCTGGGTGCCGGGCCGGACGTCCGGTCCGGCACCCAGCGGCTGTCAGGTGTACAGGCGGAGCAGCCCCAGGAACTGGCGCAGTTCCTGGCAGAGCTTCTGCGACAGCGGCTCGGGCTCGAAGTGCGCGATCATGTTGCGGATCTCCCGCACTCGATCGAGCTGCCGTACGAACTGGACGCGGTCCGCGAGGGACCAGCCGAGAGCCTGCCAGTTCTGGTCCGCTTTCCGGCAGAGCGCCGGGTTCTCCTGGTGGCCGTCGAGAAGCTTCACGTAACCGTTGAACATCAGGTCCGTGATCTGGCCCGTCTGCCTGTTCCTGCGCTGCACCGCGCGGATGGCGTCCGGTTCGAGCGCCGTACCCAGGCACTTGCGGAGCCGGAACTCGATCTCACCGATCACGAAGAAGGGCCATGCCGTCGCCTCGAAACGCTCCGTGACGTCGGCGGCCGTCACGATTCCGGTGATGCGCCCGCTCATGTCCCGGACGAGCAGGTAGCCGTACTCACTGATCATCGGCAACAAGGAGAAGAAGTCTCCGTGGACATCGGCCGTCGGTGGATCTTCCACCATCGCGTTCGCGAGGGAGGTGTCCTCGTTCTTCTCGTACATCCTGGCCACCGAGCTCCAGGTGACCACACCGCGCAGCGTCGACATGCCGTCGATGACCGGAACCTGGGAGTAGTTCTTGACGAGCATGAGGTGGGTGGCCGTCTTGACCTGTGCGGTGGACGGAACGGAGTCGACCCCGTTACGGGCGGCCGGGAGGTCACCGATTCTGAAGGAATGCTGCGGCAGCGTCCCCCGTGACAGCCCGTCCTGCTCCGCCTCCTCGTCCTCCCCACCATCGGGCTCCGGGGGCGCGACAGACTCCTCGGGGACGACCTGTACATCAGCCCGGCCATTGCAGTTGGCGAAGTACGGAACGGTCGAAAGCCCGGCGTCCTTCAGCGTCTGGGTGATGAACAGAACGGACTGGTCGTTCCTCACCCTCGTGCCGAAAAGCGCGAGAAGCTCGGCGACCGGGATCATCTTCCCCCGGAGTTCGCGGAGCTGGGACTCGGACGGTGTCTGCGGCATCGCTCAACTCACCAGCCCGCCGTGTCACGGAAGACGGTGCGCTTGCCCATGGCGGACTTCACCAGGTCGAGTAGCTGCCGGGCACGGTTCTCATAGAAGCGCTCGAAGTCCGCTTCGTGCAGGGCGGACGGATCGATGAGATGAGTGGCGAGGACATCGTCGAACCACTCGGGCCGCATCCCGGACTCCAGCGTGAGCGACTTGAGGTATACGGCGGGAGACCCCACGAGGCTTCGGCTCGCCCGGAAGGACAGCGGCGTCTTGTTGACGATGGAGTTCGCCTTGGCCGATTGCGCCGAGGCGTTCTTGGCGATCCACCCCTTGGGGAAGATCTGTCGTACGTCGACGTTGTACTCGATCAGTCGGCCCGCCGTGAGGGGCGCCTCGGTGAAGTACCAGTCCACCGCGCCCTGCTTGACCAGCAGCGCATAGATGCCCTTGTATGCGGCGCTGTTGCGCGTGGTGAGGCTGTCCAGCCGGTCGTCCAGGAAGGCGGCTTCGGCGATTGTGTCGGGAATGACCCCTTCCTCACCGCGGATCCAGCCGATGAGCTGCTCCACGTCGCGCGTGAACCGGCTCTCGGTCGATCCGCCGTACATCTCGCCGAGCACACCGCACCAGTACCACTGGGCGATCCGCTCATCCGAGCCCGGCGTGTCCAGCTCCTCCCCGAGGACGGCACGGACGGCGGCCAAGGGCACGAGCTGCGTCCGGTACGGGAGGTCGCCGGTGCGGACTATGCACTGCTGCTCCAGGAACGCCCCCACCCACTTGAACGCCTCCGCCAACCGTGGCGCGAGACGCCGGAAGTCCGTGAGCGGCAACCGCAGCAGGTCACGGCGCTTGCAGGAGACCGAGCTACGCTGGCCGGCCTGCTTCTCCTCCCAGGTGCGGACGAGCGCGACGGCCTGCAGGAAGTCGCTGCTGCTGAGGCCGTCCTCGACACCGGCTTCCATACGGCCGAACACCGGATAGGACGAGGTCAGATCCTTCTTGATCTGTTCCCACTCGACCGGGAGCCGGTAGTAGTCGCCGAGCTCCGCGACATGCTCCTGGTTGCCCGCGTAGGTGGCGGTGAGCAGCTCGAAGACATTGAGCGAGACACCTCCGGTGTTGACCCGTTCGAACACGGCACACACGGCGTCCATGGTGGTGGAGGCCGGGAGCTTGATCATCGGCACCTGGAACTGCTGCACGTGGTTGAGCACATGCTGCTGGAAGTCGCTCCAGATGCCCCAGTTCGCCGTATCGACCTTCACGAACTCCTGAAGCCATTCGTTGACGCGCTGGGTGTCGAACACGAGGTGGAGCGGGAAGAAGCCTTCCGCGCACTCCCGCTCGACCGTGCTCAGGTCCCGGACGACCCTGCGGGCGAAGTCGGACCGGAGAATCCGGTCCTCGGGCACGGAGACGACCGCGTCGTCACGGTCCGCCGGTGCTCCGATGGCCTTGGCGATGTCGATGTAGTACCAGCGCTTGAGTTCCTTGTTCCGAGTGTCGACGGTTTCGACCGGCTGGTCCCGGTGGAGCGCCTGGAACAGGGAGGTCATGCGCTGCTGACCGTCCAGGAGCAGTAACTCGGGCGTCTTGCCCTCGGCGGACTCCGCGCCGTTGAGGGTGCGGGCCTTGAAGTTGGAGGGGCCGCCGGTCTGCAACGCCATCACGACGCCGAGGGGATAGTCGAGTGTCACCGTCGCGATGAGAGCCCTGATGCGCTCGTCATCCCATTTCCATTCGCGTTGAAAATCAGGAAGTTGAAGGGTTCCGGATGCGACGTCCTTGAGAACGTTGCCGAGATTGAGGCCGTCGAGCGCCACGCTGGGTCGTCTCCCCGATTGAAGCTGAACGGTGAACATACGATTGCACCAAGTGACCAACCGTGCGTCAAGTGCAATGGCTGAGCCGTCAGGCTCGCCTCTCGCGGTGCGAGACTGATGCGGTGAGTACCGACAGCCCCGGCCGAACCGGACCCGTCAGCGCGGCGCGGCGCCGTGACGTCATCGACGCCCTTCGGCGTGGTGCCGTCCCCGACAGCGGGCTCGACCTCCTCGCGACCGGCCTGGAGCGATTCGAGAACGCACTCGACGCCGAACTCGACGCCGTCGCGTCAGGATCGTCCGTCTTCAAAGCGGTCCGCGGTGAGTACGGATCCGGCAAGACGTTCTTCACCCGGTGGCTCGGTGAGCGCGCCAAGCGCCGTAAGTTCGCCGTCGCCGAGATCCAGGTCTCGGAGAACGAGACGCCCCTGCACAAGCTGGAGACCGTCTACCGCAGGCTCACCGAGCGGCTGGCCACACCCGGATTTCCGCCGAGCGCGCTGCGGCCCGTGGTGGACGCGTGGTCCTACACTCTGGAAGAAGACGCGCTCGCCGACGGAGCCTCGGAAGAGGCGCTGCCCGACGCGGTCGAACAGCTGATGACGGCCCGGCTCATCGAGGTCTCACGGCACGCTCCGTCGTTCGCCATCGCGCTGCGGGGATACCGGAACGCGCTCGCAGCGGGCGACGAGGCCACCGCGTCAGCGGTCATGGCCTGGCTGGGCGGACAGCCACACGTGGCCGCCGCGGCCCGCAAGGCGGCCGGAGTGCGGGGCGATCTGGACCATTTCGGTGCCCTCGGTTTCCTGCAGGGCCTCTTGACTGTGCTCCGCGACTCCGGGCATGTCGGGCTCTTCGTCGTCCTGGACGAGGTCGAGACGCTGCAGCGGGTCCGTTCCGACGCACGGGACAAGGCACTGAACGCGCTGCGCCAGCTCATCGACGAGGTGCACTCCGGGCGCTTCCCGGGGCTCTACCTGATGATCACCGGGACACCGGCCTTCTACGACGGGCAGCAGGGCGTCCAGCGGCTGGCGCCCCTGGCCCAGCGGCTGGCCACCGACTTCAGCACCGACCCCCGCTTCGACAACCCGCGCGCGGTACAGCTCCGGCTGTCCGGCTTCACGCTCGACTCGCTCATCGGCCTGGGGCTGACGATCCGTGACCTGTACGCGAGCGGCTCTTCGAACCCTGACCGCGTCAAGGCCCTCGCGGACGATGCCTACATCGCCGATCTCGCCAAGGCCGTGGGCGGGGCGCTGGGCGGCAAGGTGGGTGTGGCGCCCCGGCTGTTCCTGAAGAAGCTCGTCGGCGATGTCCTCGACCGTATCGATCAGTTCGAGGACTTCGATCCGCGCGAGCATTACGCCCTCACCGTGAACACGTCGGAGCTGAGCGAGATCGAGGCCAATGCCGCGGCGGCCACGAGCGCCGACGACATCGCGCTGGACCTTCCGTGACGGAAGCACCCGCAGGCGCCGACCCACTGGACCGACTGCACCGGGGGCTGGTCCACCACATCGTGAATTCCCTGGGCTGGCCGGGCCTGCGGCCGCTCCAGGAGGAAGCGATCGCGCCGCTGATGGACGGGGCGGACGCGGTGCTGCTGGCGCCCACCGCCGGCGGGAAGACCGAGGCGGCGAGCTTTCCCCTGCTGTCGCGGATGGCGGAGGAGAACTGGACCGGCACCTCGGTGCTGTACGTCTGTCCGCTCAAGGCGCTGCTGAACAACCTCCTGCCCCGGTTGGAGACGTACGCCTCATGGCTGGGGCGCGCCGCCGCCCTCTGGCACGGCGACGTCCCCCAGACTCGCCGCAAACGCATCCTGCACGAGCGGCCGGATGTGCTGCTGACCACGCCGGAGTCGTTGGAGGCGATGCTGGTCAGCGCGAACGTCGACCACCGGGCTTTCTTCTCGGGGCTGCGCACGATCGTCGTCGACGAGGTGCACGCCTTCGCGGGAGACGACCGCGGCTGGCATCTGCTGGCCGTACTGGAACGGCTGGAGCGCGTGGCCGACCGGCCGGTCCAGCGCGTCGGTCTCTCCGCGACGGTGGGGAACCCCGAGGAGCTGCTGACCTGGCTCCAGGGGTCCGGAGCCGGGAAGCGCACAGCGCGCATCGTCGCTCCTCACCTGCGGGAGAAAGTCCCGGCGCTCCCCCCGCCCGGGGACATCGAACTCGACTACGTGGGTTCGCTGGCCAACGCCGCAACGGTGATCGCGGCGCTGCACCGTGGCGAGAAGCGTCTGGTGTTCTGCGAGGCGCGCCGGGACGTGGAAAAGCTCGGCGAAGCGCTGCGTGCGAAAGAGGTGACCACTTTCCTCTCCCACGCCTCGCTGTCCGCGGACGAGCGGCGCCGGGCGGAGGAAGCCTTCGCGGAGGCCCGCGATTGTGTGATCGTCTCCACCAGCACACTGGAACTCGGCATCGATGTGGGGGACCTGGACCGGGTCATCCAGATCGACGCGCCATCAACCGTCGCCTCATTCCTTCAACGGCTTGGCCGCACCGGGCGTCGGCCCGGGTCGAAGCGCAACTGCCTCTTCCTGGCCGTGGACGAGGCCGGGCTGCTGTCGGCGGCCGCTCTTCTCCTGCTCTGGTCCCGCGGCTGGGTCGAACCGGTCGTCGCTCCTCCGGAACCCCGGCATATCACCGCCCAGCAGATCCTCGCCCTGTGTCTTCAGGAACACCGGGTCGGCGACCGGCTGTGGCGCGGCTGGTGGGGCGAGCTCGGCCCGTTCGGTGCCTCGGCGGAGCCCATCGTCCGCCACCTGATCGACGAGGGGTACCTGGATCTGGACGACGGGCTGATGTTCATCGGCCCCGAGGCAGAACAGCGCTTCGGGTTCCGGCACTTTATGGATCTGACGGCGGTGTTCACCGCGGCACCGGAGTTCACCGTGCTGTCCGGCCGTACCGTGATCGGTACGACGGACCCGGCGTTGCTCACCGACGAGATCGTGGGACCGCGGCGGCTGCTGCTCGCCGGGCGCAGCTGGCAGGTCACGTACATCGACTGGTCGCGGCGGCGCTGTTTCGTCGAGCCGGTGGACGGGGGCGGAAGGGCCCGCTGGGGCAGCGTCGGCTTTGCCCGCGCCGCCTCGTACGAGCTGATGCGGGCGGCGCGGGAAGTGCTGCTCGGTACGACGCCTCCGGTCAGACTCACCCGGCGCGCCGAGGGGGCACTCGCCCAAGCTCGCGAGGCGAGCACTGACCTGGTACACCCCGGTGGCACAGTGATCACGCGGGGCGGACGGGACACGAACGTCCGCTGGTGGACATGGGCGGGATACCGGGCCAATGCCACGCTCGCCGCCACGCTCACCTCTGTCGCCGACCCCCTCCAGCGCCCCACGGACGCGTATGTCCGGCTGCGTGAGGACATCACCCCACTGGAGTGGAAGAAGGCCGCTGCAGAGGGCGCTGAGCACCTGTGCCTGCCCGCAGTGGACCCACGTGCCCTGACCGGCTTGAAGTTCAGCGTCGCCCTTCCACCGCGCCTCGCCGAGGCGACGCTGGCTACCCGCCTGGCCGATCTCGACGGAGCGTCCGCGGCGCTCCGCGAACCGGTCAGGTTCACGACGTGGAATGCGTGACGGGACGCCGATCGCTGTGGAGCCGGCTGATGGCTGGGGGCGGTGTGTCAGAGGCGTGCCGTAGCCTCCAAGTCCTGCTCAACAGGTCGGCCGACTCAGAAGGTGACGTATGAACGCCTGGCTCCTCACCTGCAACCGAAAGGTGTTCGATCTGGACTCATTCCGCCGGGACGGCCGTGAGCTGGAGGCCTGGAGCGTGGTGCGCTACAGAAGGGAATTAGCAGATGGCGGCCGGTTCGCCATGTGGATTACGGGGCCCAAGGGAGGTCTCATCGGCCGCGGTCGATTCACCGGGCCCCCGACACAGCAGGCATCCTCTCCGGACGAGTACTGGCAGGAGGACCCAGGGCAACGCTGGTACGCCCCACTCGTCATGGATGAATGGCTCGACGAGCCGGTCCCTCGGAGTGAATTCACCGAGGACCCACGGTTTGTGGGTACCTCGCCATTTCGGACGCTCTTCGCCGGAAATCCCCACCGTCTGAGCGATGACCAGTGGGAAGCGTTCAGCGAAGCGTTCGACCAGCGCCGTACCGCTGGATCGCGCGAGTGGGGGATGCGGCCCGGTGACACGATCCGGCGCGGGGACCTCCACGACCTCTACGGAGGCAGCCGGGCCGGAGACATCAGCACATGCCCGGAGTCCGGGAACGTTCTGCTCTTCACCAGTCCACACACCGATCACGGGCAAGGTTGTCGTAACGGATGGGCGGAGGATGGGACATTCCGCTACATCGGTGAAGGCTGGACCGGTGACCAAGCCCCCTCAGGCAGGTACGACGCGGCGATCCGTGACCATGCACGCGAGGGACTGGCGCTGCGTCTCTTCGACCGAGACGGCGATGATGTCCGCTACGTCGGAGAGTTCGCTGTGGATCCCTCGGCTCCGTACGACTACGCAGATGTCTCGGAGCCCGGCGGCGGCTCGACGCGGCGGGTCATCCAATTCCATCTCGTACCCGTGGGCATCGCTTCGCAGCCGGCGACCGTGCCCGTGGGCTGTGAGTACCGAGTCGCGGACGATACTGTCGAGCCGGCCGCCGCCACCCCCGGTCCAGTGAACGCAGACCTCGCCACGCGGAACCTCAGGGCACATCGGAGACTGCAGAACGATCTGGCGGCGGCTGCCAGGGAGCGGGGAATGACGGTCCTCTCGCCCGGCGCGGCTGATCCGGACTTCGACCTCGCCTGGCGCAAGGGTGCCGATGACCTCGCCGTATGCGAGGTCAAGTCTCTGACGAGAACCAATGAGGCGCGACAGATGCGCCTCGGCGTGGGTCAGCTTCTCGATTACCACGATCTGCTCCGAACTCGAACCTCGAACGTTCGGGCAGTCCTCTGGGTGGAGCACGAACCCAGTGACGCCCGTTGGCTCGGGATATGTCACCGAGTGGGGATCGAACTCGCTTGGCCGGGCCGAGAGGCCGACATCCTCACATAGCGGAGCGGTCATGGGCGCCCATGGCCTCCAAGTTGGCTGAAACCACCGCAAGGTGGTGTGAGGTTGCCCATGCTCGCCACTCTGCACCACCTCCGGCTTTCGGCCGTCGTCGATGAGCGCAGTCGAGGATCCGGGCGTCCCCCCACGAGGTCTGTGCACCAGTGGACGGCCAGTAAGGGGAAGCGACGAGGTCTTGGCTCAGAGTGAAGAAGTCATCATTGCCGGAGCGGATCCTCGGATAGACGAAGACCTGCCAGTCACCTCTGGTCGTGTAGCGCATGTTGGGGTCTGGCGTTCCCTTGGATCTCTTCGGCATGTGCGGGTGCGTGACCCCGAAGTCCCCAAAATCCGGCGGCTCGCCATCCCACCGATTGATCACCTGCTGCCACAGCTGCGCGTCCAGCCGTGGCACAGGTGTCGCCTGGCCGCGGGGGAAGCCGGTGAGATTGGCAGGGAACGCGCCCGCAGCGACACACCTCTCTCGCCATCGCCACGGGGAAAGCAACCCCAACGCTTCCAGAACGCGCTCCACGGCGCCGTCCCGACCAGCGATGGACCGTACGGGGCCAGCATCTACCAGAAGGTCGGTCTCCTCGGGCTCGACTTTGAGGTCGCGGAGCAGCCCGCGAATTCGCTCTTTGTCCGGGAAGGGTTCGCCTGAGTCCGCGGCCACCGCGACACGAAGACACGCCCCGCTCTGATGTCCGGCCACCGCGCTCGCCGCCTCGGCCATCACGTCGTCGGTGTCGGTGCACCGGACGACCGGGCACATGGTCACGCCCCTGAGGCCAAGCGACTCGCTCACTCGGGCCATCGGACCGCCGACGTCACCTTGGAGAACCTGGACCTCTGGTAGGGCACCACAGTCGACGGTGAGCACCGTGCCATTCGGCACAGCGTCCATGGCGCGGTCGCTGAAGGTCTCCAAGATGTCCCTGAGGTCCGAGTCGGGGACGATCTCCATCACTGGGCGGATGGAAGCTCGGACCTCAGGCCTCGCGTGCTCAAGGGCCATGAACTCACCCGCCGAACGCAATGGTCTCGACGTGCTGATCTGCGACGAGGCACACCGGATGCGCCAGACTTCAGCCAACCGCTACACCCGGGCCGCTGATCGCACCGGCAAACGCCAGGTGGAGGAACTCATCGACGCGGCCCGTGTGCCGGTTTTCCTCCTGGACGAGCACCAGGTCGTACACCCCGGCGAGATGGGCTCTCTACACGAGATCGAAGAGGCTGCGGCTGCCAAGGGGCTGCCCGTCACCACGGTGTCCCTCGACGGCCAGTTCCGCTGCGGTGGGAGCGACGCCTATCTGGAGTGGGTGGTACGGCTGCTCGGTCTGGAGGACGGAGGCCCGGTCACCTGGGAGCCCGACTCCAAGATGGAGCTCATGGTGGCTGACAGTCCTGAGGAGATGGAGGTGTTCCTCGAAGATCGACGCGCCCAAAGGTACGGCGCCCGCATGCCCGCCGGGTACTGCTGGAAGTGGACCAAGATCGCACCGGGTCAGTCGCTCCCTTTGGATGTCGTCATCGGTGACTGGGCCCGGCCTTGGAACGTCTACGGGGATCGGGCGGTGGCCGGTGCGCCTCCGGCCGCCCTGTGGGCGACAGACTCGGCCGGCTTCGGACAGGTCGGCTGTGTCTATACGGCGCAGGGCTTCGAGTACGACTGGAGCGGCGTCATCATGGGGCCGGACTTGGTGTGGCGCGATGACCGCTGGGTGGCTGATCGCTCTGCCTCGAGGGACCCGGTGTTCAAGAAGTCCACACCGGACGAGGACGTGGACCGCCTGATCCGCAACACGTACAAAGTCCTGCTGACCCGAGGCATGAAGGGCACTGTGGTCTACTCCACGGACGCCGAGACGCGTGCCAAGCTACGCGAACTCGTCCAAGCCGAGGCCAGAGCCCCGGAACCGGTGGGCTGACGGTGTCCTGAGCCTGCTCGTGGGGCCCGCTGGGCTGCGGTACTGGGGTCACCGCGACACCGTGATCCGGCCCTCCGTTCCCACGAACACCCCTTTTTCGTACAGCTCGGCGACGTCCGCTTCCAGTGCGGCACGGATGTCCTGGCCCAGACGTCGCCAGCCGAAGAAATCGCAGGCCTGACGCAGCAGCTCCTCGCGCGACATGCCGGGACATTCGGTCGCCAGCTCCCGCAGGGCGAGCCGTCGTTCGGCCGGGGCAATGTGGACGGCCTGGCGTGGAGCGGTGCCGTGCGCCGGGTGGCGGGCCTTGAGGTCCTGCCGATCCGCCGTGTCGAGGAAGTCGCCGTCCACGCTGACGTTGCCCGTCCGGCCCAGACCACGCACCACCTGCCTGATGTTCTCGCGGATCCTGGAGCCCGCCCTGGCCACGCCCCACGCCTCGCGAGCGCGCTGCACCAGCAGTTCTTCGTGGATGGGGCCTTCTGCCTCGATGACCTGGGTCAGGATCCGGCGTAACGCGGGCCGGGCCTCTGGGGTGTGGAGTTCGGCCGACGGCGTCACGTACACCTGGTGCGCCGCGTACGGGGCGCACCAGGGGCGGTCGGGCTCCGTGTCGACAGGAACCCGCTCGTGGTCCACGGCGGTGGGGCCGGGGTCCGGACTCGGCTTCTGCTGAGCCGGGACAGTGGATTGGGTCTGCGCGGGAGGCGGCGGTTCGTCGGCCGAGGCGGTCAGCGGGTCCATCGCCACGGCCCGCTCGACGGCCTTCCGTAGCCGCTCCTCGGCGGCGGCCCTCCCCCGGTACCAGTCCGTGCCCCAGATGCGGTGGAGTTTCCAGCCCAGTCCTCGGAGGACCTCTTCGCGCAGCCGGTCACGGTCACGAGCCACCTTGGAGGAGTGGTACATCGCCCCGTCGCACTCGATACCCAGGGCGTATGTACCGGGCGCGTCGGGGTGGCGCAGGCCCAGGTCGATACGGAATCCGGCGACGCCGACCTGCGGCTGGACCTCGTACCCCCAGCCGCGCAGCACTCTCAGCACCGACTCCTCGAAAGGACTCTCGGGCTCAGCGTCGGCGGCTTGCACCACGTCCTGGGCGAGGACGTCGGGGCCGTTCTCGGCGTACTGGAGGTAGCGCTTGAGGTGCTGGACACTCTTGTTCTGGCTGTCGCCGAGGCTGCCGCCGTGGAAGGACGCGACGACCTCCATACGGTGGCGAGCGCGGGTGACAGCCACGTTGAGCCGGCGCCAGCCGCCGTCCTTGTTGATGGGACCGAAGTTGAGGGCGAGCTTGCCGTGTTCGTCAGGACCGTATCCGATCGACATGATCATGACGTCGCGTTCGTCGCCCTGCACCGATTCGAGGTTCTTGACGAAGAAGCCGTGCAGACGGTCCTTGGTGAAGCAGTGGTCGAGGTCGGGGCGCGCCAGGAGGGCTTGCTGGACCGCCAACTCGATCGCCGATGCCTGGGCCTGAGAGAGAGCGACGACGCCGAGGCTGCGGCCCGAGCGGGTGTCGAAGTGGTGGATGACACGCCTTGCCACGGCCTCCGCCTCGATCCTGTTGTCCCGTCGTCCGCCTCGGTCGTATGTACCGCCGACAGGGAAGAAGTCGAGGCCGACGTCGTTTCCCGCGTCCAGGGCGCCAGGGAAGGTCACCATCGAGTTCTGGTAGAACTCCCGATTGCTGAAGGTGATCAGGTCCTCGTGGCGGCTTCGATAGTGCCAGCGCAGGGGAAGGACGTTCAGCGCTCCGGCCTTGCAGGCGTCGAGCAGGGATTCGAAGGAGTCGGGCACGTCCTCGTCGTACTCATCACCGTCGTCTTCGACGGCCGCGTCGAAGAACGACGTCGGGGGGAGCTGCTTCTCATCGCCGGCGACAACGAGGGAATCGCCCCGGTAAATACAGTTGATCGCGTCGGCGGGACGCACCTGGGACGCCTCATCGAAGATGACGACATCGAAATGGTAGTCCGATGGCAGGAACTGGCTAACGGTCAGAGGGCTCATCATGAAGCACGGCTTGATCGTCCGGACCACTTCCCTCGTGCGGCCGAGCAGTTCACGGACGGGCATATGGCGACGTCGCAGCTCCGCCTGCCGGATGATCACCTTGCCCGCTCCGCTGCCGAAATTGCGGGGCCTGCGCCGATTGCATGCCTCGATCACCGCGCCGCCGGCCGCCTCGACGAGGCGGCGGTCGGCCTCTTGGAAGTCGGCGACTCGCGCGTCCAGGTCAGCGGAGCGCGTCGTGCGGAGCCTCTCGTCGGTGTCGAGGAGCCGGTCCACCCACGCCTTGAGCAGGGCATGTTCTACGACGTCGGACAGCCGTTCCGCGGGGATACCGCGCTCCACCGCGCGGGCCACCAGTTCATCGACGTGGTGGCGGGCCAACACGTCCAGTCCGTCGCGGTACGCCTGCCACTCCTCCGGGCCCTGTGCGTCCTCCAGGAGGTCGTCCAGGACCTGCTGGGCATGCTCGAAGTTGCCCAGCAGCGCGGGGGAAAGGTGCGCGCGCCGGGCGTCATCGAAGAGACCGAGCAGTGTCGTTACCGCGTCCGACCAGCGAGCAATGCGGTGCGTCACAGCGTCGCACCATTTGGTCAGGGAGTCCCGTGCGCTCCCGGCCAGTAGTCCCGGCAGCGGGTCAGGGGTGGCGCCGCCGTCGGCGAGGTACGAGGCGATCTTGTCCTGGTGCTCTATACCTCCGGAGAGACCCGCGATTCGATCCGCGGTGGCCAGTGCCCGGTCGAGGGCGGGAAGGTCCGCTTCGGTACGCGGTGTGTAGCGGCCGAGGAGCCCGCCGTGCCGGTCGGCGAGGCGAGCCACCTCGGTGGCCGCCCGCTGCCAGGCCAGAGCATGGTCGAGGCGCCCGATGAGCCTCTTGTGCCAGACACCGTCCCGGGTGAGCGCCGCGACGATCGCCCGGTCGGCCTTGTACTGCGCGGAGAAGCGGCCCGTGATGCCGCGATGCTGCCCCGCGAAACGCCGTACGAGTTCCGGAAGCTCTGCCGTCGTGAGGATCTCCTCCTCGAAGACGTCGTCGGCCCCGCCGCGCGCCTCGGCGAGTACGGCGAGGGCCCGGCGCAGCTCCTCTGCGGCCGCGTGGGCCTCGCGTCGCGTTTCCGTGCCGAACCACGCACGCGGTGGTCGCTCGGCGGCAGAGGCCAGATCCGTCAGCGCAAACAGGGTGAACGCATCCTCGGGCGTGACCGGCTCGCGGGCGCCGAGGCGGTCCGCGAGCTGGGCGAGCGTGCCCGAGACCTCTTCGGGAAGTGCGGTGGGCAGTGCTGGATCGCGGTCCGGCAGCCCAGCACGGAGTAATTCCACCGTCCGTACGAAGTCGTGCGCGATACGAGGCTCGTCGATCGCTGCCGCGAAGGGCCTGCGTTCACCGGCCATACGCAGCGCGGTCAGCGCCTCGGCAGCTTCCGACGCCGCCGTCATCGCCGAGGAACCCACGAGCCCGCGCCAGACGAACGCCTCCGCTTCGACCGCAGGCCGCCAGGCGCGGCTGACGGCCTGCGCGGCCGCGGTGGCGTCCTGCAGAGCCCCGGCGCTCAAAGCGCCGATGGCCTCTCGATGGGCGGCGCTCAGAGGAAGCCGAGGAGTGTCGTCCTGTTCGAGGAGGACCACACGCCCCAGGATGTCGTGCAAAGTACGCCCCAGCGGCTCACGCACCTGGTTCATCGCCGCCGCGTAGCGGGACAGCTCCTCGCGCAGGCGGCGCGCCCGCTCCAGTTCGTGCTCGGCGGCGCCAGTGACCCGCGCCTCGGTGGTGAGCACACGGGCGAGTTCCACCGCCACGGCCTTCTTGGCGGTGTCACCACTGTGCAGGGAGAGGGCGAAGTCGCCGAGCCCGACTTCCCGCAGCCGGTTGCGTACGACGTCGAGGGCGGCGGCCTTCTCACTGACGAAGAGCACCGTACGGCCGTCGTGCATCAGCGCCGCGATCATGTTGGTGATGGTCTGGCTCTTGCCCGTTCCGGGCGGGCCGTTCATCACGAAGGAACGCCCGTCGAGCGCCGCCGCGACGCACTGGCGCTGGGACGCGTCGGCGTTGAGGACGAGAGGGGTCCGCTCCGGGAGCTGGATCTCGTCGATTCGGTCGAGCTCAGGCGGCTCGAACTCGAGCGCGTCAGGCGGAAGTTCCGAATCGGGGCCGAGCCCGACCGCACGTACCAGAGGATGGGCCAGGATACGGTCCTCGTTCTGCTGGAGGTCCTGGTACATGGCCTCCTTGTACGAAGAGAAGAGGCCGAGTACCACCCGCTCGTCGACCGACCAGCCGTCCTGTCCGGCAGCGATGTGTCGCGCCGCGGTGAGTACCGGGCCGAGTTCGGCGACGTCCTTGCTCGTCACCGGTGACCAGTCGATGCCCAGCCGGTCGCACTTCACTTCCAGGGCCGGATTGTGGACCGGCTCCTGGCCTTCCGCCGGATACAGTCGCGCCTGGCCGGTCCGCCCATCGTGGCGCAGCTCCACCGGAACCAGCAGCAGCGGGGCCGAGCTGGTCTCCTGAGCGCTCGCTTCGCGCCAATCGAGCATGCCCACGCCCAGCCACAGCACCCACAGGCCGTAGTCGTTAAACATCTGGGCGGACTTGTTGCGAAGAAGGCGGAGAGCCCCGTCCAGCGCCGTCTGCCGAGTCTTCTGGGTGATGAGTCCGTCGCTTCGTATGGTTCTGCGGCTTCCCCCTAAAGACAGCGTCTTTTGAGCTGTCGCCCCGCTCCTGTCGTCGCCGTCGTCCTCGCCTTCCTCGATGGGAGCGAAGTCCCAGCCCCGCGCCAAACCCTGGAGCAGGACAGCGGCATCGGGCGACCCGATTTCCAGCGTGGCGGTCCTCGTGTGGCGGAAGTTGAGCAGTCTGTTTCGTCCGCCCATGTCGAGCAGCGAACTACGCCAGCCGCCGAGGACGGCCTTCAACCGATCCAGACCGGTGTCGCTGATGCGGGGGCGTGCGGTACCGGTCACAGGCCGGGGTGTCATACGGGCGGTACCTCCACAGGAGCGAGAACGCACACATGGGGACGATCCGCAAGCGAGAGGCCCCCAAACACCGTATCTACCAGCCCAGTACACACAACACACCTCAAACAGAGGCTCCGATACCAATCGGACGCACTTCGCCTGCCCCCCTGACCGCGTCGGACGACTCGGTCACCGGGTGAGGGGGCAGGGGAGGGCCGGGGTCCAGTGGTTGGGGGAGCACGTCACCAGGGCCAGGGAGAGGAATGAGGTGCGGCCCAGGTAGAAGCCGAAGGAGACGTCCGTGCCGTGGGTCAGGCGGGTGGTGGCCGTGGTGACCAGGCGGGCCAGGCGGGCGGTGTCGGCTTCCTGGTGGGTGAGGAAGCCGGGGGCGTGTTCGGTCAGTTCGCGGCCCAGCCAGGCCGCCGCGTCCTTGGGTTCCTCGAAGGTGGCGCGGATGAGGGTGGGGGACTTCAGGAGCCAGAGGGACGTTTCCAGTGGGGGGAGCTCCGAGTGGCGGAAGGTTTCCAGGAGGGTGCGGTAGCGCTCCTGGTCCTCGCGGTAGTAGTCCTCGTCCTCGGTCGTGAGGGGCGGGCGGGGGCGGTCGGGT
>NZ_JAHLEM010000149.1 GCF_018883605.1 Streptomyces niphimycinicus | reverse complement strand
GCGGCGCCTCCGGCGGCGAGGACGGCGGAGGGAAGATCGATGAGTTCGCCGCGTGCTCGCCAGGGCCGGGTCGTGACGACGGCCGTGCCACCCGGGCGCAGCATGGTGCGGCATTGGGTGAGGATCTGGGTGAAGGCATCCAGGAGCTGGTCGGTGGAGACGTGGGCGAGGTTGTGTGGGTCGTGGCTGTAGCGGTAGTCCTTTTTGACCACGCCGTGTTGTCCGGTTTCGCGGCTGGAGCGGACCTGGCCGTGGACGGAGGGTCCGTACGGGGGTGAGGTGACGACCAGCGCGACCGTGCCGTGGTGGTCGGTTTCGATGAGCTGGGTGAGCTGACGGGCGTCACCGCGCACCACGTGGC
The DNA here is from genome assembly GCF_018883605.1 of Streptomyces niphimycinicus. GTDB lineage: Bacteria > Actinomycetota > Actinomycetes > Streptomycetales > Streptomycetaceae > Streptomyces > Streptomyces niphimycinicus. The sequence continues at coordinate 8,046 of NZ_JAHLEM010000149.1, read as the reverse complement.
CGCTGGTCTGTCCGACGTGCCGCGCGGTGCGGGCGACGTTGGCGCGAGCGAGCCTGGCCCAGCGGGATTCGTACTCGACTCCGAGGGCGTTGCGCCCGAGGTGGAGGGCTTCGACCAGGGTGGTGCCGATGCCCATTCGAGGAGATCGGCCACGGGTTGCTTCGTCGACTCCTCGCGGGGATCGAATCGGGACCAGTCCCAGGTGTACTTCGTGTCGCACCGGCGGCACGTCAAGTTGCACCGGGACAGACGGATAAACAGGGCGGGACATCCGCAGCTAGGACCCTCTCCCTGGAACGTCGGCTGTTCGACGCCGAAGCACTCCGCGGTGATCAGCCAGAGCTCGTCAGCGCTCTCGGTGAACGCTGGAGCCGTGCCCTTCGCCATCACCGCTGCTCCACGTCGAAGCGGGCCCAACTGCGCTCCGTCTCACAGACACGGACCGCGACCAGCCAGCCGGGGATATCCGGCTCAAGGTTCTGGATGATCCAACCGGCCAGGAAATGGGCCAGGTGCTCAGAGGTCGGCTCGAAGGGCAGCACTTCATGGAGGTTCTGGTGGTCCAGCTCGGTGTCCAGGAACTTCTTGAACGGGACGAGCGCCCCGAAGTCGGTGACGAATCCCGGCGCCTTTAGCGCAGGGGCGGTGAGAATGACCTCGACCCGGTAGCTGTGTCCGTGCTGGTGCGAGCACTTGTGCTCGGGCGGGAGGCTGGGAAGCCGATGCCCGGCCTCGAAATCGAAGGTCTTGCCGATGGTCAACGTGCCGACGGGGAACGACGAATCGCTGGGGCTGTTCACGGAACTCCCCCTTTGGGGATCGGCGATACAGGGAACCGGAGGCAATGCCGGTCGAGCACGGATGGCGGCCTCGGAGGCGCCGTCGAGTCGAGTGCCGCTGTGGCGGGGTACGCGGATCTCGAGATCGGGAACGCCGTACCGACTGGTCACGGCATTCACTCATCGTCCTGGCGGATGGACAGGACGTCATTGCCAGATCTGCTTGCGCGCATTGCGGGCAACTCGCAATGCCGGCCCGTCGCGACAGGACACACTCCCCCCAGTGGGGAAGCTCGGATACCGTGACGCGCAGCCAGCTCCATCGCGGAGGGTGCGTAAATGACTACGGTCAGTCGATCGCGTCGCGCCGCTATCAAGAAGGCCGCCGCCGAGATCAGGGAACGGTGTCTGCACAGTGGCAGCGGGGTCGAGCGTACGGCTGACGTGATCTGCGCCGAGTTGCCCGAAGTCCACTCGCTGGAGGCGTGGCGCCTTGCCCTCGGCTGGCCTCGGTCCCGCACCATCGAGCGGGTCGGTGCCCTGTACCGGGCCCGCGGCCTGATGCCACCGGGCATGTCGGAGTCGATGCTCTGCCGGTGGGAACACCGATCCTATGAGCGGCCCAGCCTGGAGTACGTCGAGGTCCTGTGCACGGTCTATCAGGCCCGACCGGAGCAGCTCGGACTCGACCGTGCCCCCGACTACGAACAACCCCAGTGGGCTCACGGCGCTCGATACAGTGCTCCCGGGCCCCAAGCGTGCGTCCTTCCCGCACGGGAAAGCATGGTGACCATGACGACCTCCGCCGGTCTGCCGGCCGTCCGGGAATCTCTGCACCTCGCGCTGCTCGCCGACCCGGCAGGCAGTACCGCAGTCGTCGAACTGTCCGAGGCGGCGATCGAGCACTACGCCCTCGGCTACAGCAAGCACCCGCCCCACCTGCTCTTCACCGAAGTGCACGCCGCCCGGGGCCTGCTGCTGCAAGCCCTCACCAGCACCACGCCGACGCCGGATCGAATCGAGAATGAGCTGCGGCGGTGCGTCGGCTGGCTGTCCGCCCTCCTGGGCAACCTCGCCCACCACCTCGGCGACCACGCCGGAGCACGAGTTCATCTGGCTACGGCCACGACCTACGGCGACCGCAGCGGAGACTCGCGACTCACGGGCTGGGCCTGGGGCGCGCAAGCGATGGTTGCCCGTGCGGCAGGCCGGCACATCCAGGCTCTGGCCCATGCCGACCGCGGCTTGGCCTGCGCCCCTGCCGGGCTCCCGCGCGCCCAGCTCCATGCCTGGGCACAGCTCCCGTCCCTTGCCGCTTTGAACCGTCAACGAGAAGCGGACGCTGCGCTGGCGGCAGCCATGCGTGAACTGGAGGCCGACCCGGCGGGCTGGGCGCCAGGAAGGTTCGGCTACGACATCGCAGAGCACCAACTGCACGAAGCCGACGCCGATCGTGCCCTGGGACGGACCGAAAAGGCGGTCGCCATCGCCGAGACCTCCACGAATGCCTGCATCGCGGGCACCCCCGGCTGGGCCGCCGCCGCCCTGCTCGTGGCGCAAGCCGAAGCCCCCTCCCAACCGGCCGACGCCACGCAACGGGCGCTGGACGTCCTGGCCCGCGTACCCGCAGCACGGCTTCGCTCCACTTCCAGGAGCCGCCTCACGCAGCTCGACGCCGTCCTCAGCCCGACGCGCGCAACGGGTGTCGACGAACTGCATGACCGTGTGCGCGCCCTCCCTCCGATCATCGACGCCCACGGCACCGCTGCGCCCGCGTGAAGCTGCTCTCGCAACCAGAGCGGCGTATCGCGGTCGTAACGGCTGCCGGATGGGGCGCCGGCCCGCCTTGGTGATGCCGACGAGCCGTCTGATCACCGTGTGCATGGTGCGGCTTGGGTGAGTACGCGTTCCAGGCGAGCGCGGTTGAAGCGGTACAGGACCATGGCGTGGTCGGAGGCGGCGCGAGTGTCTTCGGTGTCGATGACCTCGATGTGGTCGAGAGCATCAGCCGCACCGCCAGCCGCGTAGCCGCGGTCAATGCACTGCGGGCCGCCCTGGTGCGGCTTGTAAAACCCCGCCGTAGGGGCAAGCGCCATCTTGCTGTCCACGCCGAGATGGTCGGCCGCGTGCCGGGCAAGGTCGACGTATCCGGCGTCTATGAGGGCGGCGTCAGGTCGGGTGTCGCTGCGGCGGTGGCCGTCGGCGTCCACGTAGGTGCGGTGGACCATGTGCGCGCGGTCGGTGACCGTGTCCCAGTTCGGCAGAACGGTCGGTTCAGGGGCCCTCGGGTAGCTGTTGCTGTCCATGCCGATGAGGGTGACCATGCCGGGTTCGGCGAGGGTGGTCAGCCACCCGGCTTCGGTGAGCCGCTGGTTGGCGTCGAAGAAGCACAGGTGCGCGGAGACGGTGTTCAGCGGCACGGGGCAGTCGCCCAGTTGCGCCTGTACGTGGCAGGGGTGCAGCCACCATGGCTTTGCCCGCGGTGGCTCCTCGCGGACGTGGAAGAGTTCGGGGCGCAGATACACGGCCGTGGCGATGTCGGCATCAACGTATGGGTTGGGCTCTGCCAGAAAGCCGCGGAGCCCGAGCCGTTTCGCCGCGCTGTTTTTGAGTCGTTGGCCGCCTTTCCGGCTGTGCTTCGCCTCCTGCTGGAGCCAGACGTCCGGCTCATGCTCGGCCAGGATGTCCAGGGCGAGGTCACGGCGTTCACCCTGGCGGCCGCCGTCTGCCTCGATGTTCCAGACAGCTACATCGATGGTGCTGCTGGCGTCCATGGAGTCCCTCTCGGGTGGTTGGTGGAACCGGGTACGGGGATGGAGGGCCGGCCGCGGCTTCCCCACGAGCCGCGGCCGGGGCGCTCATGCGCCGCCTCCTCCGAGAGGCGCGGCCGGGACCTTCCACTGCACGGGGGTGGTCCTCACGACCGGGAGGAAGCCCCAGTCCTTGGGAGCGCTTCGCACTGCTCTCAGCGCGGCAGCGCGGGGAATCCCGTCAGGTGGCGACTGCGTCCGCGTCCACGAGGGCGGCGTGCTCGTCGGCCATGATCGCGTTGAACGTGCGATCGATCCGATCCATGGCCTCCTCCTCCCGGAAGGCGCCGAACGTCGTCCAGTACGCCCGGCCGACCTCGCGTTCCATCACCCACCGCGCCTGGACCCTCAAGGAGGCGGTGTCGAGCAGGCCCACCCGGTACTTGACCGACAAGAAGCTGATCAGCCGGTTGCAGTGCAGAAGCCTCGCGTACTCCTCGGTGGGCGGCTCGCCGGGTGCTGTCCACATCGCCCGCAGCTCGGGATCGGAGGCTATCTCGGAGAGCCACATCTGGTGCAGTTCCTCGGCGTGCAGGGCGAGTCGCTGCCGGTTCTGCCTCTCGGACTGCACCAGCCTCGCGGCTCCGACTGCGGTGGCGGCGAGAACGACGTATAAGGTCTTCATCTCAGTTTGCCTTTCGTAGTGACTCGTTGTGAAACTCGGGATCCGAGACCGTGTCGGCCGGTTCTCCAGCGGGTCCCTGGACTCGGGCCGAGTTCGCGCGCCCTTGATGTACGGAGATTTCACACCTCCACTTCCTTGCCTGACGGGACCGGAAGGCCCCGCTAATTACCGCGTGAGTGCATTTCAACCCCCGCCTCCAAGAGGAGCGTTCGAATGAAGCCGAACGACCTCCCTGTGGCCCCGCTAATGTCCCGCACGCTCACCTTGTGGGACCTTTTATATACGGTGCTAACGTCTTTTCGGAACTTTTCGCGGTCCTTGCCGGTGAGTCGCTTTTTCGGCGGTATCTTGGGCAGGTCTTCCAATGTTTCGGCAGTCATGTGCGGGAATCCCCAAGCGGTGGAGGTGTTGATTCTGTCGTACCTGGTGAAACTTCGCGTGGCCGATGTGTTCGGACCGTTCCCGAGCAGGCCGAGTTCCCAGCCACGGTGGATGAGGTTCTCGGTGTTCTTCGCGTCCGTCAGACTGATGAGGATTCGCGCTTCCTCGCGCACGGGGTCCACGGTAAGTCCGCTGTTTGCGGCAATCCACGGCAGATCGCGGCCGTCTGCCAAGCCCCGGAGAACAGGGTGTCGCGTGAGGTCACTGGTCACGCCTTCGGTTGTGGGCTCGGGCGGGTCGATTTCCCTCAGCGTGTAGACCCGATCTACTAAACCTGGCCACCTCGGCTCCCGGCCGCCGCCGGCACGACCACGATCGCCTCCGGCCCATACGCCACGGACGCCAGAGCATCCAGCGACAGTGCCGCCAGTCCCTGCGGCACCGTCAGCCGGTCCCGCTCCCGCGCTCGGTACCGGAACCTGGCAGATGGCCACCCGAGCCGTCGGCGTTCTCAGCGCGTGCAGACACCAGACCCCTCCAGTCCCGCCAACCCAGTCGGCCTCCCGACTCTAGGACGCCGGTCCACTGATATCCCTGCTCAGGGCGTCAGAAGGGCGTTAAGCGCACTCGTGTGGCGCCGCCGGTGAGCACCTTGCCGGCGGCGGTGCGAGTCATCGCGGAGACAGCTCAGCCCCATGAGGTGCTGTGGGCTGCCAACCCGCACGCCGCACGGGCATAAGAGACACAGCGTGGTAAGCAAGGCATGGGAGGTACGCCAGTGACCGGGTTTCCGCTTCGTGACCGCATCGCGCTGGCAGCAGCCGTGGCCGGTCCGCTGCTTTTGGCGCTCATCCTGGTGCCGTTCCGGGGCGGTGTGTCGAGCACGAACCTGGCCCTGATCATGGTCGTGGCCATCGTCGCGATCGCCGCTGCCGGCAACCGCCTCGCCGGCGGCCTGGCAGCCCTGTCCTCGGCCGCGTGGTTCGACTTCTTTCTCACCCGCCCCTACCAGAGCTTCACCATCAACCGCGGTGCAGACATCACCACGGCGGTCCTGCTGCTGGCAGTGGGCCTGGCCGTATCGCAGATGGCCGCCCGCGCCCGACGGCTGGAGGTACTCGTGGTCACGGACGCCGACTACCTGGCCCGCGTCCACGACACCGCCCAGCTCGCCCAGACCACCAGATCCGCCGACGGGGTGGTCGACCACGTCAAGCGGCAACTCACCGAGCTGCTGCAACTGCGGGAGTGCCGGTTCGAGTACGGCTCCCTCCTCGGCCACCCAGCCCGCCTTGAACAAGACGGCAGCGTCACCGTCGGCCGCAAACGCTGGGACATCGACCAGCAGGGCTGGCCCCAGCAAGAAATCGAACTACGGGCCAGCGCAGGCGGCCGCTTCCAAGGCAGGTTCATGCTCACGCCCGCTCCAGGTGCCCGCCCCGATCTCCAAGCCCGCCTGGTCGCCGCCACCCTCGCCGACCAGGCCGCTGCCGCCCTGGACACGGCGGGGCCCAGCCCACAGGAGCAATAGCCCCTGACCTCCTTGTCACGGGTCCCGTACTGGATCACCCTTGACCAGCAACAACGCCTCGTTGATCGTGCCCTCAGCCACCTCGGCGGGCCGGGCACGGTGGGCGCCGCCGTGGCCGCGCTCGGCTCGCTGCTCGCGCTGATTCTCGGGGTCTCCCGCACCACCCTGGCGATGGCCCGGGACCGGCACCTGCCGCACCCCCTGGCCACGGTCCACCCCACCGCGCGCAGAGCGTGTCCCTGGTGGAAACCGAGTTCGTCGAGCAGGGCCAGGGCCTGTTCGATTCGGTACTCGGCGGTGTCGGCGCGGTTCGTCTCGGCGACGGACCGGTCGCGGTCGGCTGCCGCGACAGTGTCTACCAGTCGCCCGCCGTGGCTGAGGAGATCAGCAGCCTGTTATGCGATGCCGGGGTCGACAACGAGACCCGGTTCAAGGTGCCGCACCGCGCCGAGCTGCTGGTGTGCGCCGTGGTCGCGGTGCTCGCCGCGACAGCGGACGTGCGCGGGGCGATCGGGTTCTCCTCCTTCGGCGTCCTGGCGTACTACGCCGTCGCCAACGCCTCCGCCTGGACGCTCACCGAGGACGAGGGACGGCCGAACCGGCTGCTCCCGGTCGTCGGGCTGGCCGGATGCCAGGTGCTGGCCTTCGCCCTGCCTCTGTCCTCGGTGGTCTCGGGGGCCGCGGTGCTGGCCTTCGGGGACGCCGCCTACGGACTCCGCCGCGCCGTGACCGCCCGCAGGGCCTGCCCCGTGCGGCTGCCGCTACGGGGCGTCGTTGCCGAGGACTTCGCGGGCCAGCTCCTTGAGGGCCCCTGGTGGGTGCCGTTCTCAGCCCAGACCTCCAGCATGCTGGTGGCGCCGTGGCCGATGCCGTTCGGTCGATCTTCACGCGGACCGGGTGGGGGGAGTTCAGGGCGTCGGCGAGGCGCTGCGCAGCGCGGATCTCCTCCAGGATCTTCTCCGCGACCTTCACCTGGTTGTCGTTGGCAGTGCCGGAACTCGCGTGCCGCATCTCGATCGCGTCGCCGACGGCCCTGTAGATGGTGAATTCGTCGCCGCCATCGGCCGCGACATCGACGCCGAGGCGGACCCAGGCGCCTTCGCGGACGGTGTGCTTGGCGGTCTCCCTTCCCAGGCCGAGGTCGCACAGCCGGGCCCGGTCGGGTCGTCGTTGTTCTGGGCGTCCTCGACCCAGGTCACCGATATCGCGAGGCTGCCGCCGCCCTTGGGGAACTTCGCGTGCACCTTGGCCACGACGTACGGATGATCTTCGCCGTATTCGCGGTTCGTGCGGTCCACCCAGTCGTGGTCCGGTAGGTGGATCGCGAGGGAGTGCGGTGGCACCCCGCCGGGGCAGTCGTTGCAGTACGGGACGCGTTCGCCGGTGATGGCGGGGGAGACGAATGTCGCGATGGGGATCGTGACGGTGGACGGCACCTCCGGGTTCTCGCAGCTCAATAAGCAGTGTGCATCGTGAAAACTGCAGGTCGGGTGGGCTGGTGTGCGCGGGGTCGGGAGTGCTCGGGCTGGTCGGCGGCGGGTGTCCATGGTGAAGATCGTCTGACCGGTCAGCCGGGAGGGTTCTCTGGTTCTGCTGTGCCTGCGTCAGCGGGCCGCCTACGATCCGTCACCGTGTCGGTACGCGGGAGATCGTGGGGAGGGTGCGGGGATGTCCGATCTGGAGCGGATCACGTCCCGCCGTAGCGAGCTGGACGCGCTCGCCGAGGAGTTGGCCAAGCGGCTTCAGGAGGTCGAGGCCGAGCGGGAGGAACTGGGGATCGCCGAGCGGGTCCTGCGCCGCCTGGCCGAAGGGGACCGGGCCGATACGGAGGCCGCTGGGTTGACGACCCCGGTGGAAGCGCAGGTGGCAGGGCGTGCGGTGCTGCTGACCCCGCACCGCGGTGAGACGGGCGACGAGGCC
>NZ_JAHLEM010000148.1 GCF_018883605.1 Streptomyces niphimycinicus | reverse complement strand
GGTCCTGCGCCGCCTGGCCGAAGGGGACCGGGCCGATACGGAGGCCGCTGGGTTGACGACCCCGGTGGAAGCGCAGGTGGCAGGGCGTGCGGTGCTGCTGACCCCGCACCGCGGTGAGACGGGCGACGAGGCCACGCTGCCCGCCGACTATCGCCGGATCCTGGCGATCGTGCGGGCCGCTGGCGGCCCGGTGCAGGTCAGGACGGTGGGTGAGGAACTGGGTCTTGAGGTGGGGGTGCGCGGGAAGCTGGAGCCGTTGCGGGCGAAGATGACCAAGGTCGCTGATCGTGGCTGGCTGCACAAGCGGCCTGACGGGAAGTTCACCGTGCGCCTGTAGTCGCACCGGACCGGAAGCGGCAAGAGGGCGTAACAGGCGTGCCCCCGGCGGCAGTTGAGTTCGGTGTGTGAAGAAAAACAACGACACCGTCGAGGGCCCTGACGGCCTTGTCTACACCGCCCGCTTGCCGCTGTCGAGTGCCACCCTGAACTGGCTCGCCGACCTGTTACGCGGCCACTGCAAGAAGATCGGCTCCAGGTGGCGGTCCCTTCCCGCCGGGAAGATCGCCGGCATCGTGCTGGCGGTGCTGCGCTGTGACCAGCGGCCCGGCGATCTGGCCGGCGGCAACGGGGTGCACCGCACCACCGTGACACGGTGGGTCAGGGAGGTCGTGGGCCTGTTGGCCGCTCGCGCCCCGTGCCTGGACCGCGCCCTGAAGAAGATCGTCCGAAAGGGTGGTGGGGTGGTGTTGCTGGATGGCTCGGTGATACGTACCCGGCGGCGCACCGGGGCCGAGAACCGCAAGAACTACTCGGGCAAGAACAAGTGCCATGGCCTGCTCGTGATTGCGCTCACCGACGACCGGGGCCGGCTGCTGTGGGTCTCCGCGGCCCGGCCGGGGCGGACCTCGGAGATCACCGCCTGCCGTCACGACAAACTCACCGCTCATCTCTGCGACGACCGGACTCGGTGCGATGGCCGACCTGGGGTTCGTCGGCCTCGACGACAGTGATCCCGACGCCGACCCGGCGGTGATCACCGGCTACAAGGCCGCCCGGAACCGGCCCCTCACCCGTGGCCAGAAGCTGTCCAACAAGGCACTGGCCGCGGTGCGCGCCCCGGTCGAGCACGGCTTCGCGCACCTGCAGAACTGGCGCGTCCTGGGCAAGGTCCGCACCGATCCGAGGTGGGAGTGCCGACGTTGTCGGTTGTGGAAGATTTCGAGGTATTCGAAGATCGCGTTGGCCAGTTCCAGGCGAGTGCGCTACGAGCCTCGAAATCACAAATGGCGAGAAAACCCGAACACTCCGGAGACACCTTCCCCGACCCTCACAACAGTTTGACCGCGACGAACGAGCAGGAAGCCGATCCGGGGCCGGGCCGCACCGTCACCGCGGACGCACTGGGCACCGCACTGGCGGCGGCGAAGCAGTACCGGGACATGTGACGCCGACCGGGCGGATCTTTGAGGAAACCGAGCGTCGTGATGTCACTCCAGAAACAGCAGCAGCGCCTCGCCGCGCCGTCCGTCACCGCGTCCGGTCCCACCCGGCAGGAGATCGCGTACCGGGCCGTCCTCGAACTGGCCATGACCGCGATCACGATGTTCGTGGTGGTGACCGTGACCAGGTGGTTCATGGACGGTTTCGACCCGGCGGCGGGCGAGGTGTGGAACAGCCTCCAGGGCCGGATCGTGGTCATGGCGCCGCTGGGCGGCTACACCGTCACCGCGCTCATGCTCTCGCCCGGGGCCGCCGCGCCGGCGGCTACGTCAACCCCGCCATCACCCTGGCCTTGCGGCGCTACCGGCAGATCCCCGGCCGCGCGGTCGCGCCGTACATCGCCGGAGAATTGATCGGCTCCCTCCTCGGCGTGGCGGCGGCCCGCCTCGTCTGGGGCCCGGCCGTAGCAGGGCCCGCCGTGGACTACTCGGTGGTGCGACCCGCACCCGGCTGGCACTGGGCGCCGTCGGCGGGCTCGAAGCCGGCACCATGTTCGCGATGGTGACGATCGCGGGCGTCTTCATCCGCCAGCGCCGCCTCCACCGGCACATCCCCTGGCTGGTGGGCACCATGATCTCCGCGCAAGCCATCGCCTTCGCCACCCGCTCGGGCGGCTCCGTCAGTCCCGCCCGCCAGTTCGGGCCCGCCGTGATGGCCGGCGACGGCCTGACCGGCGCCAAGGTCAACCGCATCGCCCAGGACCTCGCACAGGCCGGGGACGTCGTGGCCACCGCTGCCGCCGAGTTCTCAGGTCGGCGCGGCGTTCGCCCTGGCGGCCATCGCGAGCACCCTGCTGGACCGGCATCTCACCCGCCGTAACCGGCGCGCGACGCCCGCCCGGTCCCGGCGGCCACCGAGGCACCCGAGACCGCCCCCGTCTCCCGGTATGAGCACACCCCCGCAAGACCAATCCCCTCCCCCCCCGCCCCGTCTCGAAAGGACACCTCTTATGCGCACCATCGGACTGATCGGCAGCGGACTGATCGGCGCCGCCGTCGCACGCCTGGCCGTCGACGCCGGCCTCCACGTCGTCCTGAGCAACTCGCGCGGACCCGAGACCCTGGCCGACATCGTCACCGAACTCGGCGACGCCGCCCGCGCCGCCACCCCGGCCGAGGCCGCACAGGCCGCTGACCTCGTCGTGGTCTCCCTGCCCTTCCACGCCCACGACAAGCTCCCCGCCGACGCTCTCGCCGGCAAGACAGTCATCGACACGATGCGCTACTTCCCCGACCGCGACGGCCGCCTCGACGCCCTGGAACAGCGGCGCACCACCAGCAGCGAACTGCTCCAGCGCCACCTGCCCGAGTCACACGTCGTCAAGACGCTCAGCACCATGGACAACCTCCGCCTGTACAGCTCGGCCCGCCCCTCCGGCCACCCCGACCGCGGTGCCCTGCCCGTCACCGGGAACGATGCCAAGGCCAAGGCCGAGGTCGTGCGGTTCATGGACGCCCTCGGCTATGACGCCCTCGACGTCGGCTCGCTCGCGGACATCTGGCGCCACGAGGCCGGCACCCCTATCAACGTCCTGCCCTACGTCGGCGAGCCGCCCAGGGGTATGAGCCAGGAGCAGGCCCACGAGTGGATTTTCAACGGACCATCCGCCGTGGTCAGCACCGCCCGTGTCAAGGACCTCATGGACCAGGCCACCCGCACCGGCCGTGTCGGCCTCTACCTGGAGGACCTCTTCCCGGTCGGCAAGTAACCTCCTCACCCCCATGTTCATGCGCGGCCCTGACAGTGACCTTCACCGGACTATCGCGGTCAACGACCGTGCATGGCTAAAGCCCCTGCTCATCGGGGCCGCTGACAACCCCACCCGCGCGATGGACCAAGCCGCCGCCTGCAGCCGCCGGGACAAGCTGTACGTGAGGTACCGCCGCCGCTGACCACGCGCCAAGGGGCACGACAGGGTGGCGGCCGCCTGCTCCACGCGGCGGAGCGGCGGCCAGCTCTTCGGCGGATCTTCGGAAGGGCCTTGTCAGGGTGGGCGGCTACCGACTCCGCCCCGACCTCCAGGAGAAGAACCGTGTCCCCCGTCCTGCACAACGCCGCGCTCATCACCGCTGCCGGCACCGCCTGGTACGCCGTGGCGATCACGGCCGTCACCGCCGTCGCTGCGCGCAACGCCGACCGCCGCCGCGACGCCCGGGAGGTTCCCAAGGTCCTCGTTCGGCGGAACGCTCGCTAGCCCTCGCCTCCGGTCTGGGACGCCAGCACTGCCCTGCAACCTTGAAGGCCGTTGCCCACAGGGTGACGGCCTTCAAGTGCCTTCTCGGGGCCGCAGCAGCGTAGCGCCGACCAACGAACACCGGTCTCGGCAAGGGCGGCCCTACCAGGCCACCCCAAGGGCCTCCAACTGCCCGAGCTGCTCTGATGACGCTCCAGCTCCGGACTGAGCTTGTCCCGCACGTCGCGCCGCTCGTGTTCTACCCCGAAGCAGCCCGCCTGGCTCAGGCACTGCCGCACGAGAACGCCAGCGCCTACGCCACAGCCTGACCCACGACGAGGACCGCGCCTGGCTGGAACAGGTCGCACTGCTCCTAGACGAGTGGCGCATCCCGGTCATCGGGGGCCTGGACGTGGTCGAGGCCACGGGCCAGCTCCTGCCTGGGCCGCGCGGCGCGGCCCAGGCCGCTGCGGAGCGGCCGGCTCGAAGGCCTCGTCGCCCGTCTCACCGCGGTGCGGGGTCAGCAGCACCGCACGCCCTGCCACCTGCGCTTCCACCGGGGTCGTCAACCCAGCGGCCTCCGTATCGGCCCGGTCCCCTTCGGCCAGGCGGCGCA
>NZ_JAHLEM010000147.1 GCF_018883605.1 Streptomyces niphimycinicus | reverse complement strand
GGCCTCGTCGCCCGTCTCACCGCGGTGCGGGGTCAGCAGCACCGCACGCCCTGCCACCTGCGCTTCCACCGGGGTCGTCAACCCAGCGGCCTCCGTATCGGCCCGGTCCCCTTCGGCCAGGCGGCGCAGGACCCGCTCGGCGATCCCCAGTTCCTCCCGCTCGGCCTCGACCTCCTGAAGCCGCTTGGCCAACTCCTCGGCGAGCGCGTCCAGCTCGCTACGGCGAGACGTGATCCGCTCCAGATCGGACATCCCCGCACCCTCCCCACGACCTCCCGCGTACCGACACGGTGACGGATCGTAGGCGGCCCGCTGACGCAGGCACAGCAGAACCAGAGAACCCTCCCGGCTGACCGGTCAGACGATCTTCACCATGGACACCCGCCGCCGACCAGCCCGAGCACTCCCGACCCCGCGCACACCAGCCCACCCGACCTGCAGTTTTCACGATGCACACTGCTTA
>NZ_JAHLEM010000146.1 GCF_018883605.1 Streptomyces niphimycinicus | reverse complement strand
CCGAGGGCACCGGCTGTCGCCGGTCTCTCGTAAGGCCTCCAGGGCCGGGAACCACAAGGGATTCACCCGGCACCCGCGGGCCACCACGACCCCATCCAGCAGCAAGACCAGCCACCCCGCCGGGGCCCGGCTGGAATCCCTACACACGGATTAGGAACACGCGGTGCGGTACGAGGATGGATCCCCTTACGCGTACACCCCCGGCATCGGGGTGCCCCAGGGCGTCCCGGCGGTCAATGTCGGGTGGCTGGAGCACCAGGACGAGTTCCCCCGCGGTCAGGTGCCTACGGAGTTCGTCCACGCGCTCGCGGTCCTCTGCCGGGACAACTCCACCAATCGCACGCGGGGTCGGCAGAACTGCACACTCGCGCATCCCGAGGGGAAGCCGCCGCACACCGAGTTCGGGAAGGCACACGGCTTCGCCCGCTGCGGCAGCGTGGACGCCTACCGCGCGGCGGTCCCCATCGCCGACTACGCGTCGCTCGCCCCCTGGATCGAGTCGGCCGCCGCCGGACGGCAGAACGTGCTCAGCGCGGATCCCGCCGTGGTCTTCTTCAAGAGCAGCGGCAGCACCGGGGAGAGCAAACAGATCCCGATCACCCGGCAGTTCATGCGCACGTCCTTCTTCCCCTTCTACTACGCGGCGTGGGCCAACTTCGTCGAGCACTTCCCGGAAGCCGTGCAACGGGCGGACGCCACGCTCAACCTCAAGCACGACCCGGCCCCCGCCATCGGCGCGACCCGCTCCGGGCAGCCGCATCTGGGCGCCAGCCAGGTCGACTTCGGCCAGGCGTTCGGCGAACCCCTCGCGGCCGAGCCCGGCAGCCGGGCGCCCTGGGGGACCCTGCCGGACTTCGTGGACCCCGCGGACCACCTCCAGCGCAGCTATGTGCGGCTGCGCGCCGCGATCGAGCACGATGTGCGGTGCGTCATCGGTATCAACCCGGCCATGGTCGCCGCGTTGCCGTACCAACTCGTCCAGTGGTGGCCCCGGTTGGTCAAGGACCTGCACGACGGCACGATCGACGGGCATCCCGGCGGCACCCCCGACCCCGGCCGCGCCCGTCTGCTGGAACGGTCGGCGGAACGCGCGGGAGGGCTGCTGCCCACCCACGTCTGGCCCCGGATGCAACTGCTGTTCTGCTGGACCACCGGTCTGGCCTCGCTCTATCTGCCACGGCTGCGGGAGGCGTTCGGCCCCCGGGTCACCGCGCTGCCCGCCCCGGTGGCGGCGTCGGAAGGCTTCGTGGCCGTAGCGCTGGACCGCCATCTGACGGCCGGATCACCGGCGATCACCGGCGGGCTGCTGGAGTTCGTGGACGCCGACGAGGACCTCCGGCCCGACTCCGCCACCCAGCTCTTCCACGAGCTCGAGACCGGCCGTGAGTATCACGCCGTCATCAGCCACGTCGGCGGCCTCTACCGGTACGCGCTCGGTGATGTGGTGCGGGTGGTCGACCGGGTCGGGGACATCCCGCGGGTCGAGTACGCCGGCCGGCGCACCCTCTCGGACGCCGTCGGCGAGCGGCTGCGCGAGTCCCATGTGGTGACCGCCCTGCGCACCGCGCTCGCCTCCACCGGGCTGGACGTGCGCAACGCCACCTGCCGGGTGGTCGGCGCGGATGGGACGCGGACCGGCGGGGATCCGGCGGGCGCGGACCCGGCGCAGGACGCCGAGGCGCCGCGGTACGCCTTCGCCCTGGAACCGTTCCTTCCCTGGTCGGGCCGGGAGACCGCGGCCCTGGGACGGGCGGTCGACGCGGCGCTGAGCGACGCCGCCCCGGGCTACCGGTCGGCGCGTGGGACGGGCCGGCTGGGCGCCCCCGAGATCCACCGCGTGGCGTCGGACACCTTCGCCCGCGACTGGCAGCACAGGGTCGCCGCCGGAACCCGCCCGGCCCAGGTCAAGGACCGGGTCTTCCAGAACGACGACTCCGCCTGGCAGCGCCTGATCGGCGGCTGAGGCGCCCGGCCCTCTTTCCTTCCCCTCCTGTAAGGAGCACTCACGTGGCACGATTTGACGCGATCGCCCGGACGTCCCTGCTGACGGCGGCCCTGCGGGCCAAGGAGACCGAGCGACCGGACCGGCTCTACGAGGATCCCTTCGCGGCCCGGCTCGTGGGCGCCATCGGGGGCGATCTGCTCGGCCAGGTCGCCGAGGCGACCCGGCCCCATCGTGCCGAGCCCGGACAGAAGGTGCCGAGCACCTTCGACTTCAACGCGATCCGGACCCGCTACTTCGACGACCTTCTGCTCACCCAGGTGAAGGACAATGCGTATCCCCAGGTGGTGATGGTGGCCGCGGGCATGGACACCCGCGCCTTCCGGCTGCCCTGGCCCCGGCCGGTCGAGTTCTTCGAACTGGACCGTCCGGGCGTCCTGGAGGCCAAGGAGTCGGTTCTCGGCGACGAGCCGGTGCACCCGGGGGTCACCAGGCGTCTGGTCGGCGTCGACCTGCTCGGCCCGGACTGGACGGACGCCCTCCTCGCGGCCGGCTATCGTCCGGATGCGCCCTCCCTGTGGTTGCTCGAAGGGCTGCTGTACTACCTCACCGAGGACCAGACCCGGCAGCTTGTCTCCCGTGTCGCGGACCTGATCGCCCCCGGCAGCCGGATAGCCGCGGACCTGGTCAGCGCCACCACCCTCACCGCCCCCGCCGTCGTGCCGCTGCTCGAGGTCTTCGAACGCCTGGGCTGTCCCTGGCTGTCCGGGCACAACGAGCCGGAAGCGCTCTTCACCGAGTACGGCATCGAGGCCGAAGTGGTGCAGCCGGGTGAGGAAGCCGCGCACTACGGACGGTGGGCCGACCCGGTCCATCCGCGCCATGTCCCCGACGTCGAGCGGGTGTTCCTGGTCAACGGCGTGCGGAAGTGAGCATGGACACGCCTCGACGAACCACTGCCGGGCCGCACGACACCACCGGCCCGGCACTGGTGGGCGATCCCCCGCGACGGCCCAGGGTACTGATCGCCCCGGTCACCGTGACCCCTACCAAGGCACTGGGCCTCAGCCATGTCAAGGGACTGCTGTGGGTGGACGTCATGTACCGCGCCACCCGACTGCTGGCCGATGCCGACTACCTCTACAGCCACACCGCCTTCAACATCACCCGTCAGACCGCGGGCTTCTGGGAGTACCTGGACCGCGGCTGCCCCGACATCGACCCGTCCCGGTGCGCGGAGGACGACGTCGGCCGTCTCTACACGGCCTTTCAGGCACAGCCCTCGCCGCCACCGGACGAAGCGCTCCAGCCCTACGTCCGCGCGGTCGAGGAGATCGGGTGGACGCATCCGGTGAGCCGACGCGTCCTGGAGATCTGGCACGGCCACTATGACTGGCTGGGGCTGTACGACCCGGGCATCACCCGGACCACGCCGCCCAGGATGGGGCTCGAGGAGGTGGTCGAGTATCTCGCCAAGCGCGGTCTGTGTCTGGACGCCCGCCGCGACGGAGGCCCCGTCTACCTCGATGCCACCGCCCAGGGTCTGCCCCTGCGCCCGGTCACCTCGGCCGGCGGCCACCCCAACTATCTGGGCTGCGCCCTGCGTGACCTGGTGCCGATGCTGGAGCGGTACGACGAGATCGTGCTCGTTCACGACCGCGAGCTGACCGAGGACTACATCCTCCTCCAGAAGATCTTCGGCGCGCTGGGCGCCGAAACGCATCGCATCTGCCTGAGCAGAGTGCCGCTGGACGGCATCGTGCGCTCCAGCCGCCATGGAGTCGACCACCGGCACACCGTGGCCGGGCTCGCGGACGAACTGGGCGACTACGGAACCGCGGAGGCCGTCCGCCTCGGCATGCGCCTGTACTTCATCGCGGGTCTCGGCAAGGGCAGCGGTCAGTCATTCCGAATGGACCTGCTGCGCGAATTCATCGACCGGGCCGGGAAACTGCTCGCCAGGGACGATGCTCCCGATGCGCCGGATATGGAGGCGTTTCTGCGACGGAACACCGGCGGCCGGGCCTTCGTGGACGCCTACCGCCTCACCTCGGCGCTCCTCGGCAGACATCGCCGAGTTCCCCTGCGGGCCCTCACCTCGTCCGTCTACGGCTGAAATCCCCGACTCAGGACACTAGGTTTTTTTCCGGTGTTTTTGTCCGAGTCGTGGTTTAGCCTCATTGTTACCACGTTGTACAGAGCGTGGTGAGGTCTACTCGGCGTCCGAATGAGGTGGTTGTGGACTTCGCGCTTCTCGGTCCTCTCATCATCAACTTCGAGGGTCGTCAGTTGACCGTTCCCGCACCGCGGCAGCGCATTCTCCTCGCCGCGCTGTTGCTCAACGCCAACCGTGTCGTCTCCATCGACCGCCTTTCCCACTTTCTGTGGGACGGATTGCCGCCGTCCAGCGCCTGCGCCACCCTGCGGACCTATGTGATGCGGCTCAGACAGGTGCTCGGCCACGAGGTGGGCCGGCGGATTGTGACCCGTTCCCCGGGATATCTCATCGAACTGGACGAACACGAAAGCGATCTCGGCCGGTTCGCCGCGCACCGCCGTGCCGGCGAATCCGCCATCGCCTCCGGCGACCTGTCCACCGGCGCCGATGAACTGCACCTGGCACTGTCGCTGTGGCGGGACCAACCACTGCTGGACATCCCCTCGTTCACCCTGTGCGAGGTCGAGGTGCGGCACCTTCAGGAGCTGCACAGGCAGACTCTCGCCAAGCGGATCGACGTCGCGCTGGATCTCGGTCAGCACAACAGAATGCTTCCCGAACTGTGGCGGCTGGTCCTCCAAAGCCCGCTGGACGAGCCGATGGCGGCCCGCCTGATGCTGGCCCTGGCCCGCTCGGGGCAGCAGGCCGAGGCACTCGAGGTCTTCCGGCGCACTCGCGCCCTGCTGATCGACCAGTTGGGCGCCGAGCCCGGGCCCGAGCTGAGACACATGCAGCAGCGGGTGCTGAGCGACGACGAGCCGCAGCCGTCCGCCACGAAGCGCATGAGCGTTGTCCGGCTCTCCGGGAACCGGCCACGGCCGGCGCAGTTACCGGTGGCTCCCACCACCTTCGTCGGACCGGCCGATGAGTCCGCGGCACTCCGTTCCCTGCTGTGCACCCCCGTGTCGGACCCGGGTGGCGCCGCGATCGTGGCCCTCACCGGCGGGTCCGGCGTCGGCAAGAGCGCACTGGCCCTGCACCTGGCCCACGGCTTGCGGGACACCTTCGAGGACGGCCAGCTCTTCGCCGAACTGCGCGGCGCCGACGAGCAGCCGGCCTCCTCCGCCGACGTACTGGCCCGGTTCCTGACGGATCTGGGGCTGCCCCGATCGGCCGTTCCGCAGGGTCTGGCCGAACGGGCAGCCCTGTACCGGTCATTGATCGCCGACCGCAGGATGCTCGTCGTCCTCGACGATGCCCTCGACGCCGCCCAGGTCCGCGACCTGATCCCGGGGAGCGGCGGCAGTCGGCTGATCATCACCAGCCGTAACCACCTCGCGGATCTGGAGGGGGCGAGCACCTGCACGGTGAGCCCGCTCCCCGAGCACGCGTCACTGGAACTGCTGGGCGGCGTCGTCGGCCATCAGCGCGTGCGGGACGAGCCGTTCGCGGCCCGGCGGATCGCCTCCGTCTGTGCCGGGCTGCCGCTGGCGATCCGCATAGCCGGCGCGCGCTGCCTGGCCCGGGAGCAGTGGTCGCTCGGCGACATGGCCGAACGGCTCACCTCGTCCGGTCGATTATTGGACGAGTTACGTGTCGGCGATCTCACCGTACGCGCCGGTCTGCGGTCCGAGTACGCCGCTCTGCGCGCCCAGTCCACCCACCTCGATCCATCGGCGGGGCCGGTCCCCGACGCCGCCTTCCGCGCTCTGGGCCTTCTGGGCACCGCCGAGGTCACCCCCGAGCCGGTGGCGATCATGCTGAATTGCCGGGTCCACCAGGCGCAGGACGCCCTGGAACGGCTGGTCGACGCCCGGCTGCTGACCTCCCCGAGCCCCGGCCGCTACCACCTCAACGACCTGGTGCGGGCGCTGGCCCGGGAGGTGGCCGAGGAGTCACCGGTCGGCCCCATCGCCCTGCGCCGGACCGCTGACCTGGTACGACCGGGTCCGCGAGAAGATCAACCCCGATCCGCGGCACGGTACCCGGCCGCCGTTGCCGCGAAGCGGTGCCCCGCCCCCCGCTTTGGACGGCTATGAGTCCGCCGCGCACCGGCGCGGCGGCGTCGGTGCGCGAAGGTCAGGTTCCGATGCCTTGCGGATAGCTGAAGAAATTGGTCGGATCGTACGTCCGATTCACTCGGACCAGCCGGTCGTAATTCGCGCCGTAATATGCCCGCCGCCAGTCCTTCAATGTCGGATCCGGGAAATTCTGATAGGACTGCGGCGGAGGCGTTTCACCGAACATGCTCTGGTAGAACTCACCGAGCCACTGAAGATTCGCCGTGGCCACGCGTGGCGGATCGTAATCCGCCCAGGAGGTCTCCGCGGCGAGGATGAACACCCCGTTTCGGTGCACGAACGCCGTCGCGTCCGGCGGCACTTGGTTGATCTCGCCGCCGAGGGCGAACATGGCGAATCCGGCGCCGTCCTCGTTGTCGCTGCCCGGCCAGTCCAGCAGCTTTTCGGCGGCGGCACCGATCTGCTCGTCGGTCAGGAGCGTCCGGGAGGTCAGAACCGCCGACTTGGCACCGAACTGCTGTACCGGCGTGGTGGCGCTCAGCAGCGCGCTCGCCTGACCCGGAGTGACCTCGCGGACGGACGCCGCGTTGCGGGCGCGCTCCTGCGCCGTGCCGATGGCGAGCAGCGGAGCCAGGATGGCGCGCAACTCCGCGAGGTCACCGTAGTACTGGCCGATGGCGTTGACGCCCGCGTTGGCGTGGATCTGGTCCCTGGTGACCCCGTGGGTCCCCATGCCGACGCGGAGATGGAACCGCTTGTCGTCCAGGGTGTGCACGGCGATCTGTTGCGCGGCGTCGATCACCGGCACCGCCGAGTCCAGGCTCCAGCGCAGCTCGTAGAAGCCCACGTCGCCCTGGAACCGCTCGTACTGGAACGTAAAGGAGGTGTTGACGCCGAAGTTGTTCCCGGCCCCGCCGCGACAGGCCCAGAACAGGTCGGGGTGCGAGTCCTGACCGGCCTCCACCACGCGGCCGTCGGCGAGCACCACGGTTGTCGAGACCAGCCGGTCACAGGTCAGGCCGAACATCTTGTCGCTGAAGCCGATACCGCCGCCGAGCACCAGTCCGGCCACCCCGACCGTGGGGCACCGGCCGGTCGGCACGAACATGCCGCGGTCCTCCAGCATCGGGTGCAGGTCGGCGTTGGTGACCCCGGCCCCCACGGTGAGGGTGCCCGCGTCGTGAACGACTCGCATCCGTCCGTACGTCCGGGTCCGGGAGCGGGCACCGGGCAGCGGGGTGGAGACGATGCTCTTCATACGGGCCATGTTGAGCAGCAGACCGGTGGTGGCGGAGTACCCGGCGTAGTTGTGGCCCGGCCCGGAACGGGGCACGGCGGGCAGCCCCACCGCGCGGGCCCAGCGGACCGCCGTACGGACATCCCTGGTCGTCGCGCATGCCACGATTCCCGCGGGGCAGATCCCGGCGTAGCGGTGGTTGAACGGAAGCGCCAGCGGTGGGTAGCCGGAATCTCCCGGCCGATAGAGCGTGGAACGCGATGAGAGCGCCTGAGCCAGCAGCTCCCAGTCCCGTTCGCTGACCCGATCCGCCACTTCGGTGGATGGCGCGGCAGCGGCGGGCGAGGACGACAGGCCCGCCACCTCCGCGCCCAGAACCCCCACAGTGCCCGCCCGCAGTACGTTCCGCCTGTTCATCAACGTGGCCGCCCTCACAAGAAGCGCTCCGGAGACGCGACTGGTCTCCCTCTCGCGCAGAGTCAACCGGCCATCGGCCGGCACAGCCGCGAAACGGATTCCCACCCACGGGCCCGCAACCCGAAAGATGGCCGACCTGCCGCTGAATGCCTCAGCCGGTACGACGAACAGGCCCGCGCTGATCCGGGCGCCCGCCGCCATCGGATCGTGCGACGGTGGCGATCGTCCGTACGCCTCCTGATCGCTCAGTCGACGGCCTTCAAGTCGCGCAGCGCGGAGGCGAGTTCGAGATCGGTGCGGCCATGGGTCTGCAAGCCCCGTTTGAACAGCTCCGCAGGCGGTTGCGCGACCGCAGTGGTGCCGTACCTCATCCGCGCCCTCGACCGCCGCCCGGACCAGCGCACGCCGCGCTACGGCGCCCGGCAGAGGTTCCCGGTGGCCTGGAGCGGGGTGCGCGGTGCCGTCTTGCTCCAGGCCGTACTGCTGCCGGGTCGACACGAGCCGGGTGCCGGCCAGCGTCGCCCGGCTCGAGACCTGCCTGGCGGCGGCCGCTGGTCACCTGAAGGCGGGTGGCCGGCCCGGTGGCCGGGCCGTGGCGGTGCCGGGACGGACGTCCGGGGCCTCATCGCTTCATGCGGCCACGGATCGCGAGGGCGGCGAGGCCGAGGAGGACCGGCTCCGAGAAGCGGGACGCCATCTCGATGTACCCGCCTGCTACGGTCAGGTCCTGGCCGCCGGAGCGGAACACGGCCGAGTTGAGTGTCACCTCCAGCGCCTTGTCCACGCGTTGGCCGGTGAACCGGTCCCCGGTGGGGTTCCGCGGGTCCACCTGGTCGATCTCGAAGGTGACCTTGCCACCCGGGGGCGGCACCGTGGCCGTCGCCTCCTGCTGCGGGGAACCCTGGGGCAGGCCGAAGCCTGTCAGCAGCACCACGGTGAGGAACATCGAGGCCGCGAGCCAGCCGAGCGCGCGTGAGGCGCGCAGTCCGTAGCCGGACAGCAGCCAGTACGCCTGGAGCAGCCAGCGGTCCGCCTCACTCCACGTACGGCTGTGGCGGCGCATCTCCATCTCGCCGTAGTAGAAGTCGGCGGCCCCCGGTTCGTCGCGGGCGTCCTCGCGGGCCTTGCGCAGTTGCCGGTAGGTATCGGCGAGGGCGGCCGGGTACGGGGCCGGTCCCGGGGTCTGCCAGCCCCTCCACCACGCCTCTTCGACGATGACATGCCGTCGGGTCCAGCGCGGGCCGCGGGGCGGTTCGGCGAAGACGCAGGAGCCCTCGATCTGTAGTTGGTCGAGGTGATGGGTTCCCGTGAAGACACACCGTGACAGGTCGACGTCGAAGAGGAGCAGCATGGACGCGTCGACACCGGAGAGCGAGGTGACCGAGGGGCGCCGGTCGGGCGCGGTCGGGTAGGCGGGGAGACCGGAGCGCGCCACATGGTGTTCCATCGACGTCAGGGTGCATGGCTCGGCGAGACGGGCGTGTGTGAGGTCGATGAAGGCGCCACTGGCCTTCAGGGTGACCGGCGCCTCGAACCAGGCGCCGGTGAAATCGACGTACTCGGCGACGACTTGGGCGACCGTCGGCTTGGTGATGTGGCTCTCTCTGAGATCCAGCAGCCGGACGCCGTGAGCCCCCATGAACCAGGGCCCGGTCGCGAACGACGCACCGCGGAAGGCGAGGTGCCCGGCCAGGGTGGTGCCGCCGGTCGTGCACCGCACCTCGTCGAAGTTGGCGAGCCCATGGAATTCGGCCCGGTCGAACCGTGCGGCCGAACCGAACATCACGCCGGCGAACACGGCGTCCTGCCGGAACGTCGCCTCCGTGAACCACGCCCCCTTCTCGAAGCACACCATGTTGAAGTGGGCGGCCCCGGTGAAGACGGCCTTGTCGAACCGGGCCCGTCCGAAGCGCGGCCGCTCCTCGCCGGGCCGGCACAGCGCGTCCAGCAGTTCGTCCAGCAGTTCACCGCTGATCTCGGTGCCTCGCGCGTCGATGTCGTCCCCGGGTGTCAGGGTCGCGAGGTAGGCGCGGCGTTCCTCTTGACCGAGGTGCCCGAGACACCGCTCGAATCCGCCGATCCTGATACCCGTGCATCCGACCGACTCACCCCCCGTGGCCCCGTCACCGCAGTGGTACCAATCCGGCGCAGTGATTTCCATGGGAGCCATCCCACCAGCGCGCAGGGGCCGTTCGCAGCCATTTCACGGGTGTCCGTACGGCCGGCGGAGGAGGGAGACAGGAGCGGATCCCGGCCCCCTCGCCCCCGTTACTCCTTGTCCGCTCCGGCGGCCGGGCGGGGACCGCCGAAGCCGTGCGCAGACAGGTCGAACCAGTTGCCCTCCGGGTCCATGGCCCGATACTCGGCGAAGGGACGGTTGGTGAAGCGCTCGGCGGGCTCATCGGCTCCGGCGGCGACCAGAGCGGCGGATGTCTCGGATGTGTCGGCGACATGGAATGCGAAGTGGTTCATGCCCACGGGGGTGTCGCCGTCGAGTTGATGCTTGATCAGGGCGAGGCTGAGATACCCGTCGGAGAGGAAGCAACTGCCATCGGGGTCCCGGTGGAAGAGCTCCATGCCGAAGATCTCGCTGTAGAACTCGGCGAGCTTCTCGGGGTCACGGGCGACGATGGCCAGATGCCGCAGTTTGGGCCGGTCCGGGGTGGGCGCGTCAGACATGGGCGATTCCTTCGGTTCTCGGAAGCCGGGGGAGCGACCGGTCGGTCGGGGTCATCGGCCTCACACCGCCAGCACGGCGTTGGTCCGTATCCGCAGCGGCAGTTCGGCGCACGGCTGATGAGGGTTCTCGGGTGAGGGCGGCGCCCAGGCGGCCAGGGCGTGGTACATGACGTCGCCGCGGCGTTCCAGATAGCAGATGAGGTTGACGGGCCAGCCGGTGTTGCCGAAAACGTGCTGATCCATCGGGGTGGGGCGCTCGCTGAGGATGAGTTTCCGCTCCTCGGGCGGGCCTATGCGATGCCAGTCGGGATGCATATGCACCGACCCCAGGATCTCCAGACCGTCGGCCTCGGCCTCGCGTGAGACCCTCAGCAGGTCATGGGAGTCGATCCACCAGCCACGTGTCTCGTTCTCGTATGCCGAGCCGAAGAGCGGCACGATCGACTCGGTGAACTCGCGGCGCGCGGCGGCATCCGTGCCTTCAGCCCCGCCCTCATTCCTGCCTTCAGGCGTCGGGCCCTGACCTGCCCCGCGGGGTCAGCCGCCGCCGAGTGTGCCGGCGCCGAAGTACTTCTCGATCAGGGTGGTGGCCTTCTCCCGCTGGCGGACGCTGATCTCGGCGGCCTGCTCCTCCCAGCCGAACACGCACGAGGACACCACGCCGTCGAAGCCGACCGGGGCGAGCGCGGCGAACACCTCGTCGAAGTCGACCTCGCCACGGCCGATTTCGGCGTGCTGGTGCACCCGGGCGGGCGATCCGGGCGGGTTGACGATGTAACGCAGCCCGTTCGAGGCGGTGTGGTCGAGCGTGTCGGCCAGATGTACATAGGTGACCTTCTCGCCGGCGTGGGTGATGATGCCGGTGGCGTCGTCGCCCTGGTGGAACGTGTGCGGGGTGCAGTAGAGGAACGAGATCCAGTCCCGGTTGAGCCCCCGTACCAGGTCCACCGCGGCGTGGCCGTCCTCGATGAAGTCGTCGGGGTGCGGTTCGAGCACCAGCTTCAGGCCCTCGCGCTCGAAGACCGGGATCAGCTCGTCCATCGAGCGCAGAAACCGGCTCTCGGCGAACTCCGCCGCCTCGGGACGGCCGTTGAACTCGGAGTTCATCGTGTCGACGCCCAGATCCACGGTCATCTGGATGGCCCGCCTCCAGGCCCGGACGGCGGCCTGCCGCTCCTCCTCCCCGGGGCCGGACCAGCGCAGCACCGGCAGCACCGAGGCGATGCCCACCCCGGCGTCGGCGGCGCGTTTGCGCAGCTTGGCGACGGTGGCATCGTCGGCGCGCGGGTGGCCGAAGAAGGGAACGAAATCGGCCTTGGGCGAGAGCTCCATCCAGGAGTAGCCCATGCGCGCGACCACATCGGGCAGCTCCAGCACGGAGTGTGTCGCGTAGAACATCTGTGGATCCAGGGCGAGTTTCACCGCTGTCCTCCGTCGCGATTGGTGGGGGGGTGCCGCGTGGCCCGGGGCCCCGGCCCACATGTCGGTAGTCGGTCAGAGTTCGGCCGCGGCCTGGTTCAGGTTCCTGGCGGCCAGGGCGAGCCCCTCGGTCTGGGAGTACGCGGCGTCCTCGTGCTCGATGTTGACGGCCATTTCGGGATCGACTTCGGCGAGGGCGCGCAGGAACTCCGTCCAGTAGGCCACGTCGTGTCCGATGCCGACGGCGACGAACTTCCAGGCGGGGTCCTTGGGCCAGGCGTTGCACCAGAATCCGTAACCGGTGGGCACCTTGCCGGGATCGTCGGCCGGTACCCGGGTGAACGAGGTGTCCAGTACGCCGCGGATGTCGGCGCCGGGGCAGAGCATGGCGTCCTTGGCGGCGGCGTGGAACACCAGCGGGCCCAGCCACTTGATGGCGGCGACGATGTCCATGCCCTGCCACATCAGATGCGACGGGTCCATCTCGGCGCCGAGGTTGGTGGCGCCCGTCTCGTCGATGAGCCGCTTGAGCGTGACGGGGGAGAACACCACGTTGTGCGGGTGCATCTCGATGGCCACCCGGACGTCGTTCTCGCGGGCCAGGGCGTCCATCTCCGTCCAGAACTCGACGGCCACACCCCACTGGTAGTCCAGCACGTCCATGTAGACGCCGTCCCACGGGTTCACGACCCAGGAGGGGTACCTGGCGCCGGGGTCCGAGCCGGGGGTGCCGGACATGGTCACGACGTGCCGCACACCGAGCAGGCCCGCGAGCCGGATGGTGCGCCGCAGATCCTCGGCGTGCTTGGGCCCGACCCCCGGGAGCGGGTTGAGCGGGTTGCCATTGCAGTTGAGCCCGGTCAGCTCCATCCCGCGGTCGGCGAACGTCGCCAGATACTCCTCGCGCGCGGTGGCCGAGGACAACAGCAGGTCGACCGGGCAGTGCGGGGCGGGGATGAAACCACCGGTGTTGACCTCCACCGAGGTCAGCCCGTTGGACCGCAGCACATCGAGGGCCTCGGTGAGGGTCCGGTCGTGCAGACAGGCGGTGTAGGCGCCGAGCTTGAGGGCCATTGCTTTCTCCTTCGGTGTGGTGGGTCAGGCGCGGG
Source organism: Streptomyces niphimycinicus (assembly GCF_018883605.1). Taxonomy (GTDB): domain Bacteria; phylum Actinomycetota; class Actinomycetes; order Streptomycetales; family Streptomycetaceae; genus Streptomyces; species Streptomyces niphimycinicus. The sequence goes on along the minus strand of NZ_JAHLEM010000146.1, from coordinate 3,027 downwards.
GCGGAACCGTGGCGACCGCGCCACCGTCGCGGGAGGATGCGACGACCGCCTGGATGATTTCCATGGTTCGCAGCGCGTCGGCGAACGTGGCGCATGCGGGCAGTGGTTCGGCGACCCCCGCCACCTGGTCGAGGAAGGCCCGGGCCTGGTAGGTGAACATCTCGGCGTTGCCGCCGCCCACGCCCGGCGCCTCCATCGGGTAGCCGCCCGCGAAGTACGGCAGTTGCGGACCGGCGATGATGTGGCGCGCGCCGCGTGTGCGGGCCTCCGGCTGTGCGTCGTCGAAGAGGTACTCGGCCGGCCGGTGCTGGTCGAACGCGGCCCGGCCGCCCAGCCCCACGACATCGAAGGCGAGCCCGTTGGGCAGGCCGAAGGCGGTGCGCGACAGCGAGAAGGTGCCCACGAGACCGGACTCGAAGCGCGCGGTGAAGGACGCCGTGTCCTCGTTCTCGACCGGGCCCACCTCATCCGAGACGGGCGCGGCGTTGTGCCCGACGACCGCGCCCAGCGGCAGCGGCCGCTCGGGGATCTGCGTCGACAGCGAGGCACCCGAGACCGAGACGATGGGCCCGGCGACATACTCGGCGACATCGATGACATGCGCGCCGACGTCCCCGAGCGCGCCGGAGCCGGGGCCGCCCTTGAACCGCCAGCTCAGCGGCCCGTTCGGGTCGGTCGCGTAGTCGCACCAGTACCGGCCGCTGAACAGGCTGAGGTCGCCCAGCTCGCCACCCCGGACATGGTCACGGATCGCGGCGATGGCGGGGGAGCGCCGGAAGGTGTATCCGACGGCGGTCACGACATCGGCGGTGCGCTCGACCTCGGCCATCGCACGGGCGTCCGCGAGCGAGCCGGCCAGCGGCTTCTCGCACAGCACGTGTTTGCCCGCGGCGACGAGCGCCTCCGCGATCGGCCGGTGCAGATCGTTGCCGACGACGATGCTGACGGCGTCGATCGACGGGTCCTCGACGACGGCCTCCCAGCTCGGAAGCGCCTTCTCGTACCCGTAGCGGCGGGCGGCGTCCTCACCGAGCCCGATATTGGCGTCGGCGATCGCGGCCAGGCGGACCGGCGGCAGCCCGGCGCCGTAGACGGTGTTCACATTGCGGTAGCCCGCGGCGTGGGTGCGGCCGGCCATTCCGGCCCCGATCACCGCCACGGAGACGGGCTTGCCGGAGCTGGGGTGGGTGGGCATGGAGGTGCCCCCTTTCACGGTGAGGGTAGGACTCCGGGACGGTGCTTCTTAAAGCGCTTTAAGGGCGGCTTGCGCAGTACGATGCCCGGGCGCAAATGTCATGTCAATAGGTTGTCGGCGCTCCTCGAGTAGTCGACTTAAACCGCTTTAAGATCCTGGTAGTATCGACGTGTCTCCTGGGGGGCAAAGGGTGTTGCGCGAGGAGATGGCCGCGGGAGGTACCAGTGGATGACGTCGGTTCAGGGCGCCACCGGAGCGGCATGGACAAGCGTCCCCGGCTGGAGGACGTGGCCGCCCGGGTGGGGCTGTCCACGGCGTCGGTGTCCCTGGTCCTGCGTGGCGTGCCCGGCCCCAGCGAACGCACGCGGCAGCGTGTCCTGAAGGCAGCCGCCGACCTCGGCTACCAGGCGGACCGCACCGCCAGCCTGCTGGCCAGCAGGCGTACCCGGCTGCTCGGCGTGATGGTCGACATCCGCAGCCCCTTCCACGCCGAACTGGTCGAGCACCTGCACACGGCCGCCGAGGAGGTCGGCTACGACCTCGTCCTCAGCACGCAGACCCGCACCCGCGACGAGCACACCGCCGTCGAAACCCTGCTGGCCTTCCGCAGTGCGGCCCTGATCCTGCTCGGCCCGACCGCCCCCGCCGACACGCTCGCCGCCCTCGACCGCAAGGCACCCGTGATCGCCGTCGGCCGCCGGATCGCCGACGCCGAGCTGGATGTCGTCCGCACCGCCGACCACGACGGTGTGAGCCGGACCGTCGACCATCTGGTCGGCCTCGGCCACCGCGAGATCGTCTACGTCGACGGGGGCAAGGGCGCCATCGCCACCGACCGGCGCCGTGGCTACCGTACGGCCATGCGCCGCCACGGCCTCGGTGCGGATATCCGGATCCTGCCCGGCGACCACACCGAAGCGGCCGGTGAGCGCGCCGTTCGCCACCTCCTGGACAGCGGCGAGCTGCCCACCGCGGTCGTGGCCTTCAACGACCAGTGCGCCATCGGTGTTCTGGCCGCCCTCTCGCGCGCCGGCATCGCCGTCCCGGGCGAGGTGTCGGTGGCCGGTTACGACGACGACACCCTCTCCCGGCTCAGTTGCTTCGACCTGACCACCGTCAGCCAGAACGCGCCGGAGCAGGCGCGGCAGTCGGTGGCCGCGGCCGTCGAACGCCTCGACCAGGGCCGCACCGAGCCCCGCGAGGTCGTCCTCCCGCCCCGTCTCGTCGTACGCGGCAGCACTGCCGGTCCGGCCTGAGCGGGCGGCGCCGTTCGTCCGCACCGTCGGACCGGACCGCTCACCGGCGAGTGGCGCGCCGGTGGTATTTCCCTACCGTGGCGGCGGGAAAGGGCGCAGACTTCTCTCATGGCAGACATGGGGGCGTTCCGAGAAGCGGTCATCGCGTGGGCGGCCGGTGCGCCCGGCGACCGGGCGCGCGAGCTGGCCGCGCGGCTGCCCGTCCGGGCGGCCGTCCTGCTCGAAGGGCCGAGTGATGTCGCGGCGGTCAGCGCGCTGGCCGCACGCCGCGGCCGGAACCTGGCGGCCGAAGGAGTCTGTGTCCTGTCGATCGGTGGCGCCATGAGTGTCGGGCGCTTCGCCCGCCTCCTCGGGCCGTCCGGCCTGGGCCTTCGTCTCACGGGGCTGTGCGACGAGGCGGAGCGTGGCTACTACGACCGCGGCTTGGAGCAGGTCAGCGCGGAGGAATCCGACACAGCACGGCAACGGATCTTCGTCTGCGCGGCGGATCTCGAAGACGAGCTCATCCGCGCGCTGGGCGTGACCCGGGTGGAGGAGCTCGTCCGGGCGGAGGGCGACCTGCGTCCCCTTCAGACC
>NZ_JAHLEM010000145.1 GCF_018883605.1 Streptomyces niphimycinicus | reverse complement strand
GGCAACGGATCTTCGTCTGCGCGGCGGATCTCGAAGACGAGCTCATCCGCGCGCTGGGCGTGACCCGGGTGGAGGAGCTCGTCCGGGCGGAGGGCGACCTGCGTCCCCTTCAGACCTTCCTGCGCCAGCCCGCACAGCGGGGCCGCACCTCACAGCAGCAGTTGCGGCGCTTCCTCAGCACGAAGAAGGGACGCAAGATCCACTACGGCCGTGTCCTCACCGAGGCCCTGGACCCCGACCGCATACCCGCCCCGCTCGACGGCCTGCTCACCAGTCTCTGACCGCCGGGCCGAAGTCGATTGCCACCGCATCGACCTCCGGTCCGCGCGGTGGCAATGTCCTCTCGGCCCATGGGAGTTGCGGTAGCGGGTTCCCGTGTCAGGGGCGGCTCGTCAGGTAGCCGCCCATGGAGGTGAAGTACTCCGTGGCGGCCATCTCGTGGCCGTCCTCGGTCCGTACGCGTGTGATGGCCAGGCCGTGGTTGCGGCCGGTGCGGGCGTCGGCTCCGGCGACGATCACCACGCCGTCGCCCTCGCGGTAGAAGATGCGGCCGGGAGTGCCGCCGTACCGGCCCTGGGACACGACCGCGGCCAGGATTTCGAGGCGCTTGCCCTTATGGAAGGCGTAGGTGCTGGGGTACGGCTCGGACTGGGCGCGGACCAGGCGTTCGAGGTCCTCCGCCGGCCAGCTCCAGTCGATGCGGATGTCCTCGCTGGACCGCTTGTGGAAGAAGCTCGCCTTTGACCGGTCCTGCTTGGTGAACTCCGTCTGCCCGGAGGCGATGAGGTCGAGCGCTCCGATCGTGACCGGGGCGATGAGGTCGACGGTCTTGTGGAAGAGGTCGGTGGCGGTGTCGGTCGGTCCGACCGGAACCGCCTCCTGCCGGACGATGTCGCCCGCGTCGAGATCGTCGTTCATCATGTGCGCGGTGACGCCCACTTCGGACTCGCCGTTGATCAGGGCCCAGATCAGCGGGGAGAAGCCGGCGTACTTCGGCAGCAGCGCATCGTGGATGTTCAGCGTGCCGTGGCGGGGCAGGCCGAAGATGCGCGGGGGGATCCATGTCCGCCAGTTGTTCGCCACGATGATGTCCGGGTCGACCTCCTTGAGGCGCTCGAACAACTCGTCGTCGTCAGGGCGGTTGCGGATCAGCACCGGGACGCCGTGCTCTTCGGCGAGGTCGGCGACGGAGTCGCTCCAGATCTTCTCGTACGCATGCTCGCTCTTGGGGTGCGTAACGACGAGTACCACGTCGTGCTCGGAGTCCAGGAGGGCTTGCAGGGTGCGGTGCCCCCAGGTCTGGTAACCGAACATGACGACCCGCATGGGGTTCCTCCTCGAAGCAGGGGATGACCGGGGATCAAGTAAAGCAAGGCTTACCTTAGTCTGCAACGGGCCTGTTCTGGGGCGCAGTTGGCGAGTGCGATTGCCTGATCCGCCCTATCGACAGGGTTGCGGGTTTAGCTTAGGCTCACCTAAGTTTCAGTGGGCATGCCGCTCCGTCGGCGTGCCCACCGCGACTTCCCCACGCCTGACCGGCGATTGCCCCGCACGATGGGAGTGACATGTCACAGGTTCTTCCTGGTGACGCATCAGTGGTCCACGACCTCATTGGCATCGGCTTCGGGCCGTCCAATGTGGCCATGGCGATCGCACTCGGCGAGCACAACACACGCGTCGCCGGGGGAGAGGAGATCAGCGCCCACTTCTTCGAGCAGCAGCCGCGCTTCGGCTGGCACCGAGGCATGCTGATCGACGACGCGACCATGCAGGTGTCCTTCCTCAAAGACCTGGTGACGCTGCGGAACCCGGCCAGTGAGTTCAGCTTCCTCTGCTATCTGAAGAGCAAGGGACGGCTGATCGACTTCATCAACCACAAGAACCTCTTCCCGCTGCGCGTGGAGTTCCACGACTACCTCGAGTGGGCCGCGGCCAAGGTCGGGGACATGGCCTCCTACGGCCATGAGGTCGTCGGCGTCGCGCCTGTCGTCCGTGACGGGGCCGTGGAGTATCTGGATGTGACGGTCCGCTCGGCGGAGGGGCTCGCGGTCCACCGCGCCCGCAACCTCGTCATCGGTACCGGGCTGCGTCCCCTCATGCCCGAGGGCGTGGAACGCGGTGACCGCGTCTGGCACACCTCGGAACTCCTGGCGAAGGCCGACGGCCTGGAGGGCACCTCGCCCTCCCGGTTCATCGTCGTGGGCGCCGGGCAGAGTGCCGCCGAGAACGTCGCCTATCTGCACCGCCGCTTCCCGGAGGCCGAGGTCTGCGCGGTCTTCTCCCGCTACGGCTACAGCCCCGCGGACGACAGTGGTTTCGCCAACCGGATCTTCGACCCCGAGGCGGTCGACGAGTACTTCGCCGCACCCGAGGACGTCAAGCGCCGGCTGATGGACTACCACGGGAACACCAACTACTCCGTGGTGGACATCGACCTGATCGACGATCTGTACCGGCAGATGTACCAGGAGAAGGTCCTCGGCGTGGAGCGGCTGCGCTTCCTCAACGTGTCCCGGCTCGCCGGGGTCAAGGAGACGGAGACACAGGTCCGTGCCACCGTGACATCCCTCGTCACCGGCGAGGAGACGCTCCTGGACGCGGACGTGGTGGTCTTCGCCACCGGCTACAGCCCCGCCGACCCCCTCGGCCTCCTCGGCGAAGTCGCCGAGAGCTGCCTCCGCGACGCCGAGGGCCGCATCCGCGTCGAGCGCGACTACCGCGTCGCCACCGATCCCGGGCTGCGCTGCGGCATCTATCTCCAGGGCGGTACGGAGCATACCCACGGCATCACCTCCTCCCTGCTGTCCAACACCGCGACCCGGGTCGGCGAGATCCTGGACTCGCTCCTCGACCGGGGCATCCCGTCCGCTTCCGGCGGGGCCCGGCCGGTCGCCGACGGAGTCGGCAGCACCGCTCGCTAGGGGGATGACGTACTGAGACATGGGCACCACTGCGATGGAGCGCCCCTTGGCCAGGGGCATAACAAGGGCCCGTCGGCGGCGGGTTGTGGGTCTGGGCACACTCGTGGCGGTCCTCGTGATCGCGGCGGCGGTGTCGCTGGCCGTGGGTGCGCGCGCGCTGAGCCCCGCCGAGGTGTGGCACGGGCTGTTCGCGGCGCCTGACTCCGACCAGCGGCTCACCGAGATCAGGCTCATCGTGCGGACCGTGCGGCTGCCCCGGACGGTGCTCGCGATCGTGGCGGGCATCGCCCTGGGGGTCGGCGGCGCGCTGATCCAGGGGTATACGCGCAATCCGATCGCCGACACGGGCTTGCTGGGGGTGAACTCCGGTGCCTCGTTCGCCGTGGTGTCGGTGATCGCCGTGTTCGGGTTCGCCGACCCGTTCCAGTACGTCTGGTTCGCCTTCCTGGGGGCGGCGGTCGCCGGTGTCGTGGTCTTCGGGCTGGCGAGCATCGGCCGAGGGGCCGGCAATCCGTTGACGCTCGCACTGGCCGGGCAGGGGATCACGGTGTTCCTGGCGGCGATGACCACGGCGGTCGCGCTCTCGGACCAGGCGTCGCTGAACGCGCTGCGGTTCTGGAACGCGGGCTCCGTGGCCGGTGTCGGATTCGATGTCATCTGGCCGGTGGCCCTGTTCATCGCGGTCGGGCTGGTGTTGGCGCTGACCACGCTGCCCGCCCTCAACCTGCTCAACCTGGGTGACGATGTGGCGCGGGGGCTGGGCGTGAACATCGCGCTGAGCCGGACCGTCGGCATCGCCGCCATCACCCTGCTGGCGGGCGCGGCGACGGCGGCGTGCGGCCCCATCGCGTTTCTCGGGCTCATGGTGGCCCATGTGGCGCGGTATCTGACCGGGCCGGACTACCGCTGGCTGGTGCCGTACGCGGCTCTGCTCGGCGCTGTGGTCCTCCTGGTCTGCGACATCGTGGGGCGTCTGGTGGTGCGGCCGGGCGAGTTGGACGCGGGTGTGATCGTGGCTCTCCTGGGCGCCCCGTTCTTCGCGGCCCTGGTATGGCTCGGAAAGTTCAGGAGCGCATGAGCGGGACAGACGTGAAACCATCGGTGGCGCCGGGTGTGCGGCTCGGCCAGGTGTCGTTCGTATGGCGGCCCTGGCTCGTCTGCGTCACGCTGCTGCTGGCGGCGGCCACCTTTCTGGTGTTCTGCCTGTCCATCGGCGTCGGGGACTTCCCCATCGGCCTGTCCCGGGTCATCGCCACGATCCTGGGTGGCGGAGAGCGGGTCGACAAGTTCGTGATCATGGACTTGCGGATGCCGCGCGCCCTGGCCGGGCTCATCGTGGGGATCGCGCTGGGGGTGTCCGGTGCGCTGACGCAGTCCATCGCCCGCAATCCGCTGGCCAGCCCGGACATTCTGGGGATCACCGGGGGCGCCGGCGCGGTCTCGGTGTTCCTGGTGACGGTGTCGGGCGGGACCGCGGCGGCGGTCGTGAGCGCCGTGGGGCTGTCCGCGGCGGCGCTCGCCGGCGGTCTCGGCACCGGACTGCTGGTGTACTTCCTGGCGTGGCGGCGCGGGATCGACGGCTTCCGGCTCATCCTCATCGGCATCTCGGTGAGCGCCATGATGGAGGCGATCACGACATGGCTGCTGGTCACGGCCGACATCAAGGATGTGGCCCGGGCCCAGGCATGGCTGGTCGGCTCGCTGGAGGGCCGCTCGTGGAGCGAGGTCCGGGTGGCGCTGTGGTGCACGCTCGTCCTGCTGGCCGTCGTGTTCTGTGTCGCGTTCCAGTTCAAGCCGATGCACTTGGGCGACGAGGTCGCCGCGGGCCTGGGCGTCCGGTACGCGATGGTGCGGGCGGTCCTGTTGCTCTGCGCGGTCCTGCTGGCGGCTGTGGGGGTGAGCGCGGCGGGCCCGGTCCCGTTCGTCGCGCTGGTGGCGCCGCAGGTGGCGATGCGTCTGGCGAGGTGCCCTACGCCGCCGATGGTGGCCTCCGGCATGGTGGGCGCGTTGCTGCTGATCGGTGCGGACCTGATCGCGCGCACGGCGCTGCCGATCACTCTCCCGGTGGGCGTGGTCACGGCCGCGATCGGCGGCCCCTTCCTCGTCCATCTGCTGGTACGGGCCAATCTCAGATAGCTGGCAATAAAGTTCCGACAGACCTCAATACAGGGGGACTTGTGAGCGCCGAGCGCATCACCGAGATCGAGTCCGGGGCCCAGGGCAGCCCACGGCTGGCGGCCCAAGGCGTCTCGGTCGGGTACGGCGGCCGATCCGTCATCGAGGACCTGGATGTGACGATCCCGCCGGGTGTGATCACCACGATCATCGGCCCCAACGGCTGTGGCAAGTCGACCCTGCTGCGCACCCTGACACGGCTGCTCAAGCCGGCCAAGGGGGCCGTGGTGCTGGACGGCGAGGACATCGCGGGGCTCAGGACCCGGGAGGTGGCCAAGAAGCTGGGCCTGCTGCCGCAGGCGCCGGTGGCGCCGGAGGGGCTGACGGTGGCCGACCTGGTCGCCAAGGGGCGCCACCCGCACCAGAGTTGGCTGCGGCAGTGGTCGTCGGACGACGCCGGTGTCGTGGAGCGCGCGCTGGCCATGACCGGGGTGTCGGAGCTGGCCGACCGCCCGGTCGACTCGCTGTCCGGCGGGCAGCGTCAGCGCGTCTGGATCTCGATGGCCCTGGCCCAGGGCACCGATCTGCTGCTCCTCGACGAGCCGACCACCTATCTGGACCTGGCGCACGCGATCGATGTGCTGGACCTCGTGGATGACCTGCACGAGTCGGGCCGCACGGTGGTGATGGTGCTGCACGACCTCAATCTGGCCACGCGATACAGCGACAACCTCATCGTGATGCGGGCGGGCTCGATCCTGGCGCAGGGGCATCCGCGTGATGTGATCACCGCCGAGCTGCTGGACGAGGCATTCGGGCTGCGGGCCATGGTGATTGACGACCCGGTGGGCGACCGGCCGCTCATCGTGCCGATCGGCCGTACCCATGTCCGGCTCGAGCAGGTCCCGCGAAGGAATGTACAAGTAAGGCTAGGCTAGCCTCACTTAATCAAGATAAGGTTTGGCTGCCCTTAGTCAGGGGCGCAACGGACAGCGCGACAGCAAGGGATTCCGGATGCTCCTCCATCGAACGACCCGTAGGGCGCCATGGCGGCGGTTAGTGGCGGTGCTGTCCGCCGCGGCCCTCGGCGTCGGCCTCCTCGCGGGATGTGGTTCCGACTCGGCGGATGAGTCGGGCGACGACGCCCCGGCCGCCGCCTCCGGTGCGTTCCCGGTCACCGTGGAGCACGCGTTCGGATCCACGAAGATCACCAAGGCTCCCCGGCGGGTCGTCTCCGTCGGCTACACGGACGACCAGGCCATGCTGGCGCTCGGTGTCAGACCGGTCGGCATGGTCGACCAGTACCCGAACCCGGCGGGCAAGAAGCCCGACATCAACACCCAGTGGCCCTGGGTGAAGGACCAGTGGGGCGACACCCGGCCCGAGGTCGTCATGAAGAACGGCGACACCGGCCCCAACTACGAGAAGATCGCCGCCCTGCGGCCGGATCTGATCGTGGCGGTCTACTCCGAGATCGACAAGGCCGCCTACGACAAGCTCTCCCAGATCGCCCCCACCGTGGGCCGCACCAAGGGCGAGAAGGAGCCGTTCAGCGCCCCGTGGCAGGACAACGCGGTGCAGATCGCCAAGGCGCTGGGCAAGGAGAACGAGGGCACCAAGCTGGTGCGGGGAGTCCAGGACAAGCTCGGCGCGGCCAAGAAGGCGCATCCCGAGTTCGCGAACCAGACCGCCGTCATGGTGTCCTGGTACAAGAACTCGGTGGCCCCGTTCACCTCCACCGATGTGCGCGGGCGGCTGGTCACGGGCCTCGGCTTCAGCTACCAGACCAAGATCGACAGAATCGCGGACGGGAAGTTCTACACCGTCCTGTCCCCCGAGCGCGTCGACCTGGTCGACGCCGACCGCGTCTTCGTCATCAACGACAAGGCCGACCAACAGGCGCTGAAGAAGTTCCAGTTGTTCACCAACCTGGACGCGGTGAAGCAGGGCAAGGTGTCCTACCTGCTGGACAGCCAGGGCCCGGCCGTCGGCGCGGCCATCTCCCAGGGCACCCCGCTCTCCCTGCCGTACGCGATCGACCAGCTCGTCAAGTCGGTCGGCCGGGAGTGAGCACCACCACCGAGGCGCGCGTCCCCCCGGCCACTCTGCGCACGGCCACCGGACGCGTGGCCACCCGATGGGTCGCGGCCCACTGCCGAGAGGTGCCCTGGCTGACGGCCGCCACCGCGCTCACCACGGTGGCCGGGGCGGCGCTCCAGGTGCTCCCGGTGATCCTGCTCGGCCGGGTGGTCGACGGGGTGGTCGAGGGCGAGCCGCGCTCGACCCTGGTCACGATCGGGGTGGTGATGGGGGCCGCCGCACTGATCGGCGCGGCGGCCACCGCGGTGTCGACCTATCTCATCGGACGGCTGGGCGCGGATCTGCTCGCGCGGCTGCGCGAAGGCGCCGTCCGCGCGGTGCTCGGGATGCCGAGCGCACGGATCGAGCAGGTCGGTCGGGGAGACGTGCTCTCCCGGGTCGGTGACGATGTGGCCGTGCTGTCCAAGGGCATTCGCACGGCCGTCCCCACCGTGTTCTCGGCGGGGGTGCTGGTCGTCATCGCCACGGCCGGCATGTTCGGACTGGACTGGCGGCTGGGCCTCGCGGGCGCCGGTGCGCTGCCCGCGTACGCGCTGGCCCTGCGCTGGTATCTCCCCCGGTCCGCCCCGCTCTACCAGCGGCAGCGGGTGGCCCAGGCCGACCGTGCGCAGGCGCTGATCAGTGGCCTGAAGGGGATCGACACGGTGCGGGCGTACCGCCTCGAGGGCGCCTTCCGCGAGAAGGTCGGCGCCGAGTCATGGCGGGTGCGCGATCTCGGTATCGAGGTGTTCCGGTTCTTCGGCCGGTTCGTCGGCAGGGAGAACCGCGCCGAGTTCATCGGACTGGTCCTGATCATCGTGGTGGGCTACTCCTTGCTGGAGGCCGATGCCGCCAGCCTGGGCGATGTCTCGTCGGCCCCTTTGATGTTCCACCGGCTCTTCACCCCGCTGGGCTCCATCATGTTCACCTTCGACGAGGCGCAGAAGTCGGGCGCGAGCCTGACCCGGCTGGTCGGCGTGGTGGGGGAGGCCGCCGAGGACCGGCTGGTGGGCGACGCGGCCGTCTCGCCGGCGGACACCGGGCCGTACTCGGTGACGGTGGAGGGGCTGACATATCGCTACCCCGACACCGAGGAACCGGTCCTCCGGGACGTCCATCTGACGATCCCGGCCGGTGGTTCGGTCGCGCTGGTGGGGGCGACGGGCGCGGGCAAGTCCACCCTGGCCGCGCTGATCGCGGGCATCGGGACCCCGCAGGCCGGGTCGGTGCGCGTCGGGACCACCGACCTCGCCGGTCTGGACGAGGCCGGGGCGCGGGCCCTGGTGAGCATCCTGACGCAGGACACCCATGTGTTCTCCGGGCCGCTCGCCGACGACCTGCGGTTGGCCGCGCCGCAGGCGAGCGACGCCGAGCTGATGGCGGCGCTGCGCACGGTCGGCGCCGCCGAGTGGGTCGACGCGCTGCCCGATGGGCTGAACACCATGGTCGGCGAGGGCGGCGAGCGCCTGGACGTCACCAAGGTGGCCCAGATCGCCCTGGCCCGGCTGGTGCTGGGCCGGGCGCCGGTGGTGGTGCTCGACGAGTCCACCGCGGAGGCGGGCAGCGAGGGCGCCGCCGAGCTGGAGCGGGCCGTGCTGGCCGCGTGCTCGGGCCGGACCACGCTGTTCGTGGCGCACCGGCTGACCCAGGCGATGGCGGCGGACCGGATCGCCGTGCTGGACGCGGGCCGGGTGGTGGAACAAGGCACGCACGACGAGCTGGTGGCCCTGGGCGGCCGGTACGCACGACTGTGGCGGGCCTGGCGCGAAGGTAGTTAGACACCCCTGATTCAGGTGAGCTTTTCATGACGTGGAAGGGATGCTGAGTCTTCGATGTCTTCGATGGTGGAACCGGGCGCTCGTCGCGTACTGCTTTCTCCCGGACAGGTTGCCGATGTACGCCGGCGGATCGGTGACTTCTCCGACCGGACCATCGCCGAAGCGTGTGCCATCGGGCTGGCGTACTGGGCGACGGGCCTGAGCCCCGACGGTATCGACCTCACCCCCGGCACCCTGTTCGCCGATGTCCTCGGCTGGGTCGACAACGGCGGTACGGGGCCCGCCGGTTGGGAGATCGGCGCGGACGACCTGAGCATCACCGTCCCGGAAGGCGTCGGGCCCGGCGATGCGCGGCTCGCGCTGGACGACCTGACCGAATTCCCCGACCGGCCCATCGGCACCATCTCCCCGTCCGGCGTGGCGGCCAGGCTCGAGGCACTGGCCGGGTGGAACGACACCGGGGCCGACCGGGTCCGCCCCACCATCGTGGAGATGTTCCATGAGCAGGCGCGGTCCCGGCCGGACGCCGTCGCCATCGTCGACGAACACCGGTCGCTGACCTACCGTCAGGCGACTGAATGTACAAGCCAGTTGGCCCACCACCTGATCGAGCGCGGCCTGCGCCCCGAACAGGTCGTCGGCATCTCACTGGGCCGCTCCGCCGAGATGGTGATCGGGCTGCTCGCCGTACTCCAGGCGGGATGCGCGTTTGTGCCGCTCGATCCGCAGTGGCCCGCCGCGCGCCGGGCCGTCGTCATCGACGACGCCCAGGTCGTGGCGCAGCTCAACGACGCGGGCGAACGCGACCCGGCCGAACCGGAGGCCGTGGCCGTCGACCTCGGCGACTGGCGCTTCGGGTCCCACCCCACCGAGGGCACCGGGGCCACCGTCCCCGGCAGCGCCCTGGCGTATGTGATCTTCACGTCCGGTTCGACCGGGCGGCCCAAGGGCGCGATGATCCGGCACGAGGCGATCAGTGAGCGCCTGCTGTGGCAGGGCAACGAGATCCTGGGCTTCGGCCACGACGACGCGTCGCTGTTCAAGGCGCCGTTGTCCTTCGACATCTCCATCAACGAGATCTTCCTGCCGCTGGTGCACGGCGGCAGGCTGGTCATCCTGCGGCCCGGCGGCGAACGCGACCCGCACCACCTGCTGAGCGTGATCGCCGAGCAGTGGGTCACCTTCACCTACCTGGTCTCGTCCATGCTGGACGTGCTGCTGGAGATGGTGGGCGACTCCGGACGGCTGGACAGCCTGCGCCATGTGTGGTGCGGCGGCGAGGTGCTGACCCCGGAGCTGTACGAGCGGTTCCGCACCCGGCTCGACATCCCGCTCTACCACGGCTACGGCCCGGCCGAGACCACCATCGGCGTCTCGCATGTCATCTACCGGGGCGCGGCCGAGCGCCTGTCGACATCGATCGGCAAGGCCAACCCGAACACCCAGTTGTATGTGCTGGACGACGAGCTGCGCCCGGTCCCGGTCGGAGTCGGTGGCGAACTGTACGTGGGAGGGTTCCTCCTGGGCCGCGGGTACATCAACGCGCCCGGTCTGACGGCGTCCCGCTTCGTGGCGAACCCCTTCGCCGGGGACGGATCGCGGCTGTACCGGACCGGAGACCTCGCGCGGTTCGCCCCGGACGGGTCGCTGGACTTCCTCGGCCGGGCCGACAACCAGATCAAGATCCGCGGTATGCGGCTGGAGATCGAGGATGTCGAGGTCGGTCTCGCGGAGCACCCCGGAGTGCGCTACACCTGCGTCGTCGCGAAGAAGAACGCGGCGGGCAGCAGCTATCTGGTGGGCTATGTGATCCCGGCCGCCGGGAGCGAGGACCTGCGCCCGGACGAGGTCAAGGGATGGGCCGCCGGGCACCTGGTGGAGTACATGGTGCCCGCCCATATCGTCGTGATGACGGAGTTCCCGCTCACCGCGAACGGCAAGCTCGACCGCCGTGCGCTGCCGGAACCCGTGATCGGGACGGGCTCGATCGTCCGGCCCACCACCGAGAACGAGCGGGTGGTGTGCGCGGCGGTCGCGAAGGTGCTGCGGCTGGACGAGGTCGGCGTCGACCAGGACTTCTTCCAGCTCGGCGGGGACAGCCTGCTGGCGATCTCGCTGCTGAGCGCGGTGCGCGACGCCGGTCTCCACCTCACGGCACGGCAGATCTTCACCAACAGCACGGTCGGGGCGCTGGCGGCGATGGCGAGCCGTGAGGACGCCGCCACCGCGGACGAGGGTGATATCGCGACCGGTTCCGTCATGGGATCGCCCATCGTGCGGTGGCTCGGCGAGACCACCGACGCGATCGACGGCTTCGTCCAGTCGGTCGTGCTGAACACCCCGGCGGAGCTGACCGCCGACGCCCTCGACGCGATCCTCGCCGCCGTGGCCGGGCGGCACGACATGCTGCGCGCCAGGCTGATACGTGGCGAACGCTGGAGCTTCGACATCCCGGCGGCGGACCGGGCCACGCCGTCGTGGCAGGAGAGCGACCGTCCGCTCGACGAGTGTGTCGCGCTCGCCACCGCAGGGCTGGACCCGGACCAGGGTGTGATGCTGCGTGCCGTCTGGCGACGCGAGGCACGGCAACTGGTCGTGGTCGTCCACCATGTGGTGATCGACGGTGTGTCCTGGCATGTCCTGATGGACGACCTGGCCACGGCATGGCGGCAGTTCGCCTCGGGCGCGCCGATCGAGCTCCCTGCGGTGGGCACGTCGTTCCGGCGCTGGACGCAGATGCTGGGAAATGCCACCTTCGACGCGGACCGTGGCTACTACGAGCGTCCCCTCCCGGGAGCGGACGGCCCCGTGGGCAGGCGCGCGCTCTCCCAAGCCGACACCGTCGCCCGGGAGCGGGTGCGGACCGTCTCGGCCGGCCCCGAGGTCACCGCCGCCCTGCTGGGCGAGATCCCCGCGAGGTTCCATGCGGGTGTGGGCGATGTGCTGCTGACCGCGCTCGCCGTCACCCTCGCCCGATGGCGCCGCGACCTCGGACAGGACCAGACCTTCGCGCATATCGAACTCGAGGGCCACGGCCGCGAAGGACGGTTCGTGGCGGACACCGCCGGCTTCGAGCCGGAGCTGTCGCGGACCGTGGGCTGGTTCACCACCCTCTTCCCGGTGACCGTGGACCCCGGAGCGGCGGCCGATTTCACCGCCCCCGACTACCTGGCCGCCGCGCTCAAGGCGGTCAAGGAAGACCTCGCCCGAGTGCCGTCCAACGGCGTTTCCTACGGCGCCCTGCGGTATCTGACCCGCACCGAGTTCGACGCCCCCGCACCGCAGGTGCTCTTCAACTACCTGGGCCGCTTCGACGCGGGCGCGTCCGGCAACTGGCAACTCAGCGCAACCACGGGCCAGTTGGGGGAGAGGCGCGACCCGCGAATGCGCCTGCCACGCCCTCTGGAGTTCAACGCGATCGCCGAACCCGCCTCCAGCGGCGCGTACGAGCTGATCACCACCATCTCCTGGCCAGACGGGATGTTCACCGACGAGGACATCGCGACCATCGGCGGGTACTTCCGGGAGACCCTGACCGCCCTGGCCGTGCTCGAGCAGGGCGGCCACTCGCCCAGCGACTTCGGCCTGGTGCGGCTCACCCAGGCCGACGTCGACGCCCTGGACGGCCCGGCGCTGCGGGACATCCTGCCGCTGACCCCGTTGCAGGAGGGCCTGTACTTCCATTCGGTCTTCGACGACGACTCGGCGGGCGCCTACGTCGAGCAGCAGTTGCTGAGGCTGGACGGCGAGGTGGCCGCCGACCGGCTCGCGACGGCGGCCACCCGGTTGCTCACCCTGTACCCGAACCTGGCGGCACGGTTCACGGCCCTGGCCGACGGCCGTGTGGTCTCCGTGCTGGAGAGCGGTGCGCGGGCGCCGTTCACCACGCTCGACGCCCCCGGGATCACCGACGCCGAGATCCGCGAATACGCCGAGCGGGACCGCCGCGCCGGGTTCGACCTGGCCACCGGCCCGCTGATGCGGTACACGCTCATCCGCGCGGGCTCCGGCCGGAACGTCCTGGTGCAGACCGTGCACCACATCATCGCCGACGGCTGGTCGGTGCCACCGATGCTCCGCGCGCTGCTGGCCGAATACCACGCGCCGGGGACCGTGTACCCGCTCGGCGGCTTCCCCGACTACGTACGGTGGCTCGCGGAGCGCGACGACGACGAGAGCGACCGGATATGGCGCGATCAGCTCGCCGAGCTGCCCGGGACCTCGCTGGTCGCCGAGGGGCACACCCCGTCCGGCCGATTCGCCGATGTCGCCGTGGCACCGGGGGACGACATCGACGCGGCCGCCCGGTCGGCCGGTGTGCCGCTGAGCGTGGCCGTGCACAGCGCCTGGGCGGTCACGCTGGGTGGCATCCTGCACGGCAGTGATGTGGTGTTCGGATCCACGGTGTCCGGGCGCGACGCGCAGGTGTCCGGCATCGAGGACATGGTGGGTCTGTTCATCAACACGATCCCCGTACGCGCCCGGTGGGCCGGTACCACCACGGCGCGCGAGCTGCTCGCCTCGGTGCGGGAACACCAGAGCGCGGTGCTGCCGCACCAGCATGTCTCGCTGGCGAGGATCGGCCGCCTGGCCGGCGCCGGAACCCTGTTCGACACCCTGGTGGTGTTCGATGTCGCCACCGATGTGGCCGACCTGCGGGGCCCGGGCGACGAACTGGTCATCACCGACATCGTGAACGAGGGCGCCCCGCACTACCCCTTGACGCTGGTGGTGGAGCGCGCTCCGGACGGCCGTCCCCGCTTCAACCTGATCTACGACGGTGAGCTGCTGCGGGAGGCGAGCGCCCAGGCGATCCTGAGCACGTTCACAAAGACCCTCACCGGCCTGCTCACCCGCCCGGACGCCCTGGTCGGCGAGGTGGCGCCGGAAGACACCCGGCGTCCCGCGCCGATCACTCCGACGACCCTGGGCGGACTGTTCGACGCCGCCGCGCGCCGCGACCCGGCGGCCACCGCCGTCACCCAGTGCGCTCTCGACGGCGGAACCCGCTCACTGACCTACGGTGAACTGGCGAAGGCGAAGAACGTGCTGGCCTCCGCCCTGCGCGCGGCCGGTACCGGGCCGGGCAGGCGCGTCGCCGTCGCCGTGCCGCGCTCCCTCGAACAGGTCGTCGCCCTGGTCGCGATCGTCACCGCGGGCGGCGCCTATGTACCACTGGACCTGGCCTACCCGGACGAGCGGCTGGAGTACATCCTCGCCGACTCCGCCCCGCAGGTCGTCCTCGTGGACCGTGAGCAGCGCGAGCGCTTCACCCGGCTGCTGGCCCGGGCGGGCGTGCCGGCCCGGGTGCTCGTACGGGGCGACGAGCTGCCGCGGTCCGGTACGGAGACCGGTACGGGGACCGGGCCGGAGGCGAGCCGGCACGACCCCGCCTACGTCATCTACACCTCCGGATCCACCGGCCGGCCCAAGGGCGTCGTCGTCCCGCACTCCAGTGTGGTGGCGCTGCTCGCGAACACCCGGCCCGCCATGGACTTCGGCCCGGACGACGTATGGGTCCAATTCCACTCCTTCTCCTTCGACTTCGCGGTCTGGGAGCTGTGGGGAGCGCTGGCGCACGGCGCCGAGCTGCTGGTGCCGGAGTACGGGCTGACCCGCTCACCGGTCGACTTCCACCGGCTGGTGCGCGAGCGCGGAGTGACCGTGCTCAACCAGACCCCGTCGGCGTTCTACCAGTTCATCGAGGCCGACCGGCATGCGGGCGAGCCGGTCACCGCGCTGCGCCGGATCATCTTCGGCGGCGAGCCGCTGGATCTCGGACGGCTGCGCGGCTGGGTCGAGCGGCATGGCACCGGTGCGCCCGAGCTGGTCAATATGTACGGCATCACCGAGACCACCGTCCATGTCACCCACCGGGTGCTGACCGACGAGGACTTCGGTACCGGCGGCGACATCAGCCCGATCGGCGGCCCGATCCCGGGCCTGGCCACCTATCTGCTCGACGACCGGCTCCGGCCGGTGCCACCGGGCCGGGTGGGCGCCATCTATGTCGCGGGCGACCAGGTCTCGCTCGGCTATCTGGGCAGGCCGGGGCTGACCGCGGGCCGTTTCGTGGCGAACCCGTTCGCGGCCGACGGCTCCCGCATGTACCACACGGGCGACCTCGCCCGCCGCACCCTCGACGGTGACCTGGAGTTCACCGGCCGCGCCGACGACCAGGTGCAGCTCAAGGGCTTCCGTATCGAACTCGGCGAGGTGGAGTCCGCGGTCAGGGGGCTGGACGGGGTGGTCGACGCGGCCGTCACCGTGGCGGACAGCGGCGACCACCTGGTCGCACATGTCGTGGGCCGGTTGCCCGCCGACGTCACCGCCCTGCTGTCCGCGAAGCTGCCCGTACATATGGTGCCGGGCCGGGTGCTGGCCGTGGACGCCCTGCCGCTGACGGTCAACGGCAAGCTGGACCGGAAGGCCCTGACCGCACGCGCCCGAAGGGGCGCGGGGCTGTATCCGAATGCGGCTCCGCCGCGGGGCGCGACCAGCCACGACGCACTCGCGGACGAAGACGCTGTTGTGGCCGCACTGCCTGTGCTCGTCGATATCTTCGCCGAAAGCTTGCCTGGCTCCGCCGTCGACGCCGACACCGACTTCTTCCGCGCCGGAGGCGACAGCATCGTCGCCATCACCGTCATCAACCGGGCCAGGGCGCTCGGCCTGCCGATCGCGCCACGGGATGTGTTCCTGTTCAGGACACCGCGCGCACTCGCCGAGCACCTGGGGACGAGCACACCGCACGCCGAGCCCCCCGCGCCCGCCCGCCACGAGGACGGCCCGCTGCCGCCGACCCCGATCATCCTGCGCCAGCGCGAACTGGGCGGATCCCTCACCCGGTTCGCCCAGGCCAGAACGGTGGTGGCCCCGGACGGCACCGGGTTCGCCGACGCCGAGCGCGCCGCGAACGCCGTCGTGGCCGCACACCCGGCCCTCCGGCTGCGGCTGCGCGTCGCACACGGGGTGTGGGAGCTGCGCACCGAACCCGTCCGCGAGGTCACGGTCGTACGGGCGGACACGGCCGACGCCACGACGGCGGCGAACGAGGCCGCCGGACACCTCGACCCCGAATCCGGGAACGTGGCCGCCTTCGCGTGGCTGGAGGCGAGCCGGACCCTGGTGGTCACCGTGCACCACCTCGCCGTCGACTCGGTGTCCTGGCTGATCCTGCTGGACGACCTGGCCGCCGCCCTGCGCGGGGCGCCCGTGCCACCGCCGACCACGTCCTACGCCGCGTACGCGCAAGCACTGGCGTCCCGGTCCGGCCACGTGGTCGACGACCTCGGGCACTGGCTCACCACGCTCCAGGCGCCCGCGCTCCTGCCCGCGGTCGAGCGGCCGCGCGAGACCACGGTCGTGCTCGCGCCCGAAGTGAGCGACCGCGTGACGCGTACCGCACCCACCGCACTCGGCGTCGGTCTCACCGAGTTGCTGTGCGGCGCGCTGCGCACCGCGCTGACCCGCGTCCAGCCATCGCCCACCGACCTCGCGATCGAACTGGAGCGCCACGGCCGGGTCCCGGCGCTGGAACACCACGACTACACCCGCACGGTCGGCTGGTTCACCTCCATCGCACCCGTGCGGCTCACGGCACACAGCGACCCCGTCGCCGCGGCGTACGAGGTGGCGGAACGCCAGCCGGACGAGCGCGCACACCTCGCCTACGGCCAACTCAGGTACCTCAACGCGCAGACGGCCCCGCTGCTCACCGCCCGCCCGCAGGTACTGTTCAACTATCTCGGCCGGGGCGGTGAGTCCCAGGCCCCGCGCCTGACCGGCGGCGATCAGGGCAGTCCGTACGCCGTCGAGGTCAACGCCTGGACCGACGCGGCCACCGGCAGCCTGCACGCCGTCTTCACCCTCGCCGAAGGCATCCCGGACGAGATCACCGACCACTGGCGGAGCGCCCTGGAACGCATCGCGGACGCCTCCGCGACCGCCGAGCGCACGGCACCGGTCACCCCGCTCCAGCGGGGCCTGTACTTCCAGGCCCAGATGGCGGGTTCGGCGGGCCACTACGTGGCGCAGAGCTGGTTCACCTTCGACCGGCGCCTGGACACCGGCGCACTGGCCGAGGCGATGGCGTATGTGATGGCGCGGCACCCGGTGGTGGCCGCCGGTTTCGCCACCGACGACGACGGAAACCCCGTCCAGGTGCTGGCGGCGGGCCGGCGCGTCCACGTCCGTACGGTCGAGCTCACCGGCGAGGCGGACGTCGAGGCGCTGCGCACCCGGGACCGCGATACGGGATTCGACCCGGGTGAGCCGCCGCTGATCCGGATGACCGTGGTGCGGCTGCCCGGCGACCGCGACGGGCTGCTGCTCAGCTACCACCTGCTGCTGTGGGACGGCTGGTCCCGCGAGATCGTGCTGCGGGACCTGTTCGACGCCTACCAGGCCGTTCTCGATGGCGAGTTGCCCGACCCGGCCCCGGCCACGCCGAGCTTCGAGGACCACGCCCGGGCGCTCGACGCCCGCGACTGCGCCGTATCGGAACGCTTCTGGGCCGAGCATCTGGCCGGTCTCCCCGGCCCGACGCTGCTCGCCGGACCGGCGCCGTCCCTCTCCGACGAGCTGCCGCGCGCGCTCGTGCACACGCTGTCCGCCGAGCGGTCGGAGCTGCTGCGGGCGGCGGCCAGGGCACACGGCGTCACCCTGAACTCGGTGCTGACCGGCGCGTTCGGCCTCCTGCTCGGCGCCCACACGGGTCGCGGTGACGCCGTGTTCGGCGTGACCGTCTCCGGCCGGGAGGGCGAGGGGCTGGACGGCATCGTCGGCGTGCTGCTCAACACCGTCCCCATGTGGACCCGGGCCCGGCCGGACGACACCGTCGGCGCATACCTGGCGGACGTACAGGCGGCCAGGGTCGAGGCGATGGTCCATGAGCATCTGGGGCTCGGCGAGATCCAGCGGGCCACCGGGCACGACACCCTGTTCGACAACCTCTTCGTGCTCCAGAACTTCCTGGACATGGACGCGTTCGCCGAGATGAACGCCAGGCACGGCATCACCTCGGTGACCGCCGACGACTCCACCCACTACCCGTTCACCTGGGTCGTCACCCCCGGCGACCGGCTCACGGTCAAGCTGGAGTACCGCGACGAGGACACCGCGAACGCCCGGCGGCTCCTCGACGACTATCTGCGCGTTCTCGACGACCTGGCCCGGTCGACCGGGCCGGTCGGCGCGCTGCGCGGACTGGGCCCGGAGCCCCTGCCCGCCGAGCGCATGGACATCGGCACGGACACCGTGGTCGACCGGTTCGACCGGGCGGCGGACCGCCACCCGGGGCGGGTGGCGCTCGTCGCCCACGGCTCGACCATGACCTTCGCCGAGCTGCGGGACCGCAGCCGCGCGGTGGCCGGTGTGCTGGCCGGGCGCGGCCTCGGCCCCGAGACGACCGTGGGCCTGGCGATTCCGCGCTCCCTGGACTCGATCGTGGCGCTGTTCGCCGTGCTGCGGGTGGGCGCCGCGTATGTGCCGCTGGAGCTGGACCACCCGGACGAGCGGATCGCCGCGATCGTCGCGGACGCCCGCCCCGATGTGATCCTCACCGTGAGCGCCGTGTCCCCCCGGCTCACCGGCGAGCTGATCGAGCTGGACCGCCCGCTGCCCGAGGCCGAGCCGTATCGGACGTATCGGCCGCAGGACCCGCATCGCCTGCGGCACCCCGCGTACACGATCTACACCTCGGGCTCGACCGGGAAGCCCAAGGGCGTGGTGACCGAGTACGCCGGGCTGACCAACATGCTGATCAACCATCAGCGCCGGATCTTCGAGCCGGTGCTGGCGGACCACGGCCACCAGGTCTTCCGGATCGCCCACACCGTGTCGTTCGCCTTCGACATGTCATGGGAGGAGCTGCTGTGGCTCGCCGACGGCCATGAGGTGCACATCTGCGACGAGGAACTGCGCCGTGACGCGCCCCGGCTGGTCGAGTACTGCCTCGAGCACCACATCGACGTCATCAATGTGACCCCGACCTACGCACAGCAACTGGTGGCCGAGGGGCTGCTCGACCACCCGGAGCGGCGTCCGGCGCTGGTGCTGCTGGGCGGCGAGGCCGTCACCCCGGCGCTGTGGCAGCGGCTCGCGGAGACCGAGGGGACGGTCGGCTACAACCTGTACGGACCCACCGAGTACACCATCAACACCCTTGGCGTCGGCACCTTCGAATGCCAGGACCCGGTGGTGGGGGTGGCGATCGACAACACCGATGTGTATGTGCTGGACCCGTGGCTGCGGCCGCTGCCGGACGGCGTTCCCGGTGAGCTGTATGTGTCCGGCATCGGCATCGCCCGCGGCTATCTCGGGCAGCCCGACCAGAGCGCGCACCGCTTCGTGGCGTGCCCGTTCGGCGCACCCGGTGAGCGGATGTACCGCACCGGCGACCTGGTGGCCCGCCGGCCCGACGGCAACCTGATGTATCTGGGCCGCATCGACCAGCAGGTCAAGATCCGGGGGCACCGGGTCGAACTGGGCGAGGTCGAGGCCGTGTTCGCCGCGCATCCGGCGGTGCGGTTCGTCGCCGCGGTCGCCCAGCCCGATCCCCAGGTCGACGGCGCCTACCGGCTGGCCGCCTACCTCGTCCTGGACGGCTCGGACCTGGCGGCGGTCGCCGCCGACGTGGCCACCGGGCTGCCGGACTTCCTGCGCCCGACGCACTACGCCCAGGTCGACAGCATCCCGCTGACCGTGAACGGGAAGGCTGACACCAAGGCGCTGCCGGAGGCCAAGCCGCTGGGCACACTGACCACGGCGGGGGAGCGGGGACCGCGGACCGGCAACGAGACCGTGGTGTGCGCGTTCTTCGCCGAGGCACTGGACCTGGATGACGACGAGGTGAGTGCGGTGAGCGATTTCGTGTCCCTGGGAGGGCACTCCATGCTGGCGGTGCGGCTGATCGGGCTGCTCCGCCGCGAGTACGGCCCGGTGATCACCATCCGTGATCTGTTCACCCTGCGAACCCCGGAAGCGATTGCCCGCCACCTTGATGACCACTCCTGACACCCAGCGGCCCCGCCCGGGGGCCGACATCCTCCGGACCGCACTGCGCCGCAACGTCGGCGCCATGACCTGGGGCACCGTCCTCATGGGCCTGTACCAGGCCGGTGAGACCGCCTTCCCCATCGCGCTCGGCCTGATCGTCGAGCACACGATGCGGGACCGTAGCCTCGGCTCGCTCGGCCTGGCCATCGCCGCGCTGGCGGTCATCATCACGACGGTGTCGCTGTCGTGGCGGTTCGGGATGCGCGTCCTTCAGAAGGCCAACACCACCGAGGCACACCGCTGGCGGGTGAAGGTCGCGGCCTACGGCCTCCAGCCGGTGGCCAGGGACGTCGACCTGAAGTCCGGCGAGGTGCTGACCATCGCCACCGAGGACGCCGACCAGACCGCCGATATCATCGAGGTGGTGCCGCTGCTGGTCAGCTCGCTGGTGGCGGTGCTGGTCGCGGCGGTCGCGCTGGGCCTGGCCGACATCCGGCTCGGCCTGCTGGTGATCGTGGGCACCGTCGCGATTCTGTCGATCCTGAGCGTGCTGTCCAAGCGGATCGGCTCCAGCACCCGCGAGCAGCAGGCCCGGGTGGCACGGGCGGGGGCGAAGGTCGCCGACCTGATCACCGGCCTGCGCCCGCTGCACGGCTTCGGCGGCAACCACGCGGCGTTCGGTTCCTATCGCAGGGTCAGCACGGAGGCGAAACACCAGGCGATCACCGTGGCCAAGGTCAACGGCGTGTACGCGGGCACCGCCCTGGCCCTCAACGCGGTCCTCGCCGCCGCCGTGACCCTGATGGCGGGCTCACTGGCCTTCAGCGGCCGGATCACCATCGGGGAACTCGTCATGGCCGTGGGGCTGGCGCAGTTCATCATGGAACCGCTCAAACTGTTCTCGGAGATGCCGAAGTACATGATGATGGCGCGCGCGTCCGCCGAGCGGATGGCGCTGGTACTGTCCGCCCCGCCGGTGGCGGCCGACGGGCGGGAGCGCCCGGCCGCGGGCGCAGACCTCGACCTCGACCGCGTCCGGTACGGCTCGCTGCGCGAGCTGAAGTTCCAGGTGGCCGTCGGCGAGTTCGTGGCCATCGCCCCCTACCAGCCGCGTGCGGCGGCCGACCTCGCGTCGATCCTGGCCGTGAAGGTCCCGCCCGGCGCGTACGAGGGGGCGGTGCGGGTCGGCGGTCGGGAGCTGGCGGACCTGTCGATCGAGGCGGTCCGCGAGCACATGCTGGTGAACCCGTACGACGGGGAGATCTTCGCGGGCACCCTCGGCACGAACATCGATCCCTCGGGCACCAGCCGGATGGTCCCCGAGGCCGTCGAGGCGTCCATGCTGACCGATGTCGTCGCCCTCCACCGTGAGGGACTCGACTACGGCGTCCGCGACCGCGGCGCGAACCTCTCCGGGGGACAGCGCCAGCGGCTGTCCCTGGCCCGCGCCCTCGCCGCCGACACCGATGTCCTCGTCCTGCACGACCCGACCACAGCCGTCGACGCGGTCACCGAGCAGCTCATCGCGCGCAACATCGCGAAGCTGCGCCGGGACCGCACCACCATCGTGATCACCAGCAGCCCGGCGCTCCTGAACGCCGCCGACCGGGTCCTCGTCCTGGACGACGGCGTCATCACCGCCGAGGACACCCATCGCCATCTCCTCGCCACCGACCAGGACTACTGCCTGGCGGTGGCCCGGTGACCCGGTCGACTAGCCGAGCGCCCAGGCGACATCCCTGAGCAGGGCGTGCCGCCAGCCCGCCCGGTCGTGGCCGGACGCCGACCGCGAGATCCGTACGGTCGCGCCGGACCGCTGGACCAGGGCCTCGGCCAGCTCGCAGTGGGGGAGCATCCGCCTCTCGTGCTCCCCCACGTCGAACGCGACCCGCAGACCGGACAGGTCGGGGCGCTCCCGCAGCCGCGCGGCCATGGTGCCGCCGACCGGGCCGCCCATGGGGTCCGGCAGATCCAAGGCGCCGGGTGTCCACCAGAACGACCCCGACTGACAGGCGACACGGGAGACCAGGTCCGGGAACTCCAGCGCCGCGTACAGCGCGCTCAGCCCGCCCAGGCTCTGCCCGGCGACCACCAGCCGGTCCGGGTCGGCGGGTGCGCCGGATTCCGCCACCAGTGGCAGCAGTTCGTGCCGGACCGCCTCCCACAGCGCGCGGTCGCACCCGAACTCGGCCTCCCGGTCCTTGCTCGGCAGGAAGACCAGTGTGACGGGCGGCATCTCGCCACTGGCGACGGCCGAGCCGAACGCGGTCATGGCCGGGTGCAGATACAGCCAGTCGTCCCCGTCGAGCAGCAGCACCACGGGTCCGCCGCCGCCCACCGGGTGGACGCGTACGGTGCGGCGCCCGCCGAGCCGTGCGCTGTTCCAGCGGATCCGGGTGTGCGGGAGGGGCAGTACGGCATCGGCGGCGATGACGGGCCAGTGCGGCTGGGCCGGGGCGTCCGGGGTCGCCGCGATGGACCGGTCACCGCCCGCGCCGAGCGGGTTGAACGGGTCGGCGTGCGCCGCGTCGCCCGCGAGGAACTGGTAGGTCACCCGCAGCCGCGCGGGCATGGGCACCTCGGCGTACCAGCAGTCCGTATCCGCCCACCGGCGCAGGGGGACCGGCTCCGACCAGCTCTCGAAGCCGATACTCGCCGGAGAGCCGCGCCACAGGAACAAGGTCGTCCATCCGCCGCCGGCGGGCACCGACGCGGGTGTTCCCGCCGCCGCCCAGAACTCGTCGGTGCCGGGTGTGCCGGGCAGTCCGAACGCGACGAAGGCGTTCTCCCCATCGGTCGCACTCAGGCGCATCAACGTCTCCTTGTGAGAGGGAAGGGACAAAGCTAAGCTGCTGTCAATTAGGCGAGGCTAACCTAAGTTTGACCTGTGAACCGCCCCGGCACCCAGGAGAGTTCCGGCAGATGCTCTGCACCAGACTGACGAACGCCCGCTTCCTCACCATGGACCCGGACCACCCCGTCGCCCACGACCTGGGCGTGTGGCGGGGCCGGATCGTGGGCCTGGACGACGCCGTGACCTCCCTGCCCGCCCGCGAGGTGATCGACCTGGCGGGCGCCACCGTGCTGCCCGGATTCATCGACCCCCATGTGCACCTGGCCTGGACCGGGTTCAAGCAGCGGACCCCGAGCATCGCGGGGCGCACCCGGATCGACGAGGTGCTCGCCGTCGTGGCGGAGGCCATCACCCGGACGAGCTCGCCCGGCGCCTGGGTGAGCATCGCCGGCTACGACCAGCGGGCCCTGGGACGCCATCTGACCGCCGCCGAACTGGACCAGGTCAGCCACGGGCGCAAGGTGTTCATGACGCACGAGTCCGGGCACGGCTGCATGGTCAACTCCGCCGTCCTCGAACTGCTTCCCGCCGGCACCCCGCACCGGAACGGCTTCCTCGCCGAGGGCGCCATGGGCGCCGCCCGCGCTCTGCGCCTCCCGCACTCTCAAGCGGAACTGGCCGAGGCGATCGCCCGCGCCGCCCGCACCTGCCTGGCCGAGGGCGTCACCGCCTGCGCCGAGGCGGGCATCGGCGGCGCCCTCTTCGGCCACAGCCCGGTCGAGCTGGGCGCCTACCAACTCGCCCGCGAATCGGGCCTGTTGCGGCTGCGCGTACAGCTCATGGTGTCCGCCGACCGGCTGCGCCCGGTCGGCGCGCATGAAGCCGACGGCATTCCCCGGGCCCTCGACCTCGGCCTGCGCACCGGATTCGGCGACGACCGGCTCTCGGTGGGCGCGCTGAAGATCTACACCGACGGCGGCATGATGGCCCGGACCGCCGCGCTCAGCAGCCCGTACGAAGGGCTCGATCACACGGGTGAGCTACAGGACGACCCGCAGGCGCTCGCGGACACCATCGTGGACGGCCATCTGGCCGGGTGGCAGCTCGCCGTCCACGCGATCGGCGACCGCGCCGCCGACGTCGCCCTGGACGCCCTGGAACGGGCCCAGCGCCTGCGGCCGCGCCCCGACGCCCGGCACCGCATCGAGCACGCCGGACTGATCCGCCCCGACCAGCTTCCGCGCCTCGCACGGCTCGGCATCAGCGCCGTCGTCCAGCCCAACTTCCTGCGCCGCTTCGGCGACGACTATGCGGCGATCATGGGCGAGGAACGGGCCCCGTGGCTCTACCGCGGCAGGGCCTTCCTGGACCACGGCATCCCCCTCGTCGGCAGCTCCGACCGGCCCGTCACCGACGGATCTCCGCTGCGGGCCATCCAGTTCATGGTCGAGCGCACCTCCGAGTCCGGCCAGGTGATCGGCCCGGACGAGGGCATCACCCTCGACGAGGCCCTGCGGGCCTACACGGTCGCGGGCGCTCTCGCCTGCCACTGGGAGGACAGCCTGGGAAGCCTCACCCCGGGCAAACTCGCCGACCTCGTCGTGTTCGGTGACGACCCCCGCCGGGTCGACACCTCGCGCATCGGGGACATCGAGGTGGTGGCGACATACCTCGACGGCCGGGAGACCGGGATCCGCGCCGGATGAGATGAACCACGCCGACCTGCTCACCGACCGGATTCCCCGACCGTGGAACCGAGGAAGGAAATCCTTGATCACGGCTACGCCATGCCCTGCCCCGCTGCCGCACGCCCGCCTCGCGCCGCTGTCCCGCGTGCGCGGCGCCCGCCCGGAGGACGCCGCCGCACTCGCCGAACTGTCCCGGCCCTTCGTGTGTTCGGGGGCGCTGCGGGAGCGGCCCGCCACGCTCTATGCCACCCGCGCGGCCGACTTCCTGGTGGCGCGGGCCCCCGATGGCACCGTCGAGGGCTGTGTGGGCCTGCGTACGCACCCCGCCGGCCCGGGGGAGGGCCACGGGCCCGCGGGCGTGGTGTACAACTTCTGCGTGGCCGGGCCGAGTCAGGGAAGCGGAGTGGGAGCCGGGCTGCTGCGCGCCGCGCTCGCCAGGGCGCGGGGCCAGCGGCTCGGTGCCCTGTTCACGGCGACGACCGGCGGTGGCGGCCTGTTCCTCCGGTATGGATTCACGCCCACGACGCTGCGCCTGGCGCCTTCGCGCTGGGTGGAGTCGCTGGACCCCCGGCGCGATGCGCGGGTCCTCGGGCTGAGCTTGTGACCGCTCGCCTTGGGCGATGCCTGGGCCGACTCGTTCCGGTTTCTTCGGCCCGGGGTCATGAGTCTTCGGCCGACTATGGCCGGTTCCCGGGCAGTGCTGGGACGCGGCCCACCGCTGGCTCCGCCACCAGATCTTGGAGGTCTCCGCCGGACTCAGAGTCTGACCCCGGCACAGGCTTGCCAGGGGCCACAACGGAAAACCGTGTGCGTTCGGGTGGGCCGGGGCGTAATGATGTGGGTGTGTCACGTCCTTTTGAAGAGCTTGTCGCCGAAGCGGAGTCGGTTTCCGTGGAGGGTTGGGATTTCTCCTGGCTGGATGGCCGGGCGACCGAGGAACGCCCGTCGTGGGGCTATCAGCAGGCGATGAGTCGGCGGCTGGCGTTGGTGTCGGCGGCGCTTGATATTCAGACCGGCGGTGGTGAGGTCCTGGCCGGGGCGGAGAAGCTGCCGCCCGCGATGGCAGCGACGGAGTCCTGGCCGCCGAACGTGGCCAAGGCGACCAGGCTGCTGCACCCGCGCGGGGTGGTGGTCGTCGCCGACCCGGACGAGCCGCCGCTGCCGTTCGCCGATGCGGCGTTCGACCTGGTGACCAGCCGGCATCCCGCGACGGTGTGGTGGTCGGAGATCGCGCGAGTGCTGCGACCGGGTGGGACGTACTTCGCCCAGCACGTCGGGCCCGCCAGCGTGTGGGAGCTGGTGGAGTACTTCCTGGGGCCGCAGCCCGAGGCGCGCCGGAAGCGGCATCCCGACGACGAGAGCGCAGCGGCGAAGGCCGTCGGCCTGGAGATCGTCAACGTGCGCACGGAACGGACGGCGATGGAGTTCTTCGACGTCGGCGCCGTGATCTACTTCCTCCGCAAGGTGATCTGGACGGTGCCCGGCTTCACCGTCGAGCAGTACCGCAGCCGCCTGCGCGAGCTGCACGACAAGATCGAGGCCGAGGGCCCGTTCATCGCCCGCTCGTCCAGGACCCTCATCGAGGCGCGCAAGCCTGAGCGCGCGTAAGAGCTCGCGGAGACGGGCGTGCCCTCGTCGGCGGCGGTTCGGCCGGTTGTCCCAGCGGTGGGTGGTCCATGCCCGGCGGATGCGGTCCAGGCACCGCCACGGAGCCGATGGAGCCGTATCGCGGCCCGGCTCCTCCCCGTCGCCGCCCTCGTGCTCGGAGCCTTGCTCGCCGGGCCCGCGCCCGCCGCGAACGCCGCGGTCACCCTCACCAAGGTGGGCAACTTCGGCTCCAATCCCGGCGCGTTGAACATGTACGTGTACAAGCCGGCGTCGGTGCTGCAACTGGTTCCAGGCCGGTGACAATCGGCGTGACCAGGGCGAGGCCCTGTCGATTCGGCAGATGGCCGACCACGCCGTCGCGGCATACGGCGGGGACTCCAAGCGGTCTGTCGAAAACCACCGAACTCGCCGTGGCCGAGGTGGCGCGCACCCTGGCCGAGGACCCGGACGAGCTGGTGCGCGCGCACCGCGGCTGGTGGAACCGCTTCTACCGGCGCAGCCTGCTCTCCGTACCCGACAAGCGGATTCAGGACTTCTACTGGATCCAGCTCTACAAGGCCGCCTGCGCCACCCGCGCCGGAGGACCCTCGATGTCCGAATGGGGTCCCTGGTACCCGGAGACCGGCGGCAGTTGGACCGCGGTCTGGTGGAACCTCAACGTGCAGATCGCCACCTGGCTCATCCAGGGCTCCAACCACCCCGAACTCGGCTCCGTCACCTCCACCTTCAAGGAGTTCGAGAAGAATCTGCCGCTGTCCCTTCCGCCCGAGATCCCAAGCGAGCAGATCTACGCCCTCTCCCACCCCTCCGACTGGACGCTGCGCCCCGGCGCCCACACCGTCGGCGTCCCCGGCACCCCCACCAAGACCGACAACAACGGCAACCTCTCCTGGGCCGTGCACAACGTCTGGCTCAGCTACCGCCACACCATGGACATCCGCATCGTGCGCGACGTCCTCTACCCGATCCTGGTCAAAGCGGTGAACTACTACGACCACTTCCTCTACGAGGGCGGCGACGGCAAGCTGCATCTGCCGCTCACCCGGTCCCCGGAGTACGCGGACGCGGTGGACTGCACCTACGACCTCTCTCTGCTCCGCTGGGGCTGTGCCACTCTCCTGGACTGCCTGCGCATCCTCCGCACCGACAACCCACGCGCCGGGCGCTGGCGGGAGATCCTGCGGCGGCTGGTCGACTACCCGCGCGACGCGACCGGCGTCACGATCGGCGCCGACACACCACTGGCCGACTCCCACCGCCACTTCTCGCACATGCTGTGGCTGTACCCGCTGCACGAGCTCACCTGGGACCGCCCGGCCGACCGGGACATCATGCGCACCACCGTCGACCACTGGACCGAGGACCGCAGCCTCTGGGCGGGGTACAGCTACGCGGCGGCCTCCTCGATGGCGTCGCGGATGGGGCGGCCCGACGACGCCCTCGACTTCCTCACCACCTTCACCGGGAATCTCTTCGACGAGTCCCATATGGACTGCTACATGACCGCGAACACCATGTACGCGGAGGACACCAACCTGGGCATCGAGAGCCCGCTGAGCGCGGCCCAGTCGATCCTCGACATGGGGATACAGAGCCATGGCGGCGTCGTTCGGGTCTTCCCGTCCGTCTCACGGCGCCGGCCGGACGTCTCGTTCCAGGCCCTGCGCGCCCAGGGCGCGTTCCTCGTCGACGCGGACCGCTCCGGCGGCAGGACCCGGTGGGTGCGGGTGCACAGCGAGGCGGGCGCGCCACTGGTGCTCCAGCACGGCATCGCCGGCGCCATCGACGTACGGGACGAGCACGGCCGTCGGCTGCGGTACCGGGAGACCGGACCCGGCCGGATCGAGATCCCGCTCGGCCGGGACGAGACGGCCGTCGTCGCCCCGCGCGGCGCCCAGCCGGATCTGCGACCGCGCGACGTACCGGCCGTCGGCGACGCGAAGCCATGGGGGCTGCCGGACTGAACCGGGGCTCCCCTCCCGGCGGCCCGGGGCGACGCCTCCTGCCCCGGGCCCGCTGAGCAGGGGTGTGTCAGGTGAGCAGCCACATGTAGGACGAGGTGAGGCCGGAGGCCAGCCAGAACGATCCGGAGGCGATCCCGATGATGATCAGTACCGCCAGCGTGCTGTCTATCTTTTCCACCCGCGGAGACGGACGCCGGGGCTCCATGTCATGTGAACTCACCCGTCCACCTTATATGGCAAGAAGTGGGTGTGTGTGGCGGCTTGTTGAGGACGCCGGCAAGGCGACGTGATGGGAGCCCGGATCGACCGGCGGCGATCGGGCATCGGCCCGGGCCCTTCAGCAAGGAGTGCTGACCGAGGGTCCACCTGTTCACCCGCTCCTCGTTGAGCCCGGTCGGTTCACCAGAGCCGGGCGTCATCCGGTGCCGGTCGCGGTGCCGCTCAACGGAAAGCCGCCGCACAGGTCTTGACCTACTCCACACACCACCCGCAGAGTGCTCGGTAATGCGCATAGGTAATGCGCATTACCGGACGGCGGGGAGAAGGAATCAAGCGTGGAGCAGTCGAGGAAGCGGGCGAAGCCGGGACGGAATCCGGGCTCGGTCGGCCGTACGTCACGCCCGCGGCAGGCGGAGGTGGCCCAGCTCGCCGGGGTCTCACAGGCCACGGTCTCGCTGGTGCTGTCGGCCCGTACGGACGGCAAGGCGGCGACGATCTCCGAGGAGACCCGGGAGCGCGTCCTCGACGCCGCCCGCAGCCTCGGATACGTACACGACCCGGCCGCGCGGCGGCTGGCCGCCGCCCGCAACAACCTCCTCGGTGTCTTCAGCTTCACCGCGACGTTCCCGACGGACGTGCAGCACTCGTACTACCCGTTCCTCGTCGGCGTGGAGCAGGAGGCGGCCGCCCGCGGCTACGACCTGGTGCTCTTCACCGGGTCGAGCGCGGGCGGGCCGGACGCGCTGAGCCGGGTGCGGCTGGCCGACGGCTGTCTCTTCCTCGGCCGCCACGCGCCGGGCGCCGAGCTGGGGCGGCTCGTGGCCGACGGGTTCCCGGTGGTCCACCTGGGCCGCCGCGAGGAACTGGAGGGGCTGGCCTGGGTCGGTGCCGACTACGTCAGCGCCAGCCGGGCCGTCGTGGAGCATCTGGCGGCGCTGGGTCACCGGCGCATCGTCCTGGTGCGCGAGGACGACGACGCCCCGGCGTCCACGGACCGTCAGCGCGGCTTTCTGGAGGGGCTGGCGGCCGTCAGCGCCGACGCGGGCCCGCGGGCGGTGCTGCGCTGCGCCGACCCGGCGCGCGAGGTGACGGCGGAGCGGGT
>NZ_JAHLEM010000144.1 GCF_018883605.1 Streptomyces niphimycinicus | reverse complement strand
AGTGGCCATGCCCGGGCGCTGGGCCCGGGCGGCAGGCAGGGGGGGCAGGGGAGCTCAGCCCCGGCGGCCCACCAGCTTCCAGGCGGCCGGCAGCGCGCCCATCGCCAGCGCGGCCTTCAGCGCGTCCCCGATCAGGAACGGGGTGAGCCCGGCCGCGACCGCCTCGCCGAGGGAGATATGGGTGGCCAGCGCCAGGTACGGGACGCCCACGGCGTAGGTGACCGCCGAGCCGACCGCCATGGTGCCCGCGGTGCGCAGCACCCCGCGATCGCCGCCGCGCCGGGCCAGCGCGCCCACCACGGTCGCCGCCAGCAGCATGCCCAGCACATAGCCGAAGGACGGCATGGCGGCGCCTGAGCTGCCCTCGGCGAACCACGGCACACCGGCCATGCCGACCAGGGTGTACAGCGCCAGCGACAGGAAGCCGCGCCGGGCGCCCAGCGAGGTGCCCACCAGCAGGGCGGCGAACGTCTGGCCGGTCACCGGCACCGGCGAGCCGGGGACGGGCACCGAGAGCTGCGCGGCGAGACCGGTGAGCACGGCGCCCCCGATGACCAGCGCGGTGTCCCGGGCCAGGACGCGCCGGGCGGGAAAGACCGCGTCCGCGAGGACCGTACCGGGTGTGGCGGCGGCAGAAACCGTGCTCATCAGCGATGCTCCCAGGTCAGAGGGTGGATACCGGGACGCTAACGCAACGCGCGGGCCTGGGACACCATCGGATGACCACAAAGCCGGACGCATCGGCTTGGCGGCTTCTGGCAGATACACCCGATACGGAGCGTGACGCAGGTGTCCGATATCCAGAAAAGACTGGTCGCGATGTTGTCCTGACAGGACGCGGCCTTCACACTAGGGACGTTTTGCAGCCGCCCGCCCGCCGCGTAAGGGACAGAGAAGAAGAATGAACCGGACATCCGCGTCCTCCGGGCCATCCGGCACCGCCGAGGCCACCGGCGCGGGCGCGACCGCCACGCCACCGCTCTCCCATGGCCTCAAGCAGCGCCATCTGTCGATGATCGCCCTCGGGGGTGTGATCGGCGCCGGGCTGTTCGTCGGCTCAGGCGCCGGAATCGCCGCCGCCGGCCCCTCGATCGTGGTGGCCTATACGTTGTCCGGGCTGCTGGTGATGCTCGTGATGCGGATGCTCGGCGAGATGTCGGCGGCCAACCCGGCCTCCGGCTCGTTCTCCGTGCACGCCGAGCGGGCGATCGGGCCCTGGGCGGGGTTCACGGTCGGCTGGATGTTCTGGATCCTGCTGTGCGTGGGCATCGCCGCCGAGGCGATCGGCGCGGCCGGGATCATGGTCCAGTGGTTCCCGGGCACCGACTCCTGGATGTGGGTCGCCGTCTTCATGGCGATGTTCTGTGGCACGAACCTCGCCGCGGTCAGCAACTTCGGTGAGTTCGAGTTCTGGTTCGCCGCGCTGAAGATCGCCGCGATCACGATCTTCCTGGTCCTCGGCATACTCGCGATCCTCGGCGTCCTGCCGGGCACCGACGCCCCCGGCGGCTCCCATCTCACCGGTGACGGCGGCTTCCTCCCCAACGGGGTGAACGGCCTGGTCGTCGGCCTGCTGGCGTCCGTCTTCGCCTACGGCGGACTGGAGACGGTGACGATCGCGGCGGCCGAGTCCGAGAACCCGGTCAAGAGCGTCGCGGGCGCGGTGCGCACCGCGATGTGGCGCATCGCCCTCTTCTACGTCGGCTCGATGGTGGTCGTGGTCACGCTCATCCCGTGGAACGACAAGGCGCTGGTCACCGAGGGCCCGTACGTGGCCGTCCTCAACCACCTCGACATCCCCGCGGCCGGCGACATCATGAACGTGATCGTGCTGATCGCGCTGCTCTCCGCGATGAACGCCAACATCTACGGCGCCTCCCGCATGTCCTACTCCTTGGTCACCCGCGGCGAGGGCCCCGCCTTCCTGGGCCGGGTCACCGGCGGCGTCCCCCGCCTCACCGTGCTCGCCTCCTCCTTCTTCGGCTTCGTCGCCGTGCTGCTCAGCTACTGGTGGCCGGACACCATCTTCAAATGGCTGCTCAACATGGTCGGCGCCGCGGTCCTGGTCGTCTGGGGCTTCATCGCCGTCGCCCAACTGCGCATGCGCAGCCGCCTCCAGCGCGAGGCCCCGGAGAAGCTCGTGGTGAAGATGTGGCTCTTCCCGTACCTGACCTGGGTCGCCATGGCCGCCACGGTCGGCGTGCTGGTGCTGATGCTGCGCGAGAGCGACACCCGCAGCCAGCTCTACGCCACGGCCGTGATGGCGATCGCCCTCGCGATCATCGGCTACGTACGCCAGCGGATGTCGGTGGCCCGACAGGAGGCCGCTCAGGGCTGATCAGCGCTGGGATTGGCCTTCGGCTTGCCAACGGGCGAGGAGCGCCTGGTCGACAGCGACGGCTGGATGCTCCTCGCCCAAAATGCGGGTACGAGCTTCGACCAACCGCTGGAAGAGGTCTATCGCCTCTTCCCGCTTGCCCAACGCATGCGCGACGAAGCCGACGAGAAACGTCGCCGAGAGCGTCTGGGGGTGGTCGGCCCCCTGAACGCGGGTCCGGTCCGTCAGTGTGCGCCGCGCCACCGGCTCGGCTTCCGCGTACCGTCCGAACTCCTTGAGGCCGTAGCCCATCAGGTGTCGAGCGAGCAGAGTCGTGAGATGGCCCGGCGGCAGGGCGCGTTCGCATGCCTCGACCACCGAGCCCGCCTCCGCGTCGAAATCGTCCTCCTTGCGTAGCTCCGCGAGCACCTCCAGTAACTGCGCCCGGCTGGCCAGCGTCTCCGCGGCGTCCTCGCCGAGCACTCGTCGCTGGCCTTCGATCGCCCGGCGGAGCAGTTGTTCCGCCTCCTCGTCGCGGTCGAGAACGTCGAGCGGCTGATTCAGGCCGAAGCAACTGCGGAGGGTGTCCGGATGGTCGGGGCCGAGCACCCGCTCGCGGACTTCAAGCACCCTCCGATGTGTCGCCTCGGACTCGTGATAGCGCCCCATGCGGAGTAGTGCCCGTCCAAGCACGTCCTGCACGTCGAGGACCACGGGATGCTCCCCGCCCAGACTCCGCTCCGCCATGTCGGCAACAGCGCGGGACATGGCGAGCGCTCCGGCCCAGTCGCCGGCGTCAAGCACCTGACGTGCGGCATGCGCGGCCAACCGGGTGGCCGACTCCCCGGGGGCAGTACGCAACAGGCTGAAGGCGTGCGGTGTCAGCAGCCGCAATGTGGTCCGCGCCTCAGCCGACACGGAGCCCTCGGGCGGCAGCCCGACCTCCAGCAACCGCCCCGCCACCTCCGCCAGTGGCCCGCGCCCGCCCTCCGGAACCCCGGCGGCGACGCTGTCCAGCAGCACCCCGTGGGCCTGTACGCATCGGTGTCCGTCCGTCTCGACCATGCCGATCAGCGAGTGGTCGAGCAGCCCGCGCAGCGCGGGCTCGACCCGGTCCGCGGCGAGCGGCGGGTCGAGATGGCCGAGGTCCACTTCCCCCCGCGCCACCGGCATCAGCAGGGACAGCGGCACCGGGTCCGCCGCCCAGCAGGACAGCAGCCGTAGCAATGTGGTCGCCTCCGGCAGTCCCTGTCCGGCGAGGGCGTCCAGGGACAACTGCCAGGTGCGGCCGACGAGATGGCGGGACTGGCCGCTGCCGACCGCGCCCTGGTCGACCAGGGCCGTGGAGTCCTCGCTCAGCTTCCGGTCGTACTCGTCCATCGACCACGACTCCAGGAGTTGATGCGACAGATGCGAACCCGCCAGGGTCAGGGCCAGCGGCAGACAGCCCAGCCGTCGCGCCACCTTCTGCGCCGATTCGACGGTACCGGCGTCCGGCGCCAGATCGCAGAGGACCTGTGCCGCGTCGGCCTCCGGCAGCACCCCGACGGGGTGCCGTGCCGACCCGGTGCCCCGCCACAGCGGCGACGTCGCGTGCCGCGTGGTCACCAGGACCGTGCCGAGCGGGCTGGTGCGCAGCCAGCCGCCCTCCTCCAGGACCGTCGGGTCGTCGGCGTTGTCCAGGACCAGCAGCCAGCGCTGGGCGGAGTGGTCCAGGTAGTGCCAGACCAGGTCGGCGGCGGCACGCTGACCGCCGGCCGCGGCGGCCAGTTCGCCCGTGGTCGCACCCCGGTCGCCCGCCACGGCGAGCATGCCCGCGCGCAGGGAGATCCGCTCCGAGGCGTTCACCCAGAGCCCGATGCGTCCGTGGTCCCTTACGGCCTCCGTGAAGAGGGCGTGCGCCACCGCCGTCTTGCCGCAGCCGCCCAGGCCGTGCAGGACGTGAACGTCGCCACCGGGGCCGGTGACGGCGGCTCGGAGCCGCTCCATGAGGTCGGCGCGGTCCCGCAGGATGCCCGGTGTCCGCCCGACGAGCGGCACGCGTACGGAGTCGGGGACCGCCGCACCCTGGGGCGGCCGGGGGCCGACCGGCTGCGGCGCGAGGAGGGACCCGGTTCCGGCTCCGTAGTGGTGGTGGTGCTCCTGGATGTACTGGTCGCCGCCGGTCTGGAAGACGCGGCCCTGGCCGGACGCGCGGCCGTCGAGGGGGCCCGGCCCGCTCATCGCTCGGTGATGTGCTGGTCGCGGCCGGCCTGGTAGACCCGGCCGCTGCCGGATGCCTCGGCCGTCATATGGATCTCGCCGACGGCGGGTCGCTGATCGGGGAGGTGGGGGGTCAACTCGTCCAGGATGCGGCGCAGTTCGTCCGCCACCTCCGGCTGGGCCACCAGCAGCCGGCGCACCCGTCCCTGCCATTCGGCGGCCAGCTCCGCCTCGGAGTCCTCGTCGCCCGTCTCGCGCGCGAGCAGCAGATCGGCGCGGCTCGCCTCGTACTCCTCGCCGATGCCGCCGGCTCTGGCGGGCTGGAACCTCTGCCAGAGCGAGACGAGGCCGTCTCTGGCCGACTCCCAGGCGGTGGTGGCCATCAACGTGACCATGGTGGTGCCCGCCGTCCTGGCGAGATCGGCGATCTGCGGATCCATGCCCTCCCCCTTCGAGCGACCTTTGATCATAGGTCCGCCGTTCGCCCCGCGCATGGATCAGATCAGGCCACTCCCGGCCCACGGCATCGCCCGGCCGGTCCGCATGCGGTGGCGGAAAACGCTCTTGCTGCTAGCGTGTACTTGCAAGTCAATTGCAATAACGCGGTCCGAAGGGCTTCGCATGGCCATCTACACACTTCCTGAACTTCCGTACGACTACTCGGCGCTGGCCCCGGTCATCAGCCCCGAGATCATCGAGCTGCACCACGACAAGCACCACGCCGCGTACGTCAAGGGCGCGAACGACACGATGGAGCAGCTCGCGGAGGCGCGGGACAAGGATCAGTGGGGCTCGATCAACGGGCTCGAGAAGAACTTGGCCTTCCATCTGTCCGGCCACATCCTGCACAGCATCTACTGGCACAACATGACCGGTGACGGCGGCGGCGAGCCGCTGGAGAGGGACGGGGTCGGCGAGCTGGCCGACGCCATCGCCGAGCACTTCGGCTCCTACGCGGGCTTCAAGGCGCAGCTCACCAAGGCCGCCGCCACCACCCAGGGCTCGGGCTGGGGCGTGCTGGCGTACGAGCCGGTCAGCGGGCGGCTGGTGGTCGAGCAGGTCTACGACCACCAGGGGAACGTGGGGCAGGGCTCGGTGCCGATCCTGGTCTTCGACGCCTGGGAGCACGCCTTCTATCTCCAGTACAAGAACCAGAAGGTGGACTTCATCGAGGCCATGTGGCAGGTCGTCAACTGGCAGGACGTGGCGCGCCGTTACACGGCCGCCAAGGAGCGCGCCCACAACCTGCTGCTGGCCCCGTAACCCGGAGCGCCCACCAGACCACCTGCTTGCGTGATCGTCTTCTCACCGAACACCGGGCAGGCGGAAAAGGGGCCCCCGCGCGGTCGACTCGCGCGGGGGCCCTGCCGTTGGTGGTCAGCCCGCCGTCTCCGGCTCGCGTCCCCGCGTCCGGCGGATCGCGCGTGCGGCCATCGGGCCGACCAGGGCGATCAGCGACAGGCACAGGATCCCGGCGGAGAGCGGGCGGGTGAAGAAGATCGTCCAGTCGCCCCGGCCGTCGCGGAGGTGGGGATGCCCAGCGTCAGCAGGGGCATCAGCACCCCGGAGAACGCGGCGTTGTTGGCGGCCTCGGGGCCCGCCACCCCCTCGATGGCGCCCTTGCCGAACTGCTTCTTGTGCCGGGACAGCCGCTTCTCCACGTTGTAGCTCAGGAATGTGGGTATCTCCGCGCCGCCCGCGGGCAGGGCGCCGATCGGCAGGCCGGTCGCCGTGCCCCGCAGCCATGGCTTCCAGGACCGCCGCCAGTCCTCGGGGCTCATTGCGATCCCGCCGCCCACCGGGAGGACCCGCTCCTCGGGCGCCCGCCGCAGCCGGGCCGCGGTGTAGAGCGTCTCCCCGATCGCGAAGAGCCCGACGGCGACGGCCACGATCTGGATCCCGTCGTACAGCTCCGGCACCCCGAAGGTGTAGCGCGCCTGGCCGGTGAGGCTGTCGATGCCGACGAGCCCGATGGCCAGGCCCAGGAAGAGGCTGCACAGCCCGCGCGCCGGGGCGTCGGCCACGACCGCGGTGACCGTGGCGAAGGCGAGGATCATCACGGCGAAGTACTCGGCGGGCTGGATCTTCTCGGCGATCTGCGCCATGGCCGGGCCCGCGAAGGTGATCCCGACGGTGGAGATCGTGCCCGCCACGAACGAGCCGATGGCGGCCGTGGCGAGCGCGGCCACCCGCGGCCCCCAGAGCGGCCCCTCCGGCGGGGCGGCGCCGCCGGGCGCGGCGGCCTCCGCTTCCGGGCGCACCGCCTCGTCCCGCGCGCTCACCGCCTCATCCGGCGCGCTCACCGTCTCGTCCCGCGCGCTCATGAGCCGAGCCCCACGGACGTGAGCGCCTGGCCGACCTGGCGCTGCTGCTTGTCGATCAGGGCGCCGTACGTCTTCCCCGGCCACCACGCTGATCGATCCCGACCGCGAGTGGTGGCTGGGCACGGCGGGGTTCGAGGAGCGCTTCGGGGCGCCGCTGCGGCTGGCGGAGATCCGTAAGGTGCCCGTGCATATGGCGGTCGGGGCGGAGGACACCGAGACCTGGGAGATCAACAACCCCGGTGACTCCAACTGGATGGACGGCGCCGACGCCGTCGGCCGCACCCGCGTGGAGCGCATCACCGCGCTGCGGGACAACTACACCGCGCTGGGCATCGACGTCACGCTCGACATCGTGCCCGGCGTCGGGCACCGGGGCATGAGGGTGCTGGACGTGGTCCGGGCCTTCGCGGAGCGGGTCCTTCCGCGCGTCGTCTGAGCCCGGCACAACTCCCGTACCCAGCCCCCTGCGACAGCCTCCGTACGCAGCCCACCGGCCCCGGCCCCGGACACGGCTGTGCCCCCGGGCGGCGGTCGGTACACCGTCGCCCAGGGGCACAGGGCATTCAGCGGAGCGCCGCTACGGGGCCGCCGTCTCCTTGGCCGAGGCGTCGGAGGAGGCGGCCGGGTCGGGGCCGCGGCCGGCGGCGAGGCGGTCCCGGACCAGGGCGAAGGCCACCACGAGCGCGGCCACCAGCGCGGAGAGGATCACCTGCTCGCGCCCGTCCTTGTCGGTGAGCATATAGACCAGGACGAACGAGATCATCGCGATCGTGGCCCAGGTCAGATACGGGAACAGCCACATCCGGACGATCAGCTTCTCGGGGTTCTCGCGCAGGATGATCCCGCGCATCCGCAGTTGGCTGAAGCAGATCACCAGCCAGACGAAGAGCGCGACCGCACCCGAGGAGTTCAGCAGGAAGGTGAAGACCGTGTCCGGCCACTGGTAGTTGAACCAGACCGCGACGAAGCCGAAGACGACCGAACCGAGGATCGCGGCCGCCGGCACGCCACGGCCGTTGGTGCGGGCGAAGGCCGCCGGGGCGTCGCCGCGCTGGCCGAGCGAGAAGGCCATGCGGGAGGCGGTGTAGAGGCCGGAGTTCAGACACGAGAGCACGGCGGTCAGCACGATCACGTTCATGATGTCGCCGGCGTGCGGGATGCCGATCGAGTTCAGCGCCGCGACATAGCTGCCGTCGTCGGCGATCGCCTTGGAGTCCCAGGGCAGCAGCGTGACCACGACGAAGATCGAGCCCAGGTAGAAGACCGCGATACGCCAGATCACGCTGTTGGTGGCCTTGGTGACCGCCCGCTGCGGGTCCTCGGACTCACCGGCCGCGAGGGTGACGATCTCGCTGCCCATGAAGGAGAAGACCACCAGCAGCACACCGGTGAGGATGGCGCCCGGCCCGTTCGGCAGGAAGCCGCCGTGATCGGTGAGGTGGGCCAGGCCCGCGCCCTCGTTGTCCGAATGCGGCAGCACCCCGAAGACCGCGAGCCCGCCGACCACGATGAACGCGGCGATCGCCACGACCTTGATCCCGGCGAACCAGAACTCGAACTCACCGTAGGAGCCGACCGAGACCAGGTTGGTCGCGGTGAGCACCACCATGACGATCAGCGCCCAGCCCCACTGCGGGACCGCCGGCCACCAGCCCTCCAGGATCTTGGCGCCGGCGGTGGCCTCGACCGCCAGCACCACGACCCAGAAGAACCAGTACAGCCAGCCGATGGAGAAACCGGCCCAGCGGCCGAGCGCCCGGTCGGCGTAGGCGGAGAAGGAGCCGGAGGTGGGATTGGCGGCGGACATCTCGCCGAGCATCCGCATGACGAAGACGACCATGAGGCCGACCAGCGCATACGAGACAAGGATGCCGGGACCGGCCTTCGCGATACCCGCGCTGGAGCCGACGAACAGACCGGCGCCGATCACTCCGCCGATCGCGATCATCGACAGATGACGGTTCTTGAGCCCCGCCTTGAGGCCGTCGGGCGAGCCCGGATCGCCGGGAGCCCGCTGCTGCTCCGGCGTGGTCGCAGGTTGTGCGCTCATGTGCTGGATTCCTTTGCTCTCGCGTTAGGAGCGACGCCAGTGAATCTCAGGAGGTCCGCCAGTAGAACCTTTGATTCCAGATTGTTACTTGAGGTTTTCATGAGGTTCCTTGGTGCTACAGAGGTTTGTGCGACGCCTACCCGGGGCGGCGGGGGCCACACGGCCATGACACACTCGGAATATGCGCGTGTACCTCGGCTCGGATCATGCCGGTTTCGAATTCAAGAACCACCTCGTGGAGTGGCTCAACGCGGCCGGCCACGAGCCCGTCGACTGCGGCCCGCACGTCTACGACTCGCAGGACGACTACCCGCCGTTCTGCCTGCGCGCCGCGGAGCGGACCGCCGCCGATCCCGAGAGCCTCGGCATCGTCATCGGCGGATCCGGTAATGGTGAGCAGATCGCGGCGAACAAGGTCAAGGGGGTGCGCGCGGCACTCGCCTGGAGCGAGCAGACCGCGGCCCTCGGCCGTGAGCACAACAACGCCAATGTGATCAGCGTCGGCGCCCGGATGCACACCCAGGACGAGGCGACCAAGTTCGTCGAGATCTTCCTGAACACCCCGTACTCGGGCGAGGAGCGGCACACCCGCCGTATCGAGATGCTCAGCGCCTACGAGACCACCGGCGAGCTGCCGCCCATCCCGGCCCACCATCCGCAAGGCGACTGATGCCCGAAGGGCACACGATCCACCGGCTGGCCGCCGACCACCTCGAGACCTTCGGCGGCCGGCCCGTCCGGGCCACCAGCCCACAGGGGAAGTTCGCCGACGGCGCCGGGCTGATCGACGGCCGGCCGCTGCACCATGCCGAGGCCCACGGCAAGCATCTCTTCCTGGACTTCGCGGCCACCGGCTGGGTCCATGTCCACCTCGGGCTCTTCGGCACGTACGCCGTCGGCCCGGCCCCCGCACCGCCCGCCACCGACACCGTCCGGCTGCGGCTGGCGAACCCCGGGGGCTACGCGGATCTGCGCGGCCCGACCGCCTGCGCGCTGATCACCGACGGGGAGAAGCAGGCGATCCACGACCGGCTGGGCCCCGATCCGCTGCGCCCGGCGGACGACGGCGAGCGGGCCTGGACCCGGATCTCCCGCAGCCGGGTCAGCGTGGCCGCGCTGCTCATGGACCAGAAGGTGATCTCCGGCGTGGGGAACGTCTACCGCGCCGAGGTGCTCTTCCGGCATGGCATCGACCCCTACCGGCCCGGCCGGGCGCTGACCCGCGCCGAATGGGACGCGATCTGGGCCGATCTGGTGGCGCTGATGCGCGAGGGGGTGCGGAACAACCGGATCGACACGGTCCGCCCCGAGCACACCCCCGAGGCGATGGGCCGCCCGCCGCGCGTGGACGACCACGGCGGCGAGGTCTATGTCTACCGGCGGGCCGGACAGCCCTGCCATGTCTGCGGTGGCGAGATCCGCGCCGCCGATCTCGCCGCCCGCAACCTCTTCTGGTGCCCTGACTGCCAGCGGCCGTAAGGCCCGCATCCGCCGCCCTGGAACTGCCCTGGAGCCGCC
The DNA here is from genome assembly GCF_018883605.1 of Streptomyces niphimycinicus. GTDB lineage: Bacteria > Actinomycetota > Actinomycetes > Streptomycetales > Streptomycetaceae > Streptomyces > Streptomyces niphimycinicus. The sequence goes on along the minus strand of NZ_JAHLEM010000144.1, from coordinate 3,196 downwards.
CCGAAGCCGCCCCCAAGCCGTCAGAAGCCGTGGGGCAGCCATGGGGCGACCGGGGAGGCGAAGGCCGTCGCGGCCTCCGTAAGGGCGCCCTGGCGGACCTCCTCGACGCGTCCCGCACCCGCCAGCGCGGTCAGCGAGACCCCGCCGAGATACGCCGCCCCCAGCTCCCGTACGCCCAGCCGGAGATCCGGAGCGTCCTGCGTGCGCTCGCAGGAGGCGCCCTTGGCGTCGCCGCTCAGCCGCCAGCGCCCCTCGTTCCACGGGCAGAAGGGGTCCGTGACCTCCAGGACGGCGTCCACCGGGGTCGGGTACGTCCGCCTCTCGAGCGCGGCCCCCACATCCACCAGGCGGACGTACAGCGAGTCGCGCAGCTTTACGGCGCACCGCCGGATGTCCGAGACCAGGTGCTGCCACGGATCGTCGACCGGGCGGGAGCCGGTCCGGATCACCGAGGTCAGGTCGAGTTCGAAGAGCAGCCGCCACAGGGCCGCGTAGGAGGCCGGGTCCAGGGCCTCCAGATCGTGCAGGATGACCATGCCCTTCGGCCCGGCCAGCTCCCAGTCGGGCTTGACCGCGAAGCGTACGAAGCCGCTGACCTCGCCGCCCGACTCGGCCAGCACACAGCGCAGCGGGGACGCGCCCTCGCGCTCGCCCGGCGGGTCCAGCAGCGGCAGCCGCTCCCAGCCGGGGCGCCGCTCCAGCATGCCCGGCCGGGCGGACACCCGCCGGGCGTAGACGGCCTCGCACGCCTCGACGGCCGACTCCAGGGGCACCGCGCGCAGCCGTACGTCGTCGGTGCCCTCGGGGACGGTCAGCCGCACCTGGGTGGTGTCGATCTCGGCGTAGGCGTTCTGGGTGGCGGCGCCGTACCCGAACCGTCCGTAGATGTCCGGTTCCGATGCGGTCAGAACGGCCAGCGGCTCATCCCCTGCCGCACGTATGTCGTCCAACTGCCGCCGCATCATGCTCCGCAGCACTCCGCGCCGCCGGTGGGTGGCCTGCACGCTCACCATCGTGACGCCTGCCGCGGGGACGATCGCCCCGCCGGGAACCGACAGCCGGAAGCTGAACAGCCCCGCCGTGCCGACGATGTCGGCGCCGTCCCACACGCCGATCGAGCGCTCGCATTCGGTCAACTCCCTCCAGAGCGCCGATTCCTCCGGCGCTTCGGGAACTCCTCCGAATGCGAGTACCAGTTTTCCGTACCAATCATCCCAAAGCGATGGGTCGAGCACACGTAGCTCAGTCCTCATATTCCCATCCCTAGCAGCCGTTTCCCGTACACGCGAACGAATTTCGCTTACTATTGCCCCCCTGGCTGGGTGGTTCAACGCGCCACGAATCGACGCGCGTCCGAACGGGTGGGTAGGGTCCCGATGCAATGACTGGCCGCGTGGACACTCCGTGGGCCCGGATGCGCAGAGCTCTGCACCGGGCTCGCACAGGCGTGCGCAAAGCCGGAGTCGACTATTTCCGCGGCGAGGGCTCCGACCGGCTCGCCCTCAGCGCGCTGCTCCTCGGCATCCCCGCCATCGCCGGCGGCACCATCGCCCAGCCCGACTGGTGCTCCCCGTCCGCCCTCGTCCTGCCCATCGTCGCGGGCGGGCTGCTGCTGCGCCCCGCCAGCCTGCTCGCCCTCTACGCGGCGGCCGCCACGGCCCTGATCGTGGAGTCCGCCGTGCTCGGCCCGTACACCGAGGAGGACGCCTCCTCCCGGGTCACCCCCGGCACCATCCTGGTCGTCGCCGCCGTGGGCTTCTTCGGCCTGCTGATCGCCCAGTTCCGCAGCCGGGTCGGGGTGCCCTGGCGGCGCGGCGGCACCATGCTCTTCGACCTGCGCGAGCGCATCCGCGTCCAGAGCAAGCTGCCCGGTCTGCCGCGCGGCTGGCACCGCGAGATGGCGCTGCGCCCGGCCGGTGGACAGTCCTTCTCCGGTGACTTCGTCGTCGCCGCCCGCACCGGCGGCGGCCGCACCCTCGAGGTCGTCCTCACCGACGTCTCCGGCAAGGGCATGGACGCCGCCTCGCGCGCCCTGCTGCTCTCCGGTGCCTTCGGCGGCCTGCTCGGCTCCCTGCCCCCGCACGGCTTCCTCCCGGCCGCCAACGGCTATCTCCTGCGCCAGGACTGGGACGAGGGCTTCGCCACCTCCATCCATCTCGTCCTCGACCTCGACAGCGGCGACTTCGAGCTGTTCTCCGCCGGACATCTGCCCGCGCTCCAGTTGAGCGCGGGCACCGGCAAGTGGGAGGAGAAGTCCGCCGACGGCCCGCTGCTGGGCGTCTACGACGGCGCCCAGTTCGACCCCACCAAGGGCACCCTGCGCCCCGGCGACGTCCTGATGCTCTTCACCGACGGCCTCGTCGAGACCGCCGACCGGGACATCAGCGAAGGCATCGACCGCCTTACCGGCGAGGCGGACCGCTACGTGGGCTCCGGCTTCCACGGCGCGGCCTGGCATCTGATCGAGACGGTCGCGAAGGACGTCAACGACGACCGCGCCCTGCTGCTGATCTGCCGCCAGTAGCCGCACCTTTCCCGCCCGACCGCCCGCCCGCCGGCGCCCGCCCGCGAGGCCCTGGCGGGGGTTAACCCCACCCCGGATACGCCGGTCGCCGTCATGGCTGCCAAGGGGCCGCGATCCGTAGGTTCGAGGGGAATCGGGCGAACTCCTCGGAAGGGTCACCACCATGCGGCTGCGCAAGCGGCGAGAGACGGCGGCACCGGCGCCGCAGCACGACGCCCATGCCATCGAACTCCACGGCATCCAGCGCCGCTACGGCCGTGGTCGCACCGCCGTCCACGCCCTGCGCGGCATCGACCTCGCCCTTCCGCGCGGCAGCTTCACCGCCGTCATGGGCCCCTCGGGCTGCGGCAAGTCGACGTTCCTCCAGTGCGCCGCGGGGCTCGACCGGCCGACCGCGGGGTCCGTGCGGCTCGGTGGCACCGAAATCACCGGAATGAGTGAGAACAAGCTCACCGCGCTGCGCCGCGCCCGCCTCGGGTTCGTCTTCCAGTCCTTCAACCTCCTCCCCTCCCTGACCGTCGAGCAGAACGTGCTGCTCCCGATGCGGCTCGCGGGCGCCCGCCCCGACCGCCACCGGGCCCGTGAGGTGCTCGCCCAGGTCGGGCTGGGGGAGCAGACCAGGCGGCGGCCCGGTGAGCTCTCCGGCGGCCAGCAGCAGCGGGTGGCCATCGC